>NZ_LAVK01000371.1 GCF_001083795.1 Streptomyces sp. SBT349
CCCGTGGTCGCTGAAGGCGGGCGGGCTGCTGCGCGAGCAGTACGCGGCGGTCGGCGCCGCCGCGGGCGCCGCGTTCCCGTCCTCGGCGCCGTCCTCCGGGGACTCGCCGCCGTGGTCGGCATCCTCGGTGGCCTCGCTCTCCGGGAGCAGGTCGCCCCGCAGCTCGACCGGCTCCACATCGCTCCGCTCGCCCTCCGCCCCGAACATCAGCGACCCGCCGTCGGGCGCGAACGTCACCGACTCGCCCTGGAGCTGGCCGCCCGGCGGGATCAGGGACCGTTCGACCGGCTCGGGCGCCCCGCCCTCCGCGGGCCAGCGGTACATCCGCGCCGACAGGTAGCCGCGCAGCACCAGCCGCGTGCCGTCGGGCGAGAACGCGCCGTCCGTCACCCACTGGTCGATGTCGGCGACGCGCTCGAAGGTGTTGACCCCCGCGTCGGTGAGGGCCGCCGGGCCCGCGTAGAGCGCGGCACCGCCGTCCTGCTTCTTGCTGACGATGTGGACCCGGCCCGTCTCCGGATGCACCATCAGCGCCTCGGCGTCGCGCGGCCCGTCCTCGTAGACGGCCGCGTAGACCTCGGGCGTCACGGTGGCGTCCAGGAGCTCCTCGGGCTCGGGCAGGCGGTAGACCCACACCTCCTCCCAGCCGCCGTCGTAGTTGTCGCCGATGTCCCCCACGTAGAGGTCGCCCCCGGGCCCCAGGGAGATGGCCTCCAGGTCACGCCCCGCGACCCCGTCGAGCGTGACGGTGGCCACCGTCTCGCCGGTCTCCCCGTCGATCGCGTAGAGGTTGGGCGCGGTGTCCTGGTCGTTGTGCGTCCAGTACACGCCGGGGTGCCGGTGGCTGGCCGCCAGCCCGCTCGACTCCGTGATGCGCGGGTCGCTGATGGTGAACGAGGGCGGCGTGTCGGCGGCGGCCACCGCGCCCGGCGCGAGGGTCAGCGCGGCGGTCGCGAGACCGACCGCGGCACGGCGGGGCGTCATCCAGGTCGGCATGGGCCAAGCCTGCCATCAGGGCACGGAAACGAGAGACCCGCTTCCCGATAAGGATGCCCTGGGGGGAACGCGTGCTCCGAGGAAAAGATAAAGCCGTCATGAACACGCATAGCGGTCAACGGCGTTGCCAGGGGAATCCCGACTTCCTACGGTCTCTTCCCATGAGTGGAAACAGTCCAGACCTCCAGACCCCGCCCGTGGCGCCCGCGGGGGGCGCCACGGACGGATCGCCCGTCAAGGTCCCCCTGATGGCCGCCACGGCGGGCGCCGGCCTCGCCGTCATCGGCTCGTTCCTGCCGTGGGCCGAGGTCTCCATCGACGGCCTCAGCGAGACGTCGGGCGGCCTGGCCGGCGACGGGGTCTTCACCCTCTCGCTGGCCGTCCTCACCGGCGTGTTCATGATCGTCGGCCTGGTCGCCCGCAAGAGCTGGGCGCCGCTGGCCGGCGCCGTCGCCGCGCTCGCCACGCTGATCGTGGTCGGCCTCAACCTCGGCGCCGAGCGCCAGGTCCGCTCGGACCTGGAGAGCGAGGGCGCCGCGAGCGCGGACATCGACATGGTGCTCGACATGGCCGAACTCTCCACCGGCGTCGGCGTCTGGGTCGTGCTCGTCGGCGCGCTCGTGGCGACCGGCGCGGGCGCGTTCGCCGCCGCGAAGTCCCGGGCCGCCTGAGGGCGCGCGTGGCCGCGGCGTCCCCCTGGGCGCCGCGGCCACGCTTGCGTAGAGCGCACTCCACGGCGTTGGCTGGGGCGCATGAGGTACACACAGCTGGGACGCACGGGACTCAAGGTAAGCCGGCTGGTTCTCGGAACCATGAACTTCGGCCCCCACACGGAGGAGTCCGACAGCCACGCCATCATGGACGCCGCCCTGGAGGACGGCGTCAACTTCTTCGACACCGCGAACGTGTACGGCGGTTTCGAGAGCAAGGGCCGGACCGAGGAGATCGTCGGCACCTGGTTCGCCAAGGGCGGCGGGCGGCGCGACAAGGTGGTGCTGGCCACCAAGGTCTACGGCGCCATGGCGCCCCAGGGCGAGACCGTCTGGCCCAACCACCACAGGCTGTCGGCGCTCAACATCCGCCGCGCCGTGGACGCCAGCCTCCAGCGGCTCGGCACCGACTACATCGACCTGTACCAGTTCCACCACGTGGACCGGGACACCCCGTGGGACGAGATCTGGCAGGCGATCGACGTCCTGGTCCAGCAGGGCAAGATCCTCTACGCGGGCTCCTCCAACTTCGCGGGCTGGCACATCGCCCAGGCCAACGAGGCGGCGGCGCGGCGCGGTTCGCTCGGCCTGGTCAGCGAGCAGTGCCTGTACAACCTGGTGGAGCGCCGCGCCGAGATGGAGGTCATCCCGGCCGCCGAGGGCTACGGCCTGGGGGTGATCCCGTGGTCCCCGCTCAACGGCGGCCTGCTGGGCGGCGCGATCCGCAAGGAGCGCGAGGGCGGCGGCGAGCGGACCGGGAGCGGACGCTCGGCGGACGCGCTGGCCGACAGCGCCCGGCGGGCGCAGGTGCAGGCGTACGAGGACCTGCTGGAGGAGGCGTCCCTCGACCCCGGTGAGGTGGCCCTCGCCTGGCTGCTGACCCGGCCCGGCGTCACGGGACCGATCGTGGGCCCGCGGGTGCGGGGACAGCTCGACTCGGCGGTCAGGGCCGTGGACCTCGACCTGCCGGAGGACCTGCTGGCGTCCCTGGAGAAGATCTTCCCCGGCACCGGCCCCTCCCCCGAGTCCTTCGCCTGGTAGACCGCGCCCTCCCGGATCCCCCGGATCGCGTCCGCCCGGTCCTCGCCGGGCGGGCGGACGCGGGAGACCCGCGGGTCAGCCGAGTACCGCGGAGACGGCCACCGCCGCCAGCAGGAGGACGAGCGCCGCGGTCACGATCCGGGTACGGGTCTTCGCGTTCACCCTCTCACCGTACGCCCAGCCCCCACGACGCCTGCTCCACGTACCTCCCCCCGGGCCCTCCCTCGCTCCTCATCAGCACCAGCCGCCCCACGGCCCACTCCGTCCCCGCGAAGCCCGACAGCGCCTCGGTGAACGGGTCGAGGCGCGTCCGCCCCGATCCCAGGGTCAGATGCGGCCGGTACAGGTCGTGCTCCCCCACCCCGGGGCCCGCCGCGGAGGCCAGGCCCGCCAAAGCCACCGTCTGGCCCGCGACCCCGACCCACAGCGTCCGGTCGCCGAAGGTCCCGCCCCCCGCCAGGCGCAGCGTGAACGGCTCCCGCTCCCGCGCCACCCCGGCCAGGCGCCCGTACAGCTCGGGCAGCGCGGCCGGACCCCTCTCCCCGTAGAAGGCGAGCGTCACGTGCCACCCGGACCGTTCCCGCCACCGCAGGCGCTCGGCCCCCGGCAGGTCCCGCAGGTCCCGCGCGGTCCGCGCGACCTCCGCCACCGCCTCCTGTGACGGCAGTACCGCCGAGAAAAGTCTCATGCGCGTCCCCGAATCCCACGATTAGCATCGGCCGAATGAAGATCAGACAAGGCGGCCCCGACGACATCCCCCTCATCCTCGCCATGCTCGACGGCGCCGTCGAGCATGGCGAGGATGAGGGGGATGTCGTCGGGGCCGCCTTGTCTGATCTTCATTCGGCCGATGCTAATCGTGGGATTCGGGGACGCGCATGAGACTTTTCTCGGCGGTACTGCCGTCACAGGAGGCGGTGGCGGAGGTCGCGCGGACCGCGCGGGACCTGCGGGACCTGCCGGGGGCCGAGCGCCTGCGGTGGCGGGAACGGTCCGGGTGGCACGTGACGCTCGCCTTCTACGGGGAGAGGGGTCCGGCCGCGCTGCCCGAGCTGTACGGGCGCCTGGCCGGGGTGGCGCGGGAGCGGGAGCCGTTCACGCTGCGCCTGGCGGGGGGCGGGACCTTCGGCGACCGGACGCTGTGGGTCGGGGTCGCGGGCCAGACGGTGGCTTTGGCGGGCCTGGCCTCCGCGGCGGGCCCCGGGGTGGGGGAGCACGACCTGTACCGGCCGCATCTGACCCTGGGATCGGGGCGGACGCGCCTCGACCCGTTCACCGAGGCGCTGTCGGGCTTCGCGGGGACGGAGTGGGCCGTGGGGCGGCTGGTGCTGATGAGGAGCGAGGGAGGGCCCGGGGGGAGGTACGTGGAGCAGGCGTCGTGGGGGCTGGGCGTACGGTGAGAGGGTGAACGCGAAGACCCGTACCCGGATCGTGACCGCGGCGCTCGTCCTCCTGCTGGCGGCGGTGGCCGTCTCCGCGGTACTCGGCTGACCCGCGGGTCTCCCGCGTCCGCCCGCCCGGCGAGGACCGGGCGGACGCGATCCGGGGGATCCGGGAGGGCGCGGTCTACCAGGCGAAGGACTCGGGGGAGGGGCCGGTGCCGGGGAAGATCTTCTCCAGGGACGCCAGCAGGTCCTCCGGCAGGTCGAGGTCCACGGCCCTGACCGCCGAGTCGAGCTGTCCCCGCACCCGCGGGCCCACGATCGGTCCCGTGACGCCGGGCCGGGTCAGCAGCCAGGCGAGGGCCACCTCACCGGGGTCGAGGGACGCCTCCTCCAGCAGGTCCTCGTACGCCTGCACCTGCGCCCGCCGGGCGCTGTCGGCCAGCGCGTCCGCCGAGCGTCCGCTCCCGGTCCGCTCGCCGCCGCCCTCGCGCTCCTTGCGGATCGCGCCGCCCAGCAGGCCGCCGTTGAGCGGGGACCACGGGATCACCCCCAGGCCGTAGCCCTCGGCGGCCGGGATGACCTCCATCTCGGCGCGGCGCTCCACCAGGTTGTACAGGCACTGCTCGCTGACCAGGCCGAGCGAACCGCGCCGCGCCGCCGCCTCGTTGGCCTGGGCGATGTGCCAGCCCGCGAAGTTGGAGGAGCCCGCGTAGAGGATCTTGCCCTGCTGGACCAGGACGTCGATCGCCTGCCAGATCTCGTCCCACGGGGTGTCCCGGTCCACGTGGTGGAACTGGTACAGGTCGATGTAGTCGGTGCCGAGCCGCTGGAGGCTGGCGTCCACGGCGCGGCGGATGTTGAGCGCCGACAGCCTGTGGTGGTTGGGCCAGACGGTCTCGCCCTGGGGCGCCATGGCGCCGTAGACCTTGGTGGCCAGCACCACCTTGTCGCGCCGCCCGCCGCCCTTGGCGAACCAGGTGCCGACGATCTCCTCGGTCCGGCCCTTGCTCTCGAAACCGCCGTACACGTTCGCGGTGTCGAAGAAGTTGACGCCGTCCTCCAGGGCGGCGTCCATGATGGCGTGGCTGTCGGACTCCTCCGTGTGGGGGCCGAAGTTCATGGTTCCGAGAACCAGCCGGCTTACCTTGAGTCCCGTGCGTCCCAGCTGTGTGTACCTCATGCGCCCCAGCCAACGCCGTGGAGTGCGCTCTACGCAAGCGTGGCCGCGGCGCCCAGGGGGACGCCGCGGCCACGCGCGCCCTCAGGCGGCCCGGGACTTCGCGGCGGCGAACGCGCCCGCGCCGGTCGCCACGAGCGCGCCGACGAGCACGACCCAGACGCCGACGCCGGTGGAGAGTTCGGCCATGTCGAGCACCATGTCGATGTCCGCGCTCGCGGCGCCCTCGCTCTCCAGGTCCGAGCGGACCTGGCGCTCGGCGCCGAGGTTGAGGCCGACCACGATCAGCGTGGCGAGCGCGGCGACGGCGCCGGCCAGCGGCGCCCAGCTCTTGCGGGCGACCAGGCCGACGATCATGAACACGCCGGTGAGGACGGCCAGCGAGAGGGTGAAGACCCCGTCGCCGGCCAGGCCGCCCGACGTCTCGCTGAGGCCGTCGATGGAGACCTCGGCCCACGGCAGGAACGAGCCGATGACGGCGAGGCCGGCGCCCGCCGTGGCGGCCATCAGGGGGACCTTGACGGGCGATCCGTCCGTGGCGCCCCCCGCGGGCGCCACGGGCGGGGTCTGGAGGTCTGGACTGTTTCCACTCATGGGAAGAGACCGTAGGAAGTCGGGATTCCCCTGGCAACGCCGTTGACCGCTATGCGTGTTCATGACGGCTTTATCTTTTCCTCGGAGCACGCGTTCCCCCCAGGGCATCCTTATCGGGAAGCGGGTCTCTCGTTTCCGTGCCCTGATGGCAGGCTTGGCCCATGCCGACCTGGATGACGCCCCGCCGTGCCGCGGTCGGTCTCGCGACCGCCGCGCTGACCCTCGCGCCGGGCGCGGTGGCCGCCGCCGACACGCCGCCCTCGTTCACCATCAGCGACCCGCGCATCACGGAGTCGAGCGGGCTGGCGGCCAGCCACCGGCACCCCGGCGTGTACTGGACGCACAACGACCAGGACACCGCGCCCAACCTCTACGCGATCGACGGGGAGACCGGCGAGACGGTGGCCACCGTCACGCTCGACGGGGTCGCGGGGCGTGACCTGGAGGCCATCTCCCTGGGGCCCGGGGGCGACCTCTACGTGGGGGACATCGGCGACAACTACGACGGCGGCTGGGAGGAGGTGTGGGTCTACCGCCTGCCCGAGCCCGAGGAGCTCCTGGACGCCACCGTGACGCCCGAGGTCTACGCGGCCGTCTACGAGGACGGGCCGCGCGACGCCGAGGCGCTGATGGTGCATCCGGAGACGGGCCGGGTCCACATCGTCAGCAAGAAGCAGGACGGCGGTGCCGCGCTCTACGCGGGCCCGGCGGCCCTCACCGACGCGGGGGTCAACACCTTCGAGCGCGTCGCCGACATCGACCAGTGGGTGACGGACGGCGCGTTCTCGCCCGACGGCACGCGGCTGGTGCTGCGCGGCTACCTGTCGGCGCGGATGTACCGCTGGCCCGCGGAGGGCGGGGCGCCCGAGCCGGTCGAACGGTCCCTGATCCCGCCGGGCGGCCAGCTCCAGGGCGAGTCGGTGACGTTCGCGCCCGACGGCGGGTCGCTGATGTTCGGGGCGGAGGGCGAGCGGAGCGATGTGGAGCCGGTCGAGCTGCGGGGCGACCTGCTCCCGGAGAGCGAGGCCACCGAGGATGCCGACCACGGCGGCGAGTCCCCGGAGGACGGCGCCGAGGACGGGAACGCGGCGCCCGCGGCGGCGCCGACCGCCGCGTACTGCTCGCGCAGCAGCCCGCCCGCCTTCAGCGACCACGGG
>NZ_LAVK01000372.1 GCF_001083795.1 Streptomyces sp. SBT349
GGGTCGGGGTGGTAGAGCTTGTCGACGTCCCAGTTCCGGTCCTGCGGGAAGCCGGAGAGCGCGTCGCGCTCCTCCGTAACCAGTTGCCACAGTTCCTCGGGGGTGTTGACGCCGCCGGGCAGGCGGGTGCTCATGGCGATGATGGCGATCGGCTCGTTGAGGTCCGCGGACACGGCAGGTCCGGATGGGACGACTCCAGCCGGCAGGTTCGCGGCTTCCTCACCGAGCAGTTCGGTGCGCAGGTGCCGGGCGAGGGCGGAAGGGGTCGGGTAGTCGAAGGCAAGGCTGCTGGGGAGGCTCATGCCGGTGAAGTCGTGCAACCGGTTGCGGAGTTTGACGGCGCTGAGGGAATCGAAACCGAGATCCTTGAAAGGCTGCTTCTCGTCGAGGGCTTCTGCGCTGGTGTGGCCGAGAACGACGGCCGCGCTCTCCTTCACGAGGTCCAGCAGGACGCGCTGCTGTTCGGTGGCTCCAAGCGCGGCGAGCCGGTCGGCCAGCGATCCGCTCTCGGCGGCCGGACGTCCCACAACCCGTCGGGCGAACGGACCGTCCTCCGTCGCCCGTGCCTCGCGAAGAGCGGGGGTGCCGAGCGCGGCGGCGACAACGGTGCTGTCGATGCGGCCCAGGGTCAGTGGTCCGAGCGCGGCGACTGGTTCGCCCGTGTGGTCGGCGAGCTCCACGAGGTGGCGTCCGCCCTCCACAGGCGTGGCCCGCAGCCGCAGGGCGGTGGCGCCCTCGGCGTACACGGCCAGGTCGGCGCAGTGGGTGAGATCGCGCTCACTCTCACCGGTGCGGCCGGCCAGGAGGCGAAGGACGGTGTCGAGGAGTGCGGGATGGAGGGTGAACCCCGCGGCCTCATCGACGAGTTCCGGAGGCAGGGAGACGTCGGCGAAGAGCGGGCCGTCTTGTTCCGCCAGGCCGTGTATTCCGCGTACCCCGCGGATGTCGAGGAGGTCCGCCGGGGCGTCGGCTCCGGTGGCCGGCCAGGTGCGCAAGTCGAAGGATGGCGTGGGCAGGCCGGGCCGGAGCAGTGCGTGGGCGTGGCGCGTCCAGGTGCTGTCCTCGTCCCCGGCCCGCCTGCTGTGGACGACGACCGGGCGCAGCCCGTCCCGGCGGGGGGCATCGACGTGGACACGGAGCTGGAGGTGGCCGTGTTCGGGCACGGTCAGCGGGGTGTCGATGATGATCTGCTCGACGGCGCCGCTTCCCGCCTCGGTTCCGGCGTGGACCAGCAGGTCGAGGAGTACGGCGGCCACCACGGTATCGGTGCCGGGATCGAGGAGCCGACCGAGGGCACGCCGGTCGAGCCGCCCGGTGAACACCACACGGGTACCGCCGTCGCTTACCGGGCTGATGTGGTCGTCGTCGGGGATCTCGACTGCCGTGCCGAGAAGCGGGTGCCCGGTGGGGCGGACGCCGAGCGCCTCGGCGTCGGTAGCGACGGTCTCGGGCTCTACCCAGTACCGCTGGTGCTGGAAGGCGTACGTGGGCAACTCGGTACCGATCGCCGTGGCCGGGGTGCCGAGGAGAGCAGACCAGTCGATGTCCGTGCCGCGGACATGCAGTTCGGCGAGTGCGGTGAGGACGGCGGCCTCCTCTGACCCGTCCTCGCTCAGGGTGGCGAAGCAGCCCTGGTGGTCCGTGCCGAGAGTGTCGAGGGCGAGGGCGGTCAGACCGCCGCCGGGTCCGACCTCCACGAGGGTTTCGGCGCCCTGGTCGCGCAGCGCGGTGACCGCGTCGGCGAACCGCACGGCATGGCGCACTTGGTCGGCCCAGTACTCCGGGGTGGCGAACTGGCCGTCCTTCGCAGGGGCACCGGTGAGCGTGGAGATGACGGGGATGGCGGCTGGGCGGGGACGCAGCCGGGCGATGACAGCTCGGAACTCGTCGAGCATGGGGGCCATCAGTGGTGAGTGGAAGGCATGACCGACCTTCAGGCGTTTGGTCTTCCGGCCCTGTTCGGCCAATCGCGCGGCCACGTCGAGGACGGTGTCCTCGGCACCGGAGAGCACGATGGCGCCGGGTCCGTTGACTGCGGCGATCGCGATCTCGCCCGTGGCCCCCTTCAGCAGTGGTGCCACCTCGGCCTCGGTCGCCTGTACGGCGACCATCGCGCCGCCCATGGGCAGGGTCTGCATCAACCGCGCGCGGGCGGCGACCAGTTCACCTGCCTCCGCCAGGTCAAGGACTCCGGCGGCATAGGCGGCAGAGATCTCGCCGACCGAGTGTCCGGCGACCAGGTCCGGACGTACACCCCAGGAGGCGAAGAGCTGGAACAGAGCGGTCTCCAGGGCGAAGAGACCTGCCTGCGTGTACAGGGTACGGTCGAGCAGTGCGGCCTCCGCCGTGCCGGGCTCGGCGAACACCACCTCGCGCAGCGGACGCTCCAGATGACCATCCAGGTGTCGTTCAACAGCCTCGCACGCGGCGGTGAAGGCGTTCCGGAAAAGCGTGTGTCGCTCAGCGAGTTCGCGGCCCATGCCGGCCCACTGGCTGCCCTGCCCGGTGAAGAGGAAGGCCAGCTTGCCCTCAGAGGGGCTGCCGGTGACGGTGCCGGCAGTAGGCGTGCCGTTGCCGAGCGCGCGCAGCGCATCGGCAAGCTGCTGCCGGTCGGTGGCCAGCAGGACCGCCCGGTGGTCGAGCTGGGCACGAGTGATGGCCAGCGCGTGCGCGGTGTCGGTAAGGGCCAGCTCAGGGCGCGCCTCGACGAAGCGAGCAAGGCGCCCGGCCTGGGCGCGCAGAGCCGCCGCTGTCCGGGCCGACACGGGCACGGGCAGAAGAGCGGAACCTGACGATACGAGATCTGTGGCGGGTGCCGCATCGGCAGCATGCACCTGGTCGGAGGCGGTTGCCGATCCGATGCCAGGTGCCAGTTCGTTCGTCGCCGCCCAGTCGGAGGCTTCAGCGTCCTCCACCGGCGCCTGCTGGATCACAATGTGCGCGTTGGTGCCACCGATACCGAAGGACGAGATGCCAGCGCGCCGCGGGTGCCCGGTCTCGGGCCACTGGCGAGTCTCTGCGAGCAGTTCCACCGCGCCCGTGGACCAGTCCACGTGCGTTGAGGGCCGGTCCACGTGCAGTGTGCGGGGCAAGACGCCGTGCCGCATCGCCATCACCATTTTGATGACGCCTGCCATACCTGCCGCGGCTTGCGTGTGCCCGATGTTGGACTTGACCGAGCCGAGCCACAGCGGGCGGTCGGCGGGTCGGCCCTGCCCGTAGGTAGCGAGCAATGCCTGCGCCTCGATTGGGTCACCGAGGACCGTTCCCGTGCCGTGGCCCTCGACCGCGTCCACATCCGATGTCGACAGACCGGCGTCGGCGAGCGCCTTGCGGATCACCCGCTGTTGTGAGAGTCCGTTCGGCGCCGTAAGTCCGTTGGACGCACCGTCCTGGTTGACCGCGGTGCCTCGGACCACCGCGAGGACCTGGTGACCGCGGCGGCGTGCGTCGGAGAGCCGTTCCACGAGGAGCACGCCGACGCCCTCGGACCAGCCGGTTCCGTCCGCCGCGTCGGCGAAGGCCTTGCAGTGGCCGTCCTGGGAGAGGCCGCGCTGCCGGGAGAACTCGACGAAGGTCTCCAGGTTGCCCATGACCATCACGCCGCCGGCGAGGGCCATGGAGCACTCGCCCTGCTGAAGTGCGCGGACCGCCATGTGGAGGGCGACGAGCGAGGACGAGCAGGCGGTGTCGATCGTGATGGCCGGGCCCTCGAAGCCGAACTGGTAGGCGATCCGGCCTGAGATGACGCTGCCGGAATTGCCGGTCAGGCGGAAGCCTTCGATGCCGGACGCGTGGTGCGTCCGTACGGTGTAGTCGTGGCTGTTGACGCCGGCGAAGACGCCGATGTCCTGCCCGGCGAGCCCGCTCGGGTCGATCGCGGCGCGTTCGAACGCCTCCCAGGAGGTTTCCAGGAGCAGCCGCTGCTGGGGGTCCATCGCGAGCGCCTCGTTCGGTGAGATCCCGAAGAAGGCAGCGTCGAAGCCGGTCGCATCGTCGAGGAACGCGCCGTGCCGTACGTAGGTCTTGCCGACGCTGTCAGGGTCGGCGTCGTAGTGCCGGTCGATGTCCCAGCCGCGGTCGTCGGGGAACTCTCCGATGGCGTCGTCGCCTTCGGCAACCAGCCTCCATAGGTCTTCAGGGCTCTCCACACCGCCGGGGAAGCGGCAGGCCATCGCGACAATGGCGATTGGATCGTCGGAGAGGGCAACCACCGTTTCGGTGGTGTGCTCCTCAGCGCTCCGCTCCTGGCCGTCGCCCCACTGTTCGTCGTCACCGAAGAGCCGTGCACGCAGGTGGTCGGCGAGCAGCGTCGGCTTCGGGTAGTCGAAGACGATGGTGGAAGAGAGGCTGAGAGCGGTCGCGGTCGCGAGCCGGTTGCGCAGCTCGACGGCGGTCAGCGAGTCGAAGCCGGCGTCCTTGAAGGCACGGTCGGCGCGGATGGCGTCAGCGCCGGAGTGGCCAAGCACCTGGGCGGCGTTCCGGCGGACGAGGTCCACCAGTGCCTCTGTGCACTCCCGCTTGCCCAGGCGGTCGAGCCGCTGACGCAGGGAGTCGGTTACGGCCGTGTGCGAGGACGCGGCCGCCGCGCGAGGAGCAGGCGCGAGGCCGCGCAGCAGCGGTGCTGCGGGAGTTCCGGCGCGGGCGGATGCCCTCAGTGCGGGCAGGTCGAACCGGGTGGCCACGAGCGCGGCAGGGGTCTCGTCGCCCGCCCGCAGGGCCGCGTCGAGGAGCGCCATGCCCTCGGCGGCGGAGAGCCCGACCATGCCGAGGCGCCGGGTGCGGTGCAGGTCTGTGGCACCGAGGTGTCGGGTCATGCCGCTGGCGTCGTTCCAGTAGCCCCATGCGAGGGAGATGCCGGGCAGGCCGGAGCGGTGGCGGTGGAGGGCGAGGGCGTCCAGGGAGGCATTGGCGGCGGCGTAGTTGCCCTGGCCGGGGTTACCGAGGACTCCGGCGGCGGAGGAGAACAGGACGAACGCCGCAAGATCGGCGTCCCGGGTCAGTTCGTGCAGATGCAGCGCGGCGTCAAGTTTCGGCCGCAGCACGGTGTCGAAACGCTCCGGAGTCAGAGCCGTGACCACACCGTCGTCGAGGACTCCGGCGGTGTGAACGACCGCGGTCAGCGGATGCGCATCCGGCACGGCGGCCAGGAGCGCCGCGACAGCGTCCCGGTCGGCGATGTCACACGCGGCGACGGTGACACTCGCGCCAAGATCGGTCAGTTCCTCGCACAGCGCCGCCGCCCCCTCGGCATCCGGCCCGCTCCGGCTGGCCAGCAGCACATGCCGTACACCGTGCTCGGTCACCAAGTGCCGGGCGAGGAGACTGCCGAGCGTCCCCGTCCCGCCAGTGACAAGAACGGTGCCATCGAGGTCGAGCTCGCGCCGGGGACCTTCGGCAAGCAGCGCCCGCTTCAGCCGAGGGACGAAGGCCACACCACCGCGCACACGGACTCGCGGCTCGCCAGTGGCCACCGCGAACCGCACGGCCTGCACGGCGTTCACGGCCGTCGCACTGCCGCTGTCCTCGGCATGGTCGCTCTCGACAACGACGATGCGGTCCGGGTGCTCCGACTGCGCCGAACGCAGCAGGCCCGACACAGCGGCCACCGTGACATCGTCCTCGGCGTCGGGCACGACCACGACGAGGCGGGTGTGCGCCAGGGCCGGTGCTGCCAGCCACGCCTGGACAACGGCCAACGCGGCGGCGACGGCCTCGCGCGGGTCGGCGGGCGCCTGCCCGGCCTCATACACCAGCAGGCCCGGCACCGCAGGACCGTCCGCCGCGAGGGCAGCAACATCTTCGGCATCAACGACGACCGCCGCAGTACCGGCGTCCTCAGCCATCTCACCCGAGGGAAGCGGAAGCTCAACCCAATCAACCTGGAACAGGCCGTCGGGAGCCGACGCATCCTCGCGCTCTGCCTTCTCGGGCGAGAACGGCTCGGCGACAACGACATCAGCGCACAACACGGGCGCGCCGGTGGCATGGCTGACCTCAAGGCGGGTCTCGCCAGTGGTGCTATGGGCCGCGCGTACCCGCACCGCCGCGGCGCCGGAGGCCAGCAAGGTCACCCCGCTCCACCGGGTCGCGATCACGTCCTCATCAGGGAACGCCGTTCGGACCGCTGCGTCGAGCAGCGCCGGGTGCAGCCCGTAGCGGTCGGCATCGCCGATCGCCTTGTCGAGGGCCACATCGGCTGCGGAGCTGCCTGCGGAGCTGCTGGTAGGCCACGTGGCGCCGGAAGTGGGCGGGGTCACCGGGCCGGGTGCCAATGTGCCGTGCGCGTGGCGTGTCCACACCGCCTCCAGGCCGGCGTTATCCGGGCGGGAGTACACCTCGACCGGCCGCCGCCCCCGCTCATCAGCCTCCCCCACGGTCATCTGCACGGCTCTGCCGCCCCGCAACGGCAACACGACGGGCCGCACCACGGTCAACTCCTCGACCACCGGACTGCCCACCTCGTCACCGAACCGGATGGCCAGCTCGACCAACGCCGCGCTCGGCACGACAACGACATCACCGACGCTGTGATCGCCCAGCCAGGGATGCGCGTCCACCGACCACCGCGAGGTCGTCATGAAACCACCGGAGTCCGGCCGGCCAACGATCGCCCCGATCAGCGGATGATCAGCACCCGCCTGACCAAGCGCGACAGCATCCACGGCAGGAGTAGAACGCAGCCAATAATGCTGATGATCGAAAGCGTAAGTCGGGAGATCGACCTGGGTGGCGGCGGCACTGGCCGGGAGGACACCCGCCCAGTCCACGACCACACCCCGGACGAACAGTTCGGCCATCGAGGTCAGCAACCGGCCCAGACCGCCCTCCTCACGGCGCAACGAACCACCGACCACGGCCTCCCTGTCGGCCTGGTCCACGATCTCGCTGACCGGCTGCACCAGAACCGGGTGAGCACTCGCCTCCACGAACACCGAGTAACCCTCACCCAGCAGGTCGGCGATGGCGGGACCGAAACGGACCTGGCCACGCAGGTTCCGGTACCAGTAACCACCGTCGAGGACACCCGCCTCCTTCACCCACTCAC
>NZ_LAVK01000373.1 GCF_001083795.1 Streptomyces sp. SBT349
GACAGGAACAAGGTCGAGCTGTGCTTCACCCCGACCTACGCCTCCTGGGCCAACCCGATCGAAGCCCACTTCGGCCCGCTGCGGCAGTTCACCCTGGCCAACTCCCACCACCGCAGCCACCCCGCGCAGACCCAGGCACTGCACGCCTACCTGCGCTGGCGCAACGCCAACGCCCGCCACCCCGACGTGCTCACCGCCCAACGCCGAGAACGCGCCCGCATCCGCAGCGAAAAGGGCATCCGCTGGGGCGGACGCCCCCTCACACCCGCAGCCTGACCAACCCGGCAACCTAAACGGTCACAGCACTAGGCGTGCCGGCATACGTCGCGCCACTGGTGGCTCCTGCGGTGGATCTGTCCGTCCTCGGTCTCCTGCTGGGCGTGCGTTACCTCGCGCTGCATGGCACACCGCGTGAGCAGATTCGCCCGGCTCGCCGTCTGCTGGTGCTGGCCAGTGTGATGACGCTGGCGTTGAACGTCACGGAGCCGCTGCTGGCTGGGCACTACGGCCGGGCGGCGTTCGACGCGGTCGGGCCGCTGCTGCTGATTGGCTGGGCGGAAGTCGGCCCGGGTCTGTTGCAGGCCATCACCACCACGGGAAGCCGTTCGACGGCGGTCGACGAATCCGTCGACGCGCCCGATCAGACGGGTGTCCGTACACCGAGCCAGCAGGAGACCCCGTTGCCTCCCGCGCCTTCCGGTCACCGGACCACGTCGCGTCTTGAGGATCCCCGGAAGCTGGGGCTGCGATCGGAGTCCGACGCTAGCGGCGGGTCGGCCAGGAAGCGCTCCCTACTGGTGGACGAGGTGCTCCTTGCCCGCGCCCGCGTGGAGGATGCGCGTCACCGGGAGGAGCACCAGCGACCGATCTCGGCCGAGACCCTTCGCAAACGACTGCGCGTCGGAGCCGAGACCTCCCGGAAGCTGGTATCCGCAGTGCGCTGGGAGAAAGGTGAGGTCAGGCATCGGCAGGGAAGAGGCAGGGCAAACGACGTCGAACGAGGAGAGACGGCGCGCCGTATGTCCGAGAGGGTGAGTCTGCCAGTAGGCCGAGGGCCGTGATCCGACTCGGACCAACCCGATCCAACGAGTCAAAGACTCATGGAAGGTCACAATGCACCTGGCGCAAGCCGCCCCACCCCCGCCGCTGCCGGCGATCGCTGAAAGAATGCACGCAAGGCAGCGCGGGGCCTCGGGCGTTCAGCAGAGGGAGTGGGAGGATGGGGGCGGACGAGCAAGACACTGGCGAGCGGGTGCTGGCGCAGGCAGCAGCGCTCTTTTCCGCACGGGGCGACATCGGCTCGGTCACGCTGCTGCGGGCCGTGCACCGACTGGACTTTGAGCAAACCGATGACGGGTTTGTCACGGAGACGAACTGGCACGACTACTACTGGGCTGCCGTCTTCTACGTGGAGGAAGTCGACTCTCCGGCGTTCCCCAAGGAAGTGCTGGAGCACCTGCTGCCCACGCTGACAGAGGTCGCGCGCCAGAACCAGAGACCCGCAGTCGACAGGATTCTCGTACGACCCCTGCTCCCGGAACCGGCTCGCGACTGGCGACAGAGACTCGGGGCTGCCCCCGAAGCCACGGTAGACGCCCGTCGGCACCGCATCACTGACCTCACCCGGCGGCGCATCTTCGATGTCCTGCGCCTGCAGAACACTGACTGGGCCGGTGATCTGAACGAGGTCGACTTTCTCCAGCGCCTCTACGACCTGGATGCGCTGCCGAGTAACGACCCTCGCTTCGCCACAGCAGAAGGCGACATAGTCCAGCATCGCTTCAACAATGATGACTGGGACAATGACTGGGTCTTCACTGACGTCCGATTCTTCCTAAGCGACGGACCCGACGAGACGTTCCTGCGGTTCCTATCCGAGATGATCCACCCCGTGGTCCGCTCAGACGGTACGGAAGTCGAGCGACTACTGCGGATCTTCAACGACGCGCTCGGCCGGGACGGCTACGCTCTCGTCCCCGTCGACAGCATCAGCGGATACTCCCTCTACGCAGGCCGCCGAATCCCCATCTCCGCCATGCCGGCCATCCCTGGCCTGATACAGGACACGTTCAAAGGCGAATACGGGGTTTCAGCGGTGCCGATCAGCAAGGACGGATCGAGTCCTCAGGCTGGCGCCGGGTACGATACAGTGCGGCGCCGTGCGCGCGGCGAGCGCAAGGACTACCGCCTGGACCCTGGACCGTTGACAACGGGAGGCCAGGCCGAAGTCTTCCGGGCCGTCCACAAAACGTCTCAGACCGTCGTCGCCTTCAAGCGTCGGACCTCCCAGATGGAGATACCGACCGCACGCATGCGCAGAGAGATAGACATCTCCCGCGTCCTCGACGGCCACCCCCACTACATGCCCATCCTCGACGCCAACGCCGAGGAGGGATGGCTTATTATGCCCATGGCCGTGGCCACGGCAGCCGAGCGCCACAATGAGCTGCAGGACCCTCAAAGGCTCCTTGATCTCGCCAGATCCCTGATCGACGTCCTCGCCGTGGCCCACCGCCACGATTGGCTGCACCGCGATATTAAACCGCAGAATATCCTGCTGCTCGACAACAAATGGACACTCGCGGACTGAGGCATCGTCCGTCGCCCACGGGGAGAAACCACGAAGGTCGGCCGCACTCGCTTCTCCATCGGCACCGAGGGCTTCGCCGCACCCGAGCTTTCCATCGACGCGCACGAAGCAACGCATGCCAGCGATATCTACAGCCTCGGTCGGGTAATCGCGTGGGCTCTGACGGGCGAGAACCCACAACCCAACGTCGCCCTCTACCCGTCGCCCGGGCCCTGGCGCACCATCGTCCGCAAGTCCACGGAACACGATCCACAGCATCGGCCGCAGAGCGTTCAGGATCTGCTGGAGCTCATTGACCAGGAACTCGCCGGCCCCCCTCAGCCGCTGGAAGAGAGGGCGCAGGGCCTGCAAGTGCGAGCGCAGTCAGGCGACCAGGCCGCTATCGAAGCACTGCTGGACCTGGCCGCTGAGCACCCCGAGCACTACGAACTCTACCTTCACGCCGTCACCGAACTACGTCCCACACAAGCCGCCCTGTCCCTGATGAGGAATCCGAGGCAGGCCACGCACGTGCTGCAGTCCATGACGAAACACGTCGATGGGGGTGGTGCAAGGCGGGTGCGGTTCGGGGAAGCCGCCCGTGCCGTGATGTGGCTGCACGGGGTAGCCGCCCACGCAGCACAGCAGCGCGCATGGGACCTACTCGACGAAGCCGTACGCAGCATGCTTGTCTGGGACGGCGCCTGGGACCAGTGGAGTGCCCAGGACCGAGTCACCCCATGGCTCCGCTCCCTGTCCGGGGACGCTGCTCGACTTGTTGCCGCCGCACTGCGCGACCACCCAAGTTCCGCGCGGCACTTCCTCGGCCTGGCCCAACAAGCTTCAGTTGATAGCGGGATTCGACTTGCTGTTCAAACTGCCAGCTCTGCTCAGCGGTTCTGATCCCTCAGAAGTGAGTAGGCTTTCCACGAGACCGCGCACCTTCTCCTCCCACTGATCCAATTCCATGTGTCGTCGGCGACTATGACCGGATCGTGCATGCAGCGCAAGAGGAAGCGGAGATCATCAAGTGCCGCCGTACCGCCAGCGCTGGAGGGTCGAAGTCCGACACTGAGGAGGAGCGTGTCCCGCTCTGTGGTATCAAAGCCGAGCGTTTCATCCGCCACCCGCCCGATGTCGTGGCGGTCTGGATGGATTGCCTCGGCCTGAGTCAGACTCCTGACCCGAGCAGCCAGAGCATCGTGACTCCGGGGGGGTTCCGGCCCTGGCCGGCCGCAGGGCGGGTGCGTCCTGCTACGAGGTGAGCACGCAGCTCGCACTTTCTGTATAACTGTGGCTGCTGCCAGTTCACCCCTCAACGGTGATAATCGGTTGATGGATTCCTCACGGACCAACACAGTGCAGCCGTTCGGGTTGCCCGACTCTTCCAGCGGGGGCATATACTCCGCTCATGGCTAAGAAGATCGTCACTGTCTACACCGATGACCTCACCGGCGCGGAAGCCGAGGATGTCGATACCCACCGTTTCGCCCTCGACGGCGTGAACTACGAGATCGACCTGACGTCCGACTCGTTCGACAAACTGCTTGAGGCGCTGAACCCGTTCATTGAGAACGGACGCAAGACCGTCCGCGGGAAGCGAGCCGCGATCGGCGCCAGGCGAGCAGCAGCCGTGGACTCCTCCAAGATCCGGGAGTGGGCGAAGGAGCAGGGGATTGAGGTCAGCGAGCGCGGCCGGGTGCCGGCCAGCGTCCGGGAAGCATACGAGAAGGCCCATTGACCAGTACCCCGTATGCTGTCGGCTCCCTTCCCTGATGGAGAGGGCCGGAGCTACTTCAGCAGGTGTATAGAGAAGTGGCCGTCAATAATGACGTGGGTGTTATCTTCGAATCTCTCGTGAGCTGCCGCGGAAGTTGCCGGCATTACCCGATGACTTACTTCTAATTCATTTGTTCGCGGAGTTTCCATGCGACGGAGGCCGAGCCGCAAGAGCCGACGGTTGCCAAGGTCGACCTCTGATCGCCTGACTAGGTGCCCTGAACGCTGGAGACAGAGCACCTATGGGTTACCAACTACGGTGGCCAGCGGGCCGCACCATTCCTTTCGGGGCGTTTCCCGCGGTGTCGAGGCCACCAGCCGCATACTTCTTGCCGCTAGTCGTTGGTGTGGATTGGTCAGCTTGTGGGCGCTCTCAACGTTCCCTGTGTATCACGTAGCGTTACGGGGGCGATAACAACTGAAATACCGCCAGACGTGCGATCCTTCTCGACTGCTCGTAGTTTTGCGGTAATTTAATTAGGTTTGGGATGATATTTTGCTGCCGTTGCTCTCAATCGCTTGCTTGGCTTACTGGAAAGCCGGTGACAGCGCGTGCTGAACTATCGGGGCCGAGTAGATCTCCCGCTGTGAAAGGAGCGGATCTTGCCCGATGTCGCGTGCAACGGTGCCCACGAGAGCCTGTAGCATCCGTACTTGGAACTCCGCGTTGGAGGCTTCCGAGTGACCCTCCAGCGGCTCCCTGTCCGGCTCTGTATGGCCTTGGCGGCAGCCGTGTCATCAGGGATTCTTACGTGGTTACTTGGGTGCTGATCGGTGTTTTCAATATCGAGCCGATCAGCCAGGCTCCGAAACAGCGTAGCGGCACTTCCGGCCGCGGGTACCGATCGCGTATGAGAGCCTCTGGAATAGTTTATACTCGTACGCGCTCGAAGGAAGGCATCCCGGGTGGGGCCTGCGTGAGTGAATGAGGTGATTACCCCGGGTACGATACGCACTGGCACGAATGAATAAGATGGCGCGCATGGGTGCGCACCCGCAGTGCCGGGCAGGGGTGCCAAGGCCCGAGTTCCTCAACTGCTCGGTCACGGCCGGGTCAGCGGACGACCCGCGGGCGCGTCGGCTGACCGAAGCGCTCGACTCGGCCACCGGCGCTGGCTGTGTGTGGAGGCGGCCCTGCTCAGGGGAGGGGTGGGTGGCCGGTCACTCGTGATTCCTCTGGCTCTTTGGCATGCTGCGGCATGAGTTGCTGCGCTGGGACGCGCTGGGCCCTGCGGCGAGGCGAGTGGGGCGCTTGCGCATTGCTGCCTGTTGAGGTCGAACACAGGACCCCGACCTCCGCCCCGCAACTGGTGCAGGGGCTAGCTGCCGCGAATTGGACGTGGTCAGCATGCTTCGCTCGCACACTATGGATACGGAAGGCGGGCTCGCCTTGTGGATCGCGGCACGGCTCGCCGCCTGCGGCGTAGCAGTAAACGCATGCGATGGACTCGGCTAGCTTCGAGTGCGCTTCGGCTTCTTGACGTCGGTACTCCTGCTCCTTCTCCTGCCGCAGACGCTCCGCCTCCTGATGCTCGGCTGCCGTCTTCTGCCGTCGCTCCCAGGATGCGGGGTGGTTCGGGCACTCGCCACGGACTGAGAGGTTCCATCGGCATGGAGAGCCACCCTTGGTCGCCTCATTGCAGCGGTGGTCCTCGTTCCCAGGACCGTGGTGCGGGCAGGACTCGACTTGAGTATTGACGCGGCAGGGCCGCCCCGTGCTTGGCGCGATCGCTCCGCAAAGCCAGGGCACGATGTTCTCTTCAGCTACGGAGATTGCCGCCGTGATGTAGTCGGGCCAGTCCGAAGCTGTCGTCTTCTCACGCCACCATTGCGGCGACGCTGTGATGGTCAGCCAGCCGGTGCCGTCCGTGCTGAGTCTAGGGCGAGGCAACACGTGGTCGTTGTCCCAAGAGGTGGTCGTCACGGTCAGCCACGATAGGGGGCTCCATCACCGCCTTGGCACAAGGACTGCGGAAGGGGAGTGATGTCTGCGCCTGTTCTTCACCTGGACGGATCTGTATGGACGGCTTCAAGTTGACCGCTCCCCTCCCGACCTCGGGCAGTCGACGCGACCGTGCGTGAGCATCCGTACGCCGCCACGAACGCGTTGCGAGAGAGTCACATAGGCGGGGTGGGGTCAGAAGCGACGGTTCCGTTTGGCGGTTGCTGCGGCGGCGTAGGCAGCGGCTGCATCGGGTGAGGGGCCGGGGGCCGGGGCCCAGTCGTCGTGGCGCGCGGTAAAGGGGTACCAGCGGTGGTCGGGGCCGAGACGTACTTGGAGTTGGGCGTGTTCGTCGGTGATGTGATTGCCGTCGACGCGTAGAGGAATGGCCACGGAGGGGCGGATGCGGTCGATGTCCTGGATGGCGTTTTGGATTGCGGTCGGGTCGGGTTCGGTGCGGTAGAGCGTGGCGTGGACGCCATGTGGGCCACCGAAGGTGTGTGCGGCGCGCAGGCGGCCGAATTCAGCAGGGCGGAGTCCGGCGCGTTCCGCTGCGTCATTGGCTCGGGTGGTGTCGGTGTGGCCGTCCAAGAGACGGGCAAGGTCGATGAGGGAGTCGGTGATCGGCGGGGCGCCGGTGAGGGGGGCGGCGGCGCGCTGGGGGGCGGCGCGGGCTGTCTCTTTTACACAACTTACGCCGCCGACGAAAAAGATGAGGGAGGAGATCGCTGGTGGCGGCGTCATAAAAAAAA
>NZ_LAVK01000374.1 GCF_001083795.1 Streptomyces sp. SBT349
CCCCCCCCCCCCCCCCCCCCGCCCCTCCCCCCCCCCCCCCCCCTACCGCTGGTCGAAGAGGGCGCTGACCGACTCCCCGTTGTGGATCCTGCGGACCGCCTCCGCCAGGGCAGGCGCGATCGACAGCACGCGCAGCTTGCCCGTGCGCTCGTCGGCCGGGATCGGGACCGTGTTGGTGCACACGATCTCCAGCACGTCCGGCTCCTCGCTCAGCCGTTTGAGGGCGCCGTCCGAGAAGAGGCCGTGCGTGCAGGCGATCCTGACCGAGGCCACCCCCAGCTCGCGCAGGCGGCCCAGCAGCTCGACCACCGTGCTGCCCTTGGCTATCTCGTCGTCCAGCACGATCACGTCCCGGCCCGCGACCTCGCCTATCACCGAGCTGATCGTCACCCGGTCGTCGCTGAAGCGCTGCTTGGCGCCCGCCGCCACCGGGATGCCGAGCAGCCGGGCGAACGCCGCCGCCTCCTTGGCGTTGCCCAGGTCGGGCGAGACCACCACCGCGTTGCCGAGGTCGTGCCCCCGGAAGTGCGCCGCCAGCTCGCGCAGCGCGTGCAGGTGGTCCACCGGGATGCTGAAGAAGCCGTGCACCTGCGGCGAGTGCAGCGTCATCGCCAGCACCCGGGTCGCCCCCGCGGTCACCATCAGGTCGGCGATCAGCCGGCCGCCGATGGAGATGCGCGGGGCGTCCTTCTTGTCGGACCTGGCGTAGGAGTAGTGCGGCATGACCACCGTGATCCGCCCGGCCGACGCGCCGCGCGCCGCGTCCAGCATCAGCAGCAGCTCGACCAGATGCTCCTGGACGGGCCGCACCAGCGGCTGGACCAGATAGACGTCGCGCTCGCGGCAGTTGGCCTGGAGCTGCACCTGAAGGCAGTCGTTGGCGAATCTGTCCACCCGCGCCGGGAGGAGCGGCACCCCGAGGTGCGCGCAGACCTCGGCGGCCAGCTCGGGGTGGGCGCTCCCACTGAAGACGGCGATCTCACGCACGGTCCTGTCTCTCCTCCGGGCCGACGGCTGCTGCACCGCGGCGGCACCGGCCTCACCGCCGTTTCACCGCGACAGGACCCAACCTACGGGCACCCTACGGAGCCGCGCGCAGCACGTCCGCAACCACGGGGCCCGCGAAGCTGCCGCCGTGCCCGGAGTCGGGGACGACCGCGGCCACCGCCAGGTCGTTGCGGTAGCCGGTGAACCACGCGTTCGGCTTCTCCTGGCCGTCCACCTCCGCGGAGCCCGTCTTGGCGCCGATGTCGCCGCCGAGCCCCGACATCGCCTCGGCGGCGGTGCCGCTGGTCGCGGTCCTGTTCATCAGCGACCGCAGGTCGCCCGCCGTGGCCAGGCCCTCGGGCGCCTGCGCGAGCTCCCGCCCGTCGAAGTCGGCCGGCACCAGGTACGGCTGGAGGAACGCGCCGTTCTTCACCGTCGCCGAGACCGAGGCCATGGTCAGCGGGTTCATCCGGACGGCGCCCTGGCCGATCAGCGAGGCGGCCATCTGCGCGTCGGACTGCGTGGGCACCGCGCCGTCCATCGACGTCACGCCCACCTGCCAGGCGAGGCCGAGCCCGAACGCGTTCCGCGCGTGGTCGCCGAGGTCGTCGTCCGACAGCTCGGGCGCCTGGCTGATGAACGCGGTGTTGCACGAGGCGGCGAAGCTGTCGGCGAAGGTGCCGTTCTCGATCTCGAACTCGTCCAGGTTCTGGAACTCCCAGCCGCCGTGCTCGAAGAACTTCGGGCACGGGTGCCCCGCGCCGGGCGAGGCCAGGCCCTGGTCCATCAGCAGCGACGCCGTCACGATCTTGAACGTGGAGCCCGGCGCGTAGCTGCCCTCCAGCGCCGTGTCGAAGCCGTCGGCGGGGCGGTTGGCGATCGCCTGGATCGCGCCGGTGCTCGGCTGGATGGCGACCACGGACGCCTGGGCGCCCTCCGCCCCCGCGACCGCGTCCTCCGCGGCCTGCTGGATCGCCGGGTCGATCGTCGTGGGCACCTCGCCCGCGGTGGGCTCCGACAGCTCGACGAGCCGCGTGACGGTCTCGCCCTCGGCGTCCACGATCCGCGTCTCCGCCCCCGCGGTGCCGCCCGCCTCCTCGCCGTAGCGCTCCTGGAGCTCCCCCAGGACCGGGGCCAGGGAGGGGTAGTCGTCGGCGGAGAGCTCCGCGCCGTTCCGGTCCAGGACCTCGACCGGCGGGATCTCGCTCACCGGGCCCGTCTCGATGGCCTGGCCCTTGGTGAGGTCCGGGTGGAGGACGGAGGGCGCCCACGCCACGCGCGGCTCGCCGCCGGCGCCGTCCCTGACCACCGTGAGCGCCGAGTCGTAGCTCAGCTCCGCCGGCGCCTCCTCCTCGTAGGAGATCACCGCGTCCACCGCGAAGGGCACCTCGGCGCCCTGCGGGGCGCCGGGCTCCACGGCCAGTTCGGACACGGCCGCGTCCGTCACCAGCGCGTCGAGCGCGGCCCGCGCCGCCGTGGGGTCGTCCGTCAGGGCCGCCGCGCTCGCCGTGTCGCCCGCGGCCCACGCGTCGAGGAACGCGGCCGACGTGTCGAGCACCTCGTCCTCGCTCGGCGGCCCGGCCTCGGGCCCGGCGGACGCCTCGCCGTCCGTCGAGGAGGAACGCCCGTCTTCCGCGTCGTCGCCGCCCAGCAGGCTGTACGCCCCGAAACCCACGACCGACACCACGGCCGCGCACACCCCCGCCACCACCGCGATCCGCTGCCCGTTCCGCATCCGCCAACCCCCTCGATCCCCGCGGGCGCGCTGCACCGCGCCGCTGCTGCGGCAGCCTACCGGCTACCCGTGGTATGCCGGGCGCCAGCCCGGCGTCACTCCCGAGGGCGCGGGGCGGGGATCCCGGCTGCCGTCCCTACACCCAGGTGTCGAGCCACATCCGCGCCCGCCAGCCGTCCATCGGCAGCTCGGTGCCGGTGTAGATCGGGTGGAAGTAGATGAAGTTCCACACGACGAGCAGCACCAGCACCCCGGCGGCGACGATGCCGGCGACCCGGCGCCGCTCGGAGCAGCCGGGCGGCCCGAGCAGCGCGCCGATCATCATGGTCACCGCCAGGCAGAGGAACGGCACCAGCACCACCGCGTAGAAGTAGAAGATGGTGCGTTCCTGGTACATGAACCACGGCAGGTACCCGGCCGCCACCGCGCACAGCACCGCGCCCGCCCGCCAGTCGCGGCGGAACAGCCAGCGGTAGGCGCCGTAGGCCAGGGCGAAGCAGGCGGCCCACCACAGCAGCGGCGTCCCCAGCGCCAGGACCTCGCGGGCACAGCCGCTGGCGTAGCCGCAGCCGTCCTCCCCGGGGTCCTTGGAGCTGTAGTAGTACGTCACGGGCCGGGCCGCCGCCAGCCAGCTCCACGGGTTCGACTCGTAGTCGTGCTGCGAGGTGAGGTCGACGTGGAAGCCGTAGACCTCGGCCGTGTAGTGCCACAGGCTGCGCAGCGGGCCCGGCACCCAGGAGAACGAGCCGCCGCTGCCCGCCTTCTCGGCCCACTCCCGGTGGTAGCCGCCCGAGGTGGCGAACCAGCCCGCCCACGAGGCGAGATAGGTGGCGAGCGCCACGGGCACCATCGACACGAACGCGGGGAGCGCGTCGCGCCGGAGCGCGGAGCCGTAGGGGTTGCGCGCCCCCGCCGTGCGCCGGGCGGCCGCGTCCCACAGCACGGTCATGAGGCCGAACGCGGCGAGCACGTACAGCCCGTTCCACTTGGTGGCGCAGGCCAGGCCCAGGCAGACGCCGGCCGCGATCCGCCAGGGCCGCACCCCGAGCCCGAGCCGTTCGCCGACCTCGGCCCGGGAGCGCAGCAGGCCGTCGGTGCCGGCGGGCAGCGCCGCCGCGAGCCTGGCCCTGGCGGCGTCCCGGTCGATCAGCAGGCAGCCGAACGCCGCCAGCAGCCAGAACATCAGCACCAGGTCGAGCAGCGCCGTGCGGCTCATCACGAAGTGGAGGCCGTCCACCGCCATCAGCAGCCCGGCGACGCAGCCGAGCACGGTGGAGCGGAAGAGGCGCCGCCCGACGCGGCAGAGCATGAGGACCGACAGCGTGCCCAGCAGCGCCACCATGAAGCGCCAGCCGAAGGGGGTCAGGCCGAACACCCACTCGCCCAGCGCGATGAACCACTTGCCCGCCGGCGGATGCACCACGTAGGAGGCGGTGTCGCCCGCGGGCGTCTCGCCGCCGATGATGCGCTCGTTGGCGTCCTCGGGCCACTCGGTCTCGAACCCGTTCCGGAGGAGGGACCACGCGTCCTTCGCGTAGTACGTCTCGTCGAATATCACCGCGTCCGGCGAGTCCAGGTTCGCGAAGCGCAGCGCCCCGGCGAACAGCGCCACCAGCAGCGGCCCGCCCCACGCCGTCCAGCGGGCCAGGCGCGCGGCGGCGAGCGGCGCGAACCCGAAGTACTGCCACAGCCGGGCGCCCGGCTCCGGGTAGGGCGGCACCAGCCGGTCCCGCACGCCGCCACCGCGGGCCACATAACCGAAGCGACGCAGGCGCAGCTCCCAGGCGGGCGGGCTGCCCGGCTCCGGGCGCGGCGGGGCGTCGGTCACGGTCTGGCTGCTGTGGCTGCTCATCGGGGCCCATCTTGGCATCCGGCCCGTGGGAACCCCGTGAGGATGCGGTGGGGGTGCGGGGATGGGCGAGGATGAACGGCATGACAGGCACGCTGGTACTGGCCGGAACCCCGATCGGCGACCTCGGCGACGCCCCGCCCCGGCTGGCCGAGGAGCTGGCGTCGGCGGACATCGTCGCCGCCGAGGACACCCGGCGCCTGCGCCGGCTCGCGCAGGGGCTCGGGGCGGTGATCGGCGGACGCGTGGTGTCCTACTTCGAGGGCAACGAGGCGGCGCGCACGCCGGAGCTCGCCGACGAGCTCGCGCGGGGCGCGCGGGTGCTGCTGGTCACGGACGCCGGGATGCCCTCGGTCTCCGACCCCGGCTACCGCCTGGTGGCCGCCGCCGTGGAGCGCGAGGTGCGCGTGACGGCGGTTCCCGGGCCCTCGGCGGTGCTGACCGCCCTGGCGCTCTCCGGCCTCCCGGTCGACCGGTTCTGCTTCGAGGGCTTCCTGCCGCGCAAGGCGGGGGAGCGCGCCGCGCGCCTCGGTGAGGCCGCGGGGGAGCGCAGGACGCTGGTCTACTTCGAGGCCCCGCACCGGCTGGCCGCCTCGCTGACCGCGATGGCCGAGGCGTTCGGCCCCGGCCGCAGGGCCGCGGTGTGCCGGGAGCTGACCAAGACCTACGAGGAGGTCAGGCGCGGCCCGCTGGCCGAGCTGGCGGAGTGGGCGGCGGGGGGCGTGCGCGGGGAGATCACGGTCGTGGTGGAGGGCGTGGGCGAGTCCGCCCCGGCGCGGACGGACGCCGCCGAGCTGGCCCGCCTGGTGGCCGAGGGCGAGGCCGCGGGCCTGCACCGCAAGGAGGCCATCGCCGACGTCGCGCGGGCCGCCGGGGTGCCGAAGCGGCAGGTCTTCGACGCGGTGGTGGCGGCCCGCGTCGCCGGAGAGGCCGTCTCGCGGCGGCCTTAGGATCGTCCCCATGCCCAAGTCCGCCAAGGCCAAGGCCGAGCAGGCGGTGGCCCCGCCGCCGCCCGAGCCGCTGGCCGTCCCCGTCGCCGACTCCCACACCCACCTCGACATGCAGGACGCGGGCGTCGAGGAGGCGCTCGCGAAGGCCGCGGCGGCCGGGGTCACGCGCCTGGTGCAGATCGGCTGCGACGTCGAACGCGCCCGCTGGGCGGCCACGGTGGCGGCCGAGCACGACGCCATCTGGGCCGCGGTCGCCCTCCACCCCAACGAGGCGCCGCGCATCGAGGCCGCGTCGGGCCCGGCCGGTCTGGACGCCGCGCTGGACGAGATCGCCGAGCTGGCCGCGTTGCCCCAGGTCAGGGCCCTGGGGGAGACCGGTCTCGACTACTTCCGCACCGGCCCCGAGGGCGCCGCGGCGCAGCAGCGCTCGTTCCGCCGCCACATCGCGCTGGCCAAGGAGCTGGACAAGGCGCTGATCATCCACGACCGCGACGCGCACGAGGACGTGCTGCGCCTCCTGCGCGAGGAGGGCGCCCCGCGCCGCACGGTCTTCCACTGCTTCTCGGGCGACGCCGCCATGGCCGACGCCTGTGCCGCGGCGGGGTACTTCATGTCGTTCGCGGGCAATGTCACCTTCGCCTCCGCGCAGCCGCTGCGCGACGCGCTGGCCGCCGCGCCGCCCGAACTGCTGCTGGTGGAGACCGACGCGCCCTTCCTCACCCCGGTCCCGTTCCGCGGGCGCCCCAACGCCCCCTACCTCATCCCCGTCACGCTCCGCGCGATGGCCGCGGTCAAGGGGATGTCCGAGGACGAGCTCGCCCTGCACATCGCGGCCAACACCGAGCGGGTCTTCGGATGACCGTGGAGGGCGACACGGACGCGCTGCTCGGCCCCGCCGACGTCCGCGAGCTGGCCGCCGCGCTCGGCCTGCGCCCCACCAAGCAGCGCGGGCAGAACTTCGTGATCGACGCCAACACCGTCCGCCGCATCGTGCGGACCGCGGGCGTCGGGGAGGACGACGCGGTGCTGGAGATCGGCCCCGGGCTCGGCTCCCTGACGCTGGGGCTGCTGGCGGCGGCCCGCCATGTCACGGCCGTGGAGATCGACGACGCGCTGGCGGGCGCGCTCCCCGCGACGGTGGCCGCCCGCCTCCCCGGCCGCGCCGACCGCTTCGCGCTGGTCCACGACGACGCGCTGCGCGTGGCCGACCTGCCGGGACCGGCGCCGCAGGCGCTGGTCGCGAACCTCCCGTACAACGTCGCGGTCCCGGTGCTGCTGCACCTGCTGGCGACCTTCCCCAGCCTGCGACGCGGCCTGGTGATGGTGCAGTCCGAGGTGGCCGACCGGCTGGCCGCGGCGCCCGGGTCGAAGGTGTACGGGGTGCCCTCGGTCAAGGCCGCCTGGTACGCGGAGACCCGCAGGGCGGGCTCGGTCGGCCGCACCGTCTTCTGGCCCGCGCCCCGGGTGGACTCGGGCCTCGTCTCCCTGACCCGCCGCCCGCCCC
>NZ_LAVK01000375.1 GCF_001083795.1 Streptomyces sp. SBT349
CCCCGCCGGAGCCACGTCCGGGCCGCCACCCCGCGCCGCGCCATCCGGCCCGGTGAGCGGCCCGTCCCCCGCCAACACCGCGTCCGCCGGGGCCGGTTCCGCGCCGCCGGTGACGGCGGAGGGGCCTCCGGGGCCCCCTTGACGGGTGGGGCGCCCGTTTCTAGGGTCGCCCCGCCCGATGGGGGGCGCCGAACCACCCGGCGCGCGGCGTGCCCTTCGGGTCCTTCGACGCCGAGGAGCCCCGAGTGAAGCCCCTGCCCGTGACCGCCCGGCCGGACCTGAGAGCCCCCCGCGTGCTGCTGGTGACGCTGCTGGCCGCGGCCTGCCTGCTGGTCGCGATCCCCGCGGCCACCGCCACCCCCCAGGGAGGGCCCACCGCCAGGACCGGCACCTGGACCGGCACCTGGGCCTCGCCGGTGACCACGGTCCCGGCCGTGGACGGCACCGCGTTCGAGGACCAGACGATCCGCCAGATCGCGCGTACCAGCATCGCCGGGGGCGCCGCCCGGGTGCGGCTGACCAACGCGTTCGGCACCACCCCGCTGGTCATCGGCGAGGCCCGGATCGCCCGGCGCGCCCCGGGGGAGGAGGGGCCGCGCACCGAACCGGGCACCGACCGGCCGCTCACCTTCCACGGCCGCTCCTCGCTCACCATCCCGCCGGGCGGCTCGGCGGTCAGCGACCGGGTCAGCCTGCGTGTTCCCGCCGGCTCCGACCTCGTCATCAGCCTCCACCTCCCCGAGCACACCCCCGGCGCCACGGTCAACTCCTTCGCCGGACAGCACAGTTGGGTCGCCACCGGCAACGCCACCCGGTCCGGCGACCTGACGCCCACCGCCACCCTCGACCGCTGGTACTTCCTGGCCGGGGTGGACGTGACCACCCCGCCCGGACACCGCGCCAGGGCCGTCGTCGCCCTCGGCGACTCCATCACCGCCGGGACCACGCTCAACGCCAACCACCGCTGGACCGACTTCCTCACCCGCCGCCTCGCCGACGCCCCCGGCCCGCACACCACGGCCGTGCTCAACCAGGGCATCAGCGGCAACCGCCTCCTCCACGACCCCAACCCGCCCGCCGGTTCCGAAGCCGAGGGCTACGCCGCCTACTTCGGCGAGAGCGGACTGCGGCGCTTCCCGCGCGACGTCCTCTCCCAGCCCGGCGTGAGCGACGTCATCCTGCACCTGGGCGTCAACGACATCGGCCACCCCGGCAGCGGCGTCGCCCCCGAGTCGGAACGCGTCAGCGCCGCCGACCTGATCACCGGCTACCGCCACCTCATCACCCGAGCCCACGAACGGGGCCTGCGCGTCCACGGCGCGACCATCACCCCGTTCGCCGACACCCCGCTGGGCTTCGACACCCCCGACAACGAGCGGGTCCGCCAGCGGGTCAACCACTGGATCCGCACCTCGGGCGCGTTCGACTCCGTCGTCGACTTCGACGCCGCCCTGCGCGACCCGGCCCGGCCCGAACGCCTCGCCCCCCGCTACGACAGCGGCGACCACCTCCACCCGAACGACGCCGGCAACCGGGCCATGGCCGGGGCCATCCCCCTCCACCTCTTCTGAGAACCACGCAAAGGAGCGCGCACGCCCGTGAAGAGAACGCCCCTCATCGCCCGCCTGGCCGCCACGGTGGCCTGCGCCGCCTCCCTGGTCGCCGCCCCGTCCCTGAGCGCGACCGCGGCGGCGGCCCCGACCGAGAGGACCGGGGAAGCCACCGCCCTGGCCGCCGCCACCGCCACCACCCCGGCCGCCGTCGGCCGGGCGCCGGGAGGGAACAGGCAGTGGGTCACCAGCTGGACCGCCATGCCCCAGCTGACCGAGCCGGGGAACATGCCCCCGCCACCGTTCACCGGTGAGGACACCGTCCTCGCCGACAGCACGCTGCGGCAGACCCTGCGCGTGTCGACCGGCGGCGAGCGCATACGGCTGTCCTTCTCCAACGAGTTCGGCGGCGCCCCGCTGCCCCTCACCGGCATCGCCGTGGCCCTGCCGCGCGACGGCCGGGCGGGAGCCGGCGCCATCGAGCCCGGGACCTCCCGGCCCGTCACCTTCGCCGGCCGGCCCTCCGTGACCATCCCCATCGGCGCGCGCTACGTCTCCGACCCCGTCGACATGCCGCTCGCCCCCGGGACCAACCTCACGGTCACCACCTACCTCGCCGACGGCCAGGCGTCCCTGTCCGTCACCTCCCACCCCGGCTCCCGCACCACCTCGCACCTCGCGGCGGGACGGCACGTCGACGCCGAGGACCTGCCCGGCGCCACGCCCACCGACCACTGGTACCTCATCAGCGCCGTCGAGGCATGGTCGGGACGGTCCACCACCGCCACCGCCATCCTCGGAGACTCCCTGACCGACGGCCGGGGCTCCACCACCAACGGCAACAACCGCTGGCCCGACCAGCTCTTCGCGCGACTCCAGGACGGCCGCGGCACGGACGACGTCGCCCTGATGAACCAGGCCGCCGGCGGCAACCGGGTGCTCAACGACGGCCTGGGCCCCAGCGCCATCTCCCGCCTCGACCGCGACGTCCTCTCCCACAGCGGCGTCAACCGCCTGATCCTCTTCGAGGGCGTCAACGACATCGGCACCGCCGAGGCCACCGGCGCCGCCCAGGACCGCGTGGCCGAGGACCTCATCACCGCGTTCGACCAGATCATCACCCGCGCCCACGCCCACGGCATCGAGGTCTACGGCGCCACCCTGCTCCCCTTCGGCGACAACACGGGCTACGACGACCCCGGCGGCCTGCGCGAGGCCGCCCGGGGAACCGTCAACGAGTGGATCCGCACCAGCGGCCGGTTCGACGCCGTCATCGACTTCGACGCCGCGGTCCGCGACCCCGCCCAGCCGGACCGGCTCCTGCCGACGATCCACGACGGGGACTGGCTCCACCTGACGCCCGCGGGCTACGGAATGCTCGCCGACGCCGTCCCGCTCCGCCTCTTCAGAGACTGAGCGCAACGGTTCAACGGTTCAACGGTTCAACGGCTCAACGGCTCAACGGGCGGCGGGGTCGGCGCCCTCGCGGTGCAGGCGGTGGCGGGCGACCAGCTCGACCGTCACCGCCACCGCCGTCGTCTGGACCGCCACCAGCGATATCAGCACGAACAGTTGAGCCGCCCCCGCCATCAGCGGGCTGGCCCCGGCCAGCAGCATGCCGACGAACGCGCCGGGCAGGGTGACCAGACCGACCGTCCGCGTCTGGTCGAGGCCCGGCACCAGCGCCTCCGCGGCGGCCGGGCGCGTGACCTCCCACCGCGCGTCCCTCACCGGGAACCCCAGGGCCATCGCCGCCTCGACCTCCCCGCGCCGCGCCGACAGGTCGTCCAGCGCACGCCTCCCGGCCAGCACGGTCGCGGTGAGCGCCCCGCCGATGAGGATGCCGGTGACCGGAACGAGGCTCAGGCCCTCCGGCGGGACCACCCCGGTCACCAGGAGCGTCCCCACCACCGGGGCCACCGAGCACGCGATCGGCGCCGCCGTGAGCCACCCCGTGGCGTTCTCGGTCACGCGCCTGCCCGCGGTGCGCACCGCCACCGAGAACATCACCAGCACGAAGGCCGGCCCGCCCACCGGCGAGGTCACCGCCCAGGTGATGACCAGTGACACCAGCCCGAGTTGAAGCGCCGCCCGCACCCCGGCGAGAAGGACCTCCCGCCCCCGCGAGGCGGTGGCGTCCCGCGACAGGTGGCACAGCGCCGCCACCGCGGCGGCGGCCAGCAGCAGGAAGCAGAGCACCACGCCCGACGTGGCGTCGACCGAGACCAGGGAGGGCGCGCTCGTCGTCATCCCGCCACTGTAGGAGCGGCCCCTCGGGGGCGGAGCGTTCTCCTCAGAACCCCGCGCCGCCGCTGCAACAGCCGTCCGTGCGCATCCGGCGGCTCGTCTCCCTCCACTCGGCCCCGGACGCCTCCACCGGCGCCGCCGTGGCGAAGGCCGAGGTCAGGTCGGACTGGTGGAACGGATGGCCGCCGCGGAGAACGGCGGTGGTGCGGGTGAGGGCGGAGAAGTCGGCGAAGGGGTCGCCGTCGACGAGAACCAGGTCGGCGAGCCTCCCCGGCGCGATGGTCCCCAGGTCGTCCTGGACGCCGAAGACGGCGGCCGGGACGGCGGTGGCCGCCCGGAGCGTCCGGGCCGCCGACAGCCCCGACCGGCGCAGGGCCCGCAACGCCAGGTGGAGATGGAGGCCCACCGGGACCAGCGGCTGGTCCGTGCCGAGGGCGATCAGCGCGCCGCCCTCCAGCAGCCGGCGGTAGACGGCCGTCTCCACCTCCAGGGTGGCCCACTCCTCCTCGGTCGGCGCCAGCGCGGCGCGGGCGCGCACCAGCGCCACGTCCCACGGCGGCATCAGCGTCGTGACCCGCGGGTCCCGGGCCAGGGCCGGGTCCTCGCCGAGCAGCGCCAGCGCGGTGAACGGGGTGGCGACCAGCCGGAAGTCGGTGGCGGTGTAGATCTCCGCCACGTCCTGGTACGAACGGCCGGTCGCCGACGTCGCATGCCCGAACTCCGGCCGCTGCGTCGCCTGAAGATGCGTGGTCAGGTCCTGCCCCGTCTGAACGCCGGGGGAGCAGTAGTGACTTCCCGCCCGCACCCCGAGACGGTCATGGGCGAACGCGGCGGCCCGCGCCATCACCCAGTGCGGCGCGCGCACATACGTCTTGACGAAGTCCCACTCCAGGGCCGCGCCGCGCGCCAGCGAACGGTCCAGGCCCTCCGGCGTCGCATGCGCCCGCCCCATGCTGTAGGCGACGCGGGGGCCGTCGAGCAGCTCACCCGTCGTCAGCAGCCGCGGGCCGGTCATCTCCCCGGCGGCGGTCGCCTCCCTGACGCGGGCCTGCTCGTAGGCGAAGCCGCCCAGCGACACCGTGGTGGTGATCCCGTAGGCCAGCTGAAGGGCGCTCTGCCGCCCGCCGTACGTGGACTGCCACGGGTGGACGTGCGCGTCCCACAGCCCGGGGAGCACGGTCCGTTCCGAGGCGTCGAGGTGCCGGTCGGCGCGGCGGCCGGGGCGGTGCGGCTCGACGGCCTCCACGCGCCCGTCGCGCACGACGACGTCCATGTCCTCCCGCACGGTCTCGCCCGTGCCGTCCCACAGGCGGCCCGCCCGCACCACCGTGTCGGCGGCCCGGGGACGGCGGTAGTCAAGACGCACCGGAACGGTGACGGGCGCGGCGCCGTCCACCCCGACGAGGCGCGGGGTCCCGGCCGACAGGTAGAGCAGCCTGCGGGAGTCCCCCGACCAGGAGGGGTGGTCGGCGGCCTCGGAGGTGAGCCGCCGGGGAGCCCCGTCGGGCGTGCCGTCCGGAAGGACGGGAAGCAGCCACAGGGCCGACTCGGCCACGACCGCCATCCAGCGCCCGTCCGGCGACCAGGCCGGTCCCGAGGCATAGCGGTCGGAGAGGGAGGTGTGCGGCGCGATCGCGTGGAGCGCGTCCTCACCGGTGCCCGCGTCCACGACCCGGATGAGGTTGTAGCCCTCGCGGAAGCGCTGGCTGAGCCGGTTCCGGTCGCACAGCGCGATGTGCGACCCGTCCGGCGACCAACTGGGCGCTCCCGGCAGCCCGCCGCCCGACAGCGGCCGGGCGAGGACGCGTTCCTCGCCGCTGTCCAGGTCGACGACCAGCAGGTCACCCGCCATGGACAGGCAGGCGAGCCGCCGCCCGTCGGGGGACAGGGCGGGGAACGTGCGCCCGCCGCCCGCCAGGACCTCCTCCGCCCCGGACCGCAGGTCCCTGCGCCGCACGGCGAACAGGCCGTCCCGGTCGTCCGCGAACACCAGCCCCGCGCCGTCGGGGGTCCAGGCCGGGGCCATCACATAACGGGTCGGGTCCGCGGTCAGGACCCGGCGCGGCCGTGACCTGCCGTCCACGCGCGCGACCCACAGGGAGTTGAGCGCGGTGAACGCCCACTGGCGCCCGTCGGGGGACAGGACCGGCAGGTGCAGGCCGAGGACGCGGTGGCTGCCGCCGTCGTCGAAGGCGTGGCGCTTCCCCCGGCAACGGTGCCGCTCGACGGGCAGCGCCGCGGTGAACGCGATCTCCTCCCCGTCGCCGGGCGCGGCCGGGCGCACGACACGGAACCGGCCGTCCACGGTCAGCAGCACCTCCTCCTCCGAGACCCACCGGACCGGGACCGGAGCGACGTCGCCCTCGACCGCCACGGGCGTGCCGTCCACGACCAGCACGCAGGTGGCGGCCGGCTGCGGCGTGGTCCGCAGGTGGGCCAGCCTCCCCTCCGGGGAGACGGCCGGGGTCATGACCTGGCTGCCCTCGGCCCCGGTGTGCCGGGTGGTCACGGCTCCGGTCCCGTCGGCGCGGACGGCGGCGATCGTCCGGGCGTCCAGCGTCCCGACACCGGACACCGCGCCGCGCACGAACAGGATCTCCCGGCCGTCGGGCGACCAGGTGGGGTCGAAGTCCTCCCAGCCGCCCTCCTGGAGCGGCCCCGGCTGGCCCGGCAGCCCGGTCACCCGCGTCAGGTCCGAGGAGCGCGTGTCGTAGGTCCAGATGCGGTAGGCGCCGCCCGTGACGGTGTCGCCGCCGCGTTCCGAGCAGAACGCGACGCGCGTGCCGTCGGGGGACCAGCACGGCGCGCGGTCGTCCCACGGCCCCTCCGTGAGCTGCCGCAGCCGCGAGCCGTCGGGGGCGGTGGTGAACAGGTGGAATCCGCCGCCGCGGTAGGCGCTGACGACCAGCGACCTGCCGTCGGGCGCGAAGTGCGGGCGGGTGGGCTCCAGATCGGGCGGGCTGAGCGCCGTGGCCTCGCCGCCTTCGCGGGGGATGGACCACAGCACGCCCTGGATCTCGGCGACCAGCCGGTCACCGGCGGGGGAGAGGGTGGCGGAACCGTTGGTGGCGGCGGTGAACGTCAGCACCGTGGGCCGCGGCGCGGCGCCCGCCGCGGCCCACGCCGGCGCGGCGACGACGGCGCCCGCCGTGGCGGTCGCCGTGGCGGTCGCCTGGAGGAACCCGCGGCGCGAGAGGCGGGGGGCCGCCGATGGCGGGGGCGACGGC
>NZ_LAVK01000376.1 GCF_001083795.1 Streptomyces sp. SBT349
CGCCTTGACGACCGCCCGCCCGACCCGAGCAAGGAGCACGAGCATGGCCGACATCGTCGCCGCCGCGGCAGCGGTGCACGCACCCCAGCTGCTCAGCCGCCCGCCCTACGAGGAGCTGGACAAGCTCGACCACAGCACGGACGCGCTCAAGCGGTTCGCCGCCGTCCTGGAGGAGACCCGCCCGGACGCCGTGCTGGTCATCGGCATCGACCACCTGGAGACGTTCTGGCTGGAGGCGGTCCCCACCTTCACCCTGGTGATGTCCGAGGAGTGCGAGGCCGTCTACACCGACCGCAGCCTGCGCAGGGCGGTGCACACCGGCATCGCCAAGGACCTCCTGCGGGGCGTCATCGCGCAGGACTTCGACCTCACGTACTCCCAGGAGGCCGTCCTCGGGCACGCCTTCCTCACCCCGTTCGAGTACATCCTCGGCGACCTCGACGTGCCCGTGGTGCCGCTGCTGGTCAACACCTACCTGCCGCCGCTGCCCAGCCCCCGCCGGTGCCACGCCCTGGGCCGGGCCATCGCCCGCGCGCTGGCCGACCGCCCCGAGCGGATCGCCGTCATCGCCAGCGGCGGCATGTCCCACTTCCCCGGCACCTCGCGCTACACCGCGCCCGACTACGCCTTCGACCGGTGGGTCATCCAGGAGACGGCGGCGGGCCGCTACGACGAGCTGCTCGACCTCACCCCGGTCAACCTCGACGAGGTGGGCGAGAGCGAGCTGCTGACCTGGTGCGTGATGCTCGGCATGATCGGCGACCGGCCCGGGTCCCTCCTCTCCTACCAGGAGCTCTCCCACCACGGCCAGGGCGTGCTCCAGTTCCTCCCGCCCACCGCGGCGGCCACCCCCGCGCCCGAGCCCGTCCCCCGCTACGGCGGCCACGAGTTCACCGCCGACGACTTCCTCTACTACCGGTTCCCCGAGCCCTCCAGCCTGCCGCTCAACCGGTTCCTGCGCCGGATCATCACCGAGGGCGACGTCCGCGCCCTCTTCGTCACCGACCAGGCCCGTTCCCTCGCGGAGAGCGGCCTGCGTCCCGACGAGCGCGAGGCGCTGCGCGGCGAGGGCTTCGACCAGCTGGTCGGGCTCGGCGCGCACCCGCTGCTGGCGCTGTCGGCCTGGCAGGTCGTCAAGAACGCCAAGGCCGCGCGGACCGCCGCCGGCTGAGCCCGGGACCGGTCGCCCGGGCCGGTCGCCCAGGACCGGTCCAGCACGCCCACACAACGGAGTTGGGGAAGAAAGGGAGCAGCCCATGGCCCGGCTACGACGCCACGCCACCCTGGCACTCGGCATGACCATGGTGGCCCTCGTGGTGGCCGCCTGCGGTACGCCCTCCACGCTGACGCCGATCGACAACAGCGACACCTACGCCGACTACAACGCGCTGCGCGGCGACGAGCGGCGCGAGGCGCTGGTCGCCGCCGCCCAGGAGGAGGGACACCTCACCGTCTACACCACGAGCGACAACGTGCGCAGCACCGTCGCCCCGGCCTTCGAGGAGGAGTACGGCATCAGCGTCTCGGTCTACCGGGCCACCACGGAGACGATCCGGCAGCGCATCCTCCAGGAGACCGACGCCGGACGGCCGCGCAACGACGTGGTGGAGACCAACGACATCGAGATGGCGATCCTCGCCGGGCGCGACCTCCTGGGCGCGTACGAGCCGGGGATCGAGGTGGACGAGCGGGCGGTGCTGCCGTTCATGGTCGGCGCCTACTTCATCGCGACGCTGCCCATCAGGAACACCGACCTGGTCGCCCCCGACGACGCCCCCCGGGAGCTGGCGGACTTCACCGACCCGCGGTGGGAGGGGCGGCTCGCGCTGGAGAAGGAGGACAGCAACTGGTACCTCACCGCGTACCGCTACTTCACCGCCCAGGGCATGAGCCAGGACGACTTCGTCGCGATGATGAAGGGCATCGCCGCCAACGCCCGCACCGTCAGCGGCCACCTCACCTCCAACGAGCTGCTCAAGTCCGGCGAGTACTCGGTCTTCGTCACCGACTTCCTGCACTACGCCACCGCGGAGAACGCCGGGCCCGTGGACCACGAGCCGTTCGTGCAGCCGGTGAATCTCCAGGTGCTCGGCGCCGTCCCCATGCGGGGCGCCGAGAACCCGGCCGCCGCGACGCTGTGGTCGGACTTCTACCTCACCGAGGCGCAGCCGCTGCTCAACGGCAACGCGGGCGTCCCCACCAACCCCTCGGCCATACCCGACTACCAGCCGCTGCTGCCCGACGACGAGGGCGTCCTCGTGGAGGACTGGCGGACGCTGCTCGAAGACGGGGCGGAATGGGCCGCGGCCTACGGGAACCTGCTCGCGGGCAGGGACCCCGTTCTCCCGGACGGAGTGTCATGACCACCATCAGCGCGGACGCGCCCCCCGAACTCCCCGGCCACCCGCCCGCCCGCATCCGGCGCCTGCGCCCGACCCGGCCTGGGCCGCGCACCCTCACCCTCCTGGCCGTCTGCCTCGTCGTCCTCTACCTCGTCGCCGTCCCCATGCTGTTCCTGCTGCGGGACGCCTTCCTGGAGGACGGGAGCCTGACCCTCGACGGGTTCAGCGGCGCCTTCGGCGGCGCGGGCACCGGCTCCATGGTGGCCAACACCCTGGTGTTCGCCCTGGGTTCGACGGCGCTGGGCATGGTGCTTGGCACCGTCCTGGCCTATGTCGCCACCCGCACCGACTCCCCGTTCCAGAGGCTCATCTACGCCTCCTCGCTCATCCCGCTGATCATCCCCAGCATCCTCTACGCGCCCGCCTGGGTCTTCCTGACCAGCCGCGACATCGGGCTGTTCAACGAGATCGCCGACCAGCTGGTCGGCGCCCGCCCGTTCAACGTCTACAGCATGGCGGGCATGGTCTGGGTCCAGGGCCTGCACATCGCCCCGATCGCGTTCCTCTTCATGGTGGCCGCCTTCCGCGCCATGGACCCCTCCCTGGAGGAGGCGGCGCGCACCTCGGGCGCCTCCCGGCTGGCCGTGCTGCGCCGGGTGACGCTGCCGCTCAGCCGCCCGGGGATGGCGGGCGCCGCGCTGATCCTGTTCGTCCAGAGCCTGGAGGTCTTCGAGATCCCCGCCCTGCTCGGGCTGCCCGCGGACATCTCCGTGATGACCAGCCAGATGTACGAGCTGTTCCAGACCTACCCGATCGACTTCCAGGCCGTCGGCGCCATCGGCGTCACCCTGCTGGCCGTCGCCTGCCTCGGCGTCTGGCTCGCCTCCCGCACCGGCGGCAGCGTCAAGCAGTCGGCGACCGTCTCCGGCAAAGCGTTCCGCCCCCGCCGCGTGGAGCTGGGCCGGGCCCGGCCCTGGGTCGCGTCGCTGGTCGCGCTCTACTTCCTGGTGGTCGTCGCGCTCCCGGTCGGCGTGCTGGTCTACGCCTCCCTGCTGCCGTACTACGAGACGCCGAGCGCCGACGCGTTCGGGGCGATGTCCTTCGGCAACTACGAGTCGATCCTGAACGACCCGACCGTCCTCCAGGCGTTCTCGAACACCATCCTGCTCGGGCTGGGCGCCGCCCTGATCGTGATGGTGCTCTCCGCGATCGCCTCCTGGCTCGTGGTGCGCACCCGGGTGCCGGGCCGCTCGCTGCTGGACGCGGCGGCGTTCTCCCCGATCGTCGTGCCCGGCCTCGTCCTCGGCCTGGCCATCGGCTTCGTCTACCTGCACGTCAGGCTGCCGATCTACGCCACGCTGTGGATCATCCTGATCGCCTATGTGACCCGCTTCCTGCCCTACGGCATGCGCTACGCCTCCGCCGCGATGAAGTCCGTCTCGCCCGAGCTGGAGGAGTCGGCCTACGTGTCCGGCGCGGGCTGGCTGACCACCGTGCGCCGCATCCTGCTGCCCCTCACCAGCCCGGGCATGATCGCCGGGTTCGTCTACGTGATGGTGGTCAGCTTCCGTGAACTCCAGTCCACCATCCTGCTCTACAGCCCCGGCAAGGAGACCGTCTCCGTCCTGGTCTGGGAGGAGTACCAGAACGGCGGGCTGCCGCAGGTGGCCGCGATCGGCGTGCTGCTGGTGCTGGTGCTGCTCGCCTTCGTCGGCCTGGCCCTGGCCGTCGGCGGACGCAAGGGCGTGCGTATCCAGTGACCGGGCCCGCCTCCTCACCCTTCGACCGTCGGGAGCACCCCATGGCGACCATGCTGTCCATCACCGGCATCACCAAGAACTTCGGCGTCGAGAGCAGCCGCCGGCTGCGCGGCCGGGGGGTCGAGGTCGCGCCGCGCGCCCTCGCGCTCGACGGCGTGGACCTGGAGGTCACCAAGGGCCAGTTCCACACCCTGCTCGGCCCCTCGGGGTGCGGCAAGACGACGCTGCTGCGCTCCATCGCCGGGCTCGAACGCCCCGACCGGGGCACCATCTCGCTGGCCGGGACCCCGATCTTCTGCTCGGAGCGGCGGATCAACGTCGTCCCCGACCGCAGGGGCCTGGGCATGGTGTTCCAGTCCTACGCGATCTGGCCGCACATGAACGTGTTCAAGAACGTCGCCTTCCCGCTCGGCGTCACCCGTGTCGACGGCCGGCGCATGCCCCGGGCCGAGCAGCGCGCCCGCGTGCTGGAGGCGCTGGAGGTCGTGGGCCTGGGACCCTACGCCGACCGCCCGGCCACCAACCTCTCCGGCGGCCAGCAGCAGCGGCTCGCCGTCGCCCGCGCGCTGGTGACCAGGCCCAGCCTGGTGCTCCTGGACGAGCCGCTGTCCAACCTGGACGCCAAGCTGCGCGAGAGCATGCGCTTCGAGCTCAAGCGCCTCCAGCGCGAGACCGGCGTCACCATGGTCTACGTCACCCACGACCAGAGCGAGGCGCTGGCCCTCTCCGACGTCGTCACCGTCATGTCGGCGGGGAACATCGTGCAGAGCGGCACCCCCCGCGAGGTCTACGACCGGCCCGCCTCGCTGTTCGTGGCCCAGTTCGTCGGCTCGCCCAACCTGCTGCCCGGCACCGTCGGTTCCGGCGGCGGCGCGACCTCGCGCGTGGAGTGCGTCCTCGGGGCCGTCGCGGTCGCCGCCGCGAACGGCGCGGCCCGCCCCGGCGCGCGCGTCCAGGTGCTCATGCGCCCCGAGGACCTGACCATCACCGGCGCGGAGGAGAAGGGCGCGAACGGGGACGGCGCGAACGGGTTCGACGGCGTCGTCGCCGCCACCGCGTTCGAGGGCGAACGGGTCCGCCACCACGTCGAGGTCGCGGGCGTCACCGTCGAGTGCCACTCCGAACGCCACCGCGCCTTCCCGGCCGGGGCCCGCGTCCGCCTGACCATCGCCCCCGAGCACGTCCGGCTCGTCCCCGAGGAGGGCGCGCCGGACCCCGGTACCCGGGAGGCCGGGGCCCTGACCGGCGCGGACGCGTGAAGCGGGAGAGGACGGGAACGCGGATGAACGAGGCGGGCGGGATGAACGAGGCGGACGGGACGGACGGCGGCCTCCTGGAGGTGGCCGTCACCCGGCGCACGGCGGTCGCCGAGGGCGTGGTCGCGATCGAACTGGCGCGCATCGACGGCGCGCCGCTGCCCGCGTTCGACCCCGGCGCCCACGTGGACCTGCACATCGCGCCCGGACTGGTCCGCCAGTACTCGCTGTGCGGCGACCCGGCCGACACCCGGCGCTACCGGCTGGGCATCCTGCGGACCGAGACCTCGCGCGGAGGCTCGCTGCGGGTGCACACCCGGCTGCGGGCGGGCCAGTTCCTGCTGATGAGCCCGCCGCGCAACCACTTCCCGCTCGTCCACGACGGCGCCCCGGCCGTGCTGTTCGCGGGCGGCATCGGCGTGACGCCGCTGCTGCCGATGGCCCGCGCGCTCGCCGCCGGGGGCGTGCCCTTCGAGGTGCACTACCGGGCGCGCACCAGGGCGCGGCTGGCGTTCGCAGACGAGCTGGCGGAGTACGCGGGGGCGCGCGGGCCGTACCTGTACCCGGACGACGAGCCCGGCGGGGACACGTTCGACCCGCTGGCCGCGATCCGGCGCGCGGGCCCGGGCGCGCGGGTCTACGTCTGCGGCCCGCGCGGCTTCATGGACGCCGTCCGCGACGCCGCGCTGGCGGCGGGCATCCCGGAGACACGCCTGCACGAGGAGACGTTCGTCAACGAGGTCGACACCTCGGGGGCCCCGTTCACGGTGGTGGCCGCCCGCACGGGCGTCGAGGCCGAGGTCACCCCCGGCCGGACGATCTCCGACGTCCTGCGCGAGCGCGGCGTCCCGGTCCGCACCTCCTGCGAGACCGGCGTCTGCGGTACCTGTCTGACCCGGGTCGTCGAGGGGGTCCCCGACCACCGCGACGTCTTCCAGTCGCCCGCCGACCAGGCGAAGGGGCGGCACATCACCCTGTGTTGCAGCCGCGCCCGCACCCCCGTCCTCGTCGTGGACCTCTGATCCGTGCCGCGTGCGGGGTAATTCGGTGGCGCCGCCGCCACGGGCGTCGTTACCGTCGCGCCGTGATGCACCAGAATCCGCTCGCCTACCTGGTGGGCCTGGAGGGGACCGCTCTGCTGCGTTCGTTCACCGGGGAACACGATCGCGCGTTCGTCGAGGCGCGTATCGCCGAGCTCCGGAAGCTCCTCGACGACGAGACGCTGGCGGACGCGGCCGTGGACGTCGCCCGCGTGGGCACGGTCGACGGATACGAGATCTGGTCGAGGACGTATGACGGCCCCAACTCGGCGTTCGACATCGACGAGCCGGTGGTCGGGGACATCCTCGACGGGATACCGGAGGGTGTCGCCCTGGACGCCGCCTGCGGCACCGGGCGGATGACGGCCCTGCTGGCCGAGCGCGGTCACCGGGCCGTCGGCGTCGACAGCTCGGCGGACATGCTGGCGCGGGCACGCGAGCGGGTGCCGGGTGGCGAGTTCCGCCTCGGCGATCTGCACCGGCTGCCCGTGGCCGACGATTCCGTGGACCTGGTGGTCTGTTCCCTCGCCCTGACGCATGTGCCTGAACTGGGGCCGGTGATCGCGGAGTTCGCCAGGGTGCTGTGCCCGGGCGGGCACCTCGTGATCTCGGACATCCACCCGGAG
>NZ_LAVK01000377.1 GCF_001083795.1 Streptomyces sp. SBT349
GGCCCGCCGCACCGGGGCGCGGCTGACGGCGAGCCTCGGCGGCGCGGCGGCGGGTCCGCCCGGGGCGCCCGGAGCGCCGGCGACGCCCGCACCCCCGGGCCCGTCGGTCGGCTCCGTCGGCGTCGGCGCCCGCACCGGGACCACGACCGGTGCCTGGGCGGCGGCGCGGCCGCGTTCGGCCTCCGGGACGGCCCGGGAGCCAGGCGGCCGGGCGACGGCGTGCACCAGGCCGGAGGGGGCCAGAGGGGTGACGAGATGTCCCAGCTCTGAGCGGAACGTCGGCGCCTGGTGGGTGGGCAGCCGGTCGGTGAAGCCGAGCGGGTCGGTCACCAGCACCTGGTCGGCGATCGCGCGCCGTAACGGCGGGACGGCCCGCCACGCGCCGTCCCCCGCCGACGCGTTCGGCGTGTCCGGCGTGTCCGGTGCGTCCGGCGTACCGGACGGGGCGACGCGGGTCGGCGCGCCGGGGGCGAGGTCGCTCCCGGGGCGCCCGGAGCGCCGGCGACGCAGGCGTTGCCGCAGTCCCACGGCCGTCACTCACCTCCGTTGACACGTGTGTTGATCCGGGCGATCTCCCGCACCCACCGGACGCGTTCGGCATGGGTCAGGTCGTAGATCTGCTCCCGCGGCCAGTGGAAGTGGTAGGCGATGTACGCGGTCTCCTCGTAGAGACGGTCGGCCGCGTACGTCACGATTCCCCCAGGCGCCCACCCGCCAGGTCGACCTCGAAGGCGGAGTCGCACTCCGGGCAGGTGACCGCCGCCCGGGTGTGGCCCTCGGCGTTGATCCGCTGGTAGAAGTCCTGGAGGAAGGCGAGGTCCGAGGCGAAGAACCTCTCCACCACGCCGCCGTGGACATCGGTGACCGTGCCGATCCTGGTGATCACCAGGCCGAGCAGCACCACCGACAGGTAGGCCGGGTTCTCCTTCACCCGCAGGTCGGCCAGGGGCAGGAGCTCGTCGCGGGCGGTGGCCAGGCGCATGGCGCCGCGCCGGTGCACGGTTCCCGACTCGTCCACGTAGCCGCGCGGCAGCTCGAACTCGAACTCCGTCCTGATGCGTTCGGCCGGGGCCGCCGCGGGCGGGCCGGCCGGCTCCCCCTGGAACGGGTTCGGGGCCGGGGGAGCGGGGGGGGAGGCGCTGCGTCGCATCAGTTGAACTCGATGTCCTCGAAGACGATGGTGACCCGCTCCGTCGCCGCCTGGGGGTCGCCCGCCTTGAGCTCGGGCCCCTCCCACTTCTGCGCCCAGGCGTTCTTGAGGTTGATCGTCCGGTCCTGGCCACCCTTGGCGTCGGTGAAGATGATGCTCAGCTGCTGGCGGGCCGCGTCGACGTCGCCGCGCTGGAACGTCTCCTTGATCCACTCGGTGAAGTCGCTGGCCTGGTCCATGCCCCGGGTGATGGTGACCTCGCCGCCCTTGCGCGCGCCGGGCAGCTTCCGGATCAGCAACTGGCCCTGCGCGGTGACCTGGACGACATCGATGGTGTCCAGCTCCATCGACAGGCCGCTGACCTGCTGGACGGTCTCCACCTGGATGCCACCGAGCTGGACCTTGAATGTGTGGGTGGCGAGTGCGTCACCGCTCTCCTGTGCCATCTGCCGCTACCTTTCCGCGATGCCGGGGTGGGGAGTCACTCGTTGACGAGGCTGGTGCTGTCGGAGAACTGGGCCAGCCGGAAGATCACGAACTCGGCGGGCTTCACGGGGCAGACGCCGATCTCGCAGATCACCTGGCCGGTGTCGATGGTCTGCGGCGAGTTCGTCTCCGCGTCGCACTTGACGTAGTACGCCTCGCCCGGGGTGGCGCCGAAGAGGGCCCCGCGCCGCCACTCCTCCATCAGGAAGGCGGAGATGTTGCGGCGGATCGTGCTCCACAGGTACTCGTCGTTGGGCTCGAAGACGACCCACTGGGTCCCCAGCAGGACCGACTCCTCCAGGTAGTTGAACAGCCGCCGGACGTTGACGTACTTCCAGGCGGGGTCCGAGGACAGGGTGCGCGCGCCCCAGATGCGGATGCCGCGCCCGGGGAAGGCGCGGATGCAGTTGACGCCGATGGGGTTGAGCAGGTCCTGCTCACCCTTGGTGACGGTGGTCTGGAGATCCACGGCGCCGCGCACCACCTCGTTGGCCGGCGCCTTGTGCACCCCGCGCTCGGTGTCGTTCCTCGACCACACGCCGAGGACATGGCCGCTCGGCGGCACGAGGCGGTGCTGCCCCGAGGCCGGGTCGAAGACCTTGATCCACGGGTAGTACAGCGCGGCGTACTTGGAGTCGAACCCCGCGCCCTCCTGACGCCACTGGCGCACCTGGCGCGGCGTCAGGTCGGGCGGCGGGTCCAGCACGGCCAGCCGGTCGCCCATCAGCTCGCAGTGGGTGATCATGGCGAGCTGAACGGTCTTCACCGCCTCCTCGTCGAGCAGGCCCGACTGGTGGGCGGCCATCAGGTCGGGCACGGCCAGCATGGTGATCTCGTCGATCGCCTCCAGCGCGCCGAACCCGGTGCGGTCCTCGGCCACCCCGATGTACTCCTCCGGGCCGATCACCGCCGGCAGCGCCGCGCCCGCGCCGGGCGGCGGATCGGGCAGCGACACGCTCTGCGCCTGGGGGCGCGTCAGCGCGCTCGCGGGGGCGCCCTCCGCGACCACGATCAGCGAGGACTTCTCCCGCACCTGCCCGACCACGTAGTTCTTCGTGGACTTCTTCGCCGAGACGTCGAACCGCTCGGCCTCCCGGCCGCCCTGCCGGACGACGAGGGTGAAACGGTCCTCGGGAGCGTTCTCCCCGGCCGGGTCGATCACCTCGACGTCCAGCTCGGATCCCGAGCCCGGCCGCGCGGCCACCGTGAACGTGCCCAGGGCCACCGGCTCCCCGGCGGGCAGCTCCTTGGCCCGGCCGCCGGCCGCGCCCGCCCGCTCGCCCCGGTCGCCGACGCGGATGACATAGGCGATGCCGCCGCCGTTGGCGAAGAAACCGTAGACCGCGAGGGCCAGGTAGCCGCCGTCGACGAACTCCCCGAAGGCCTGGGTGAACTGGGTCCAGTTCGTCACCAGCGTCGGCGTGTGGAAGGGCCCCTTCTCGGCGAAGCCCACGAAGGCCGCGACGGAGGTGCCGACCGACTCGATCGGCCGTGGCCCGCCCGGCGCCTCCTCCACGTAGACGCCCGGCGACAGATACGACGGCATTCCTGCTCCTCTTCCGCTTCCGGGGTGGCTCCGGTCCGCTCGGCAGCCTCGCGCACCCCGTGCGTCCCGAACCATGACTGCTGGGCACCGGTCTGGGGCAGCGAGATGTGCCCTATGGGGCATCCGACCCGTCCGGCGGGAGGACGGCGTAGGGGGCGAACTCGTCCGCCAGGACGAGCCGTCCGAGCTTGCGGTACTCCCGCTGCACGGCGACCACGAGGTCCGCCGTGCGCAGCGGGCGATGGGCCGCCGCCGCCGCGTAGGCCGCGGTCACCGCGCAGGCCCTGATCGACCCTCCGGCCAGCTCGAACCGGGAGCAGAGGTCCAGGTCCAGACCCTCCTCCCGGGGCACGGCCGGACCCAGGCAGCGGTCCCACAGCGAACGGCGGCGTGGGGCGTCCGGCAGGGGGAAGTCCACGATCACGTCGAGTCTGCGGGTGAACGCCTCGTCGAGGTTGGCCCGCAGGTTGGTGGTGAGCACGGCGATGCCGTCGAAGCGTTCCATCCGCTGGAGCAGGTAGGCGCTCTCCAGGTTGGCGTACCGGTCGTGGGCGTCCTTGACCTCGGAGCGCTTGCCGAAGACGGCGTCCGCCTCGTCGAAGAGCAGCACGCCGTTGACCCCGGCCGCCTCGGTGAAGATCCGTTCGAGGTTCTTCTCCGTCTCGCCGACGTACTTGTCCACCACCGAGGAGAGATCCACCACGTACAGGTCGAGGCCCAGGTCGGCCGCGAGCACCTCGGCGGACATCGTCTTGCCGGTGCCCGAGTCGCCGGCGAACAGCGCCATCACGCCGCGCCCGCGCCCGCCGCCGGGGCGCATCCGCCAGTCACCGAGCACCAGGTCCCGGTGGCGGGCGCGCAGCGCCAGTTCGGTGAGCTGCGCGGCGGTGTCCTCCCCCAGCACCAGGTCGGGCCAGCCGACGGCCGGCTCCACCCGGCGCGCCAGCACTTCGAGACCGGCGGCGTTCTGCGCCCGCACCCCGGCGCGCAGATGCCGCGACGTCACCGGCCCGCCGCCTTCGAGCAGCGCCTGCCGCCGGGCGGCCCCGGCCGCCCGGCGGACCTGGTCGGGGCCCAGCAGGAACGGGGCGAGCTCGGCGGCCGGCTCGACGCCGGGCGCCGGCTCCGCGCCGTCCAGCGCCTCCCGCCACAGAGCGGCCCGCTCGTCGAGGCCGAGCTGGGGGGCGGTCAGGAGCAGGGGACTCTCGTCGGCCCACAGCGGGTCCCAGCCACCCCCGCCGGTCAGCAGCACCGGAACGGGCAACGCGGCGAGTCCGCGCAGCAGCCGGGACGGTGCCCCGCCCGACCGGAGCGCCTCCACGGGGCCCGCCACCAGCCCGGCGCCCAGCAGCCGGGCCTCCCTGACCAGGGCCCGCAGGGCCGTGCCGGGGGCCGGTTCGGCGGCGAGCGCCGCGAGGTCGACGCCGAGCGCGGCCCGGCCGCAGGCGGCCAGGGCGCCGGCCGCGAGGGAGGCCGCGCCGCCGCCGGACCGCTCCCGCACATAGACCAGCCGCACACCGGCCGCCAGCGCGGCGCCCAGCCGGGTGGCCGCCGGCGACGGCAGCGCGTCGGGCCGGCCGACCAGCCCCCGCAGCCGGGGGTCGACCCCCGTGTCGCCCAGCAGGTAGGCGGTGACCCGATCGGGCACCCGCAGCGAGCGGGAGAGGAAGGGCCGGTCGTCCTCCTCGACCAGCAGCAGCCCGCTGTCCACCAGCGGCGCTCCGGGGGCGAGCCGGGCGCGGACGGCGGCGTCCAGGGGCGTGGCGCCGACGAGTTCGAGGGCGAGCCCGATGCCGGCCCGGCGCCGGGTGACGTCGTCGTTCAGGTAGCCGTACAGCTTCTCGAACCGGCCGTCGACGTCCGGGAGCAGGGCGACCAGCAGGAGTTCCACGTCGAGCGGCGTCAGCGCGAAGCCGCGGGCCAGCGCCCTCAGGGGCAGGCGCGCTCCCGCCGACTCGGCCTCGTCGGCGCGGGACTCGGCGTCGTCGGGCGGGTCGGCCCGCCCTTCCGGGCCGCCGGGACCCGACTCCGCCCCGGGGGCGGCGAGGAACCGGTCCACCGCCTCCTCCGACAGGTACAGCCCGCGCATGGGGTCGTCCGGCCACGGGTCGGTGCCGCGCCGCGCGTCGACGGCGCGCCGCACCCGCCGCTCGGTCCGGCGCAGGCGCGCGGCGAGGTGCAGGCGTGCGGTGGAGGGCGCGGCGGAGGGTGCGGTGGTGGGTGCCTTGGCGGGAAGCGGCGCGGCCCCGGCCGGCGCGGGGCCGCCGGCGACGACGGTCACCCGGGCACCGGCCCGGACGGCCCGCGCCGCGCCGCCCCGCCGCGCACCCTGCGCACCCCGACCGGCAGGGCGCCGCCGGGTGCCTGCGGGGCGTCGTCGTAACGGGGACGCCGGGTCTCGTCGCGCCCCGTCGCCTCCCGGGCCGCGCCCGGTGCCGTCGGCGTCCGGCCGCTGCCGGTGCCGTCGGCGTCCGCGGTGCCCGGGGCGCCCGTCGCGTCGAGGGCGCGCAGCAGCAGCGCGTCCGTCACCGGAGGCGCCGTCGCCACGCGGCCGGTGGACATGGGAGCGGTGACGACCAGGTCGAGGGACGGCTTCAACTCCCCGCCGAGGGCGCTCCACACGTCCGCCAGGGCCCGGCCGTCGCCGGGCGGCAGGGCGATGGTGTAGGGGACGGCGAGGCCGAGCGCCGCCAGGGAGCCGGTGAGGCGGTCCCCGGGCAGCACCGTTCGGCGCAGCAGGCCCGCGAGCAGCACGGACAGCAGCCGGTGCTCGTCCTGGGACCGCTTGGTCCAGGCGGTGACGAGGTAGGACAGCGTGAACCAGCGGGGCGGCCCGTGCACCGCGACCGTCGTGCCGTCCGCGTCGTGCTCGGCTATCCGCCCCTCCTGCCGGTGGGCCACCGCCTCGCGGATGTCGTAGAGGAAGAGGTTGATGGTGGGCGCGTTGCGCCGGGCCGCCCAGGCGGTGGTGGGCGCCTCGAAGACGACGTCCACGCCGGTGCCGGGCAGCACGTCGTCGGTGAGCAGCCCCTGGAGGGTCTCGTCCACCTCGTGGATCACCGGATCCCGCCTCCTCCTGACCGGACGTTCCGCCGTGACGCGCTTCCCGGACCGTTCCCGCTAGAACCGCCTGCTGTCGAACAGCGGCGGATCCGGCGTCTGGTCCACCACCAGGAAGGGCGTCGTCAGCGGGGAGAACGGGAGAACGCCGGTGTCACCGGCGGCCGCCGCGGTGATGGTGCGGGCGCCGATGGCGTCCCCCGGCAGGATCAGCAGCTGCGCCGTGAAGGTGCCGTCGGCCGCCGGGACGGCCGGGCGGGCGGCGGCGGTGATGCCGGGTGACCAGGTGATCTCGACCGGCACGCCGGGCGGGAAGTCCGTGCCCCGGACGCTGGTCACGAACCCCGGGGAGCCGATGTCGGGCAGCGCCTCGATGCGTGGTCGCAGCACGCGGACGGACGTCTCCGCGTCGTTGTTGCCGGACACGGCGTCGGAGCCGGTCGCCGTGAGCGAGCCGGAGAAGTCCAGGGGGCCCGCCTCGTCGGGGGTGAGGACCACCCGGAGCGCCGTCGACGCCCCCGGGGCCAGCTCGCCGACCGCGCACCGCAGCTCCGCGTCGCACGCCTGGGGCGTGCTCTCCACGGGGACGCCCGCGGGCAGCGTGAGCTGGACCGTCGTCCCGGCCGCCGCGCGGTCACCGTCGTTGGCCACCTCGAACGCGACCGTGAGCCCACCCCCCACGTATGCGGGGTCGGGGGTGGCCGTGACCGACAGCGCGGGGTCGGCCTCCTCCGGGTCTCCCGGCGGGGGGGGGGGAGGGGGCGGGTCCGCCGGA
>NZ_LAVK01000378.1 GCF_001083795.1 Streptomyces sp. SBT349
CGCGGCACCCGCCGCCCCCTCGGCATCCGGGTTCACCGCGCCGCCCGAGGCCGCCCCCGAGGCGGCCCCCGCGCCGCAGCGTTCGGCCGCGCCCCGTCCCAGTGGCGGCGGCCAGCAGGGCCCGCGCCCGGCCGGCACCCGTCCCGGTGGCCCCAAGCCGGCGGGCTCCGGTGCGCCGAAGCCCGTGCCGGCCAAGTCGAACGCGCCCAAGCCCGGTGGCAGGCCCGCGGGTCCGCGTCCCGGCAACAACCCCTTCACGACCAGTGGTTCGACCGGCATGGCCCGCCCGCAGCAGGCCCCCAGGCCCGGTCCGGGACCGCGTCCCGGTGGCCAGGAGCGCCCCGGTCCGCGTCCCGGCGGCGGTCAGGACCGGCCGGGTCCGCGCCCGCAGGCGCCCGGTGGCGGTCGCGCCACCCCGGGCAACATGCCGCGGCCCCAGGGCGGCCCCGCGGGTCCCCGTCCGGGTCCCGGTGGCAACCGGCCGAACCCGGGCATGATGCCGCAGCGGCCGTCGGCCGGCGGGCGTCCCGCCGGCGGTGGCCCCGGCCGTCCCGGTGGCGGTGGCGGTCCTCGCCCCGGCGGCGGTGGCGGCGGCTTCGCGGGTCGTGGCGGTCCCCGCCCCGGCGGCGGTGGCGGCGGTGGCGGTTTCGGCGGCGGTGGCCGTCCGGGTACCGGCACGCGTCCCGGCGGCGGTGGCGGCGGCTTCGCCGGACGTCCGGGTGGCGGCGGCTTCGGCGGCGGCCCGGGTGGCGGCGGCCGTCCCGGCGGTCCCGGTGGCCGCGGCGGCACGCAGGGCGCGTTCGGCCGTCCCGGCGGTCCCGCGCGGCGTGGCCGCAAGTCGAAGCGGCAGCGGCGCCAGGAGTACGAGGCCATGCAGGCCCCGTCGATCGGCGGCGTGATGCTGCCGCGCGGCAAGGGCGAGGCCATCAGGCTCTCCCGCGGCGCCTCGCTGACCGACTTCGCCGAGAAGATCAACGCGAACCCGGCCTCCCTGGTCCAGGTCATGTTCAACCTGGGCGAGATGGTCACGGCGACGCAGTCGGTCTCCGACGAGACGCTTCAGCTCCTCGGCGACGAGATGAACTACACGGTTCAGATCGTCAGCCCGGAGGAGGAGGACCGCGAGCTGCTCGAGTCGTTCGACATCGAGTTCGGCGAGGACGAGGGCGGCGAGGAGGCCCTGACCTCCAGGCCCCCGGTGGTCACCGTCATGGGCCACGTCGACCACGGTAAGACGCGGCTGCTGGACGCGATCCGCAAGACCAACGTCATCGAGGGCGAGGCCGGCGGCATCACCCAGCACATCGGCGCCTACCAGGTGTCGACCGCCGTCAACGGCGAGGACCGCGCGATCACCTTCATCGACACCCCGGGTCACCAGGCGTTCACCGCCATGCGTGCCCGTGGTGCGAAGTCGACCGACATCGCGATCCTCGTGGTGGCGGCGAACGACGGTGTGATGCCGCAGACGGTCGAGGCGCTCAACCACGCCAAGGCCGCCGAGGTGCCGATCGTCGTCGCGGTCAACAAGATCGACGTCGAGGGCGCCGACCCGACCAAGGTGCGCGGTCAGCTCACCGAGTACGGGCTGGTGGCTGAGGAGTACGGCGGCGACACGATGTTCGTCGACATCTCGGCGCGCCAGGGCACGAACATCGAGGGGCTGCTCGAGGCGGTCATCCTGACCGCCGACGCGTCGCTCGACCTGCGGGCCAACGCGCGCCAGGACGCCCAGGGCATCGCGATCGAGGCCCACCTCGACCGCGGCCGCGGCGCCGTGGCGACCGTCCTGGTCCAGCGCGGCACGCTGCGGGTCGGCGACACGATGGTGGTGGGCGACGCCCACGGCCGCGTGCGGGCCATGCTCGACGACGCCGGGAGGAACCTGGCGGAGGCCGGCCCCTCGACTCCGGTCCTGGTGCAGGGTCTGACCAACGTGCCGGGCGCCGGGGACAACTTCCTGGTGGTCGGCGAGGACCGCACCGCGCGGCAGATCGCCGAGAAGCGGGCCGCCCGCGAGCGGAACGCGGCGTTCGCCAAGCGCACCCGCAGGGTCTCCCTGGAGGACCTGGACAAGGTGCTCAAGGCGGGCGAGATCCAGCAGCTCAACCTCATCCTCAAGGGCGACGCGTCCGGCTCCGTCGAGGCTCTGGAGTCCTCGCTGCTCCAGCTCGACGTCGGCGAAGGTGTCGACCTGCGCGTGCTGCACCGCGGCGTCGGCGCGGTCACGGAGACCGACATCGACCTGGCGGCTGGCTCCAACGCCATCGTCCTCGGCTTCAACGTGCGCGCCGAGGGGCGTGCCACGCAGGCGGCCGAGCGCGAGGGCGTGGACGTGCGGTACTACTCGGTCATCTACCAGGCGATCGAGGAGATCGAGGCGGCGCTGAAGGGCCTGCTGAAGCCGGAGTACGAAGAGGTCGAGCTGGGCACGGCGGAGATCCGCGAGGTCTTCCGCTCCTCCAAGCTGGGCAACATCGCGGGTGTCCTCATCCGCTCCGGCGAGGTCAGGCGGAACACGAAGGCCCGCCTGCTGCGCGACGGCAAGGTCGTGGCGGAGAACCTCACGATCGAGGGACTGCGCCGCTTCAAGGACGATGTCACCGAGATCAGGGAAGGGTTCGAGGGCGGTATCAACCTCGGGAACTTCAACGACATCAAGATCGACGATGTCATCGCCACCTTCGAGATGCGGGAGAAGCCCCGCGTGTGACGCAGTCGGCCGGGGCCGGTCGGCCGGGGGAAACCCCGTCGATCGGCCCCGGCCGCTCCCGTTACGATCACCGGCATGTATACAGGGACCCTGTCCTTCGACCTGCTGCTCGGCGATGTCCACTCGCTCAAGCAGAAGCGCTCCGTCGTGCGGCCGATCGTCGCGGAGCTCCAGCGCACGTACGCCGTCAGCGTCGCCGAGGTGGGCGAGCAGGATCTCCACCGGCGCGCCGAGATCGGGCTGGCCGTGGTGTCGGGAGACGCCGCGCACCTGGCCGAGATCCTCGACCGGTGCGAGCGGTTGGTGGCCGCGCGCCCCGAGGTGGAACTGCTGTCCGTGCGGCGGCGGATCCACGGCGAGCACGACGAGTAAGCACCGAACAACCACCGCTCGAACAAGGAGACGGACCAGTGGCCGACAAGGCACGGGCCAAGAGGCTGGCGGACCTCATCCGCGAGGTGGTCGCCGAGAAGCTGCACCGGGGCATCAAGGACCCGCGGCTCGGCACCAGGGTGACCATCACCGACACCCGCGTCACCGGGGACCTGCGGGAGGCGACCGTCTTCTACACGGTGTACGGCGACGAGTCCGACCGCGAGGAGGTGGCCGCCGGGCTGCGCAGCGCCAAGGGCGTGCTCCGGGCCGCGGTGGGAGCCGCCGCGGGTGTGAAGCACACCCCGAGTCTGGAGTTCGTCCCCGACGCGCTTCCCGAGACCTCGCGGAACCTGGACGACCTGTTCAGCCGCGCGCGGGAGCGTGACGAGGAGGTCAGGCGGGCCTCGGCGGGCGCCGAGTACGCCGGCGGCGCCGATCCGTACCACGTCAGGGAAGACGACGAGGACGGCGAGGACGGCGAGACCGGGACCACGGAGACCGCCGAGGCCGCGGAGACCGCCGAGGCCGCGGAGACCGCCGCGGACGCGGAGGCCGCCGAGGCCGCGGAGACCGCCGCGGACGCGGAGGCCGCCGAGGCCGCCGAGGAGGGCGGGGGCACCGCCGGGGAGAAGGGCTGACCCCGATGGGCACCCCCGCCGCCGACGGGCTCGTCGTGGTCGACAAGCCCGCCGGCTTCACCTCGCACGACGTGGTCGCGGTCCTCCGCGGCATCGCCCGCACCCGCCGGGTCGGGCACGCCGGGACGCTCGATCCCATGGCCACCGGCGTGCTGCTGCTGGGCCTCGGGCGGGCCACCCGGCTGCTCGGGCACCTGGCGCTGACCGAGAAGGAGTACACCGGCACCGTCCGGCTCGGCCAGAGCACGGTGACCGACGACGCCGAGGGCGAGGTGACCGCGAGCGCCGGCGCGCGAGCCGTCGAGCGGGCCGCGCTCGACGCCGGGGTGGCGGCGCTGACCGGCGACATCATGCAGGTTCCGGCGATGGTCAGCGCGGTCAAGATCGACGGTCGGCGTTCCTACCGCAGGGTGCGCGCGGGCGAGGACGTCGAGATCCCGCCCCGCCCGGTCACCGTGCGGGCCTTCACGGTCGAGGACATCCGCGAGGGGACGGCGGCGGACGGCACGGCCGTGCTCGACCTCGCCGTCTCCGTGACCTGTTCCTCCGGCACCTACATCAGGGCGCTGGCCCGCGACCTGGGCGCCGCCCTGGGCACCGGCGGCCATCTGACGGCGCTGCGGCGCACCCGGGTCGGCCCCTACACCCTCGGTGACGCGCGCACGCTGGACGCGCTGCGGGCCGGACTGACCGTGCTGCCGCTCGGTGAGGCCGCGGCGGCGGCGTTCCCGCGCTGGGACGTGGACGGCCAGCAGGCGACCCTGCTGGGCAACGGCGTCAGGATCCCCACACCCCCGCTGCCCGCCGGGCCCGTCGCCGTCTTCGGGCCCGAGGAGCGGTTCATCGCGCTGATCGAGGCGGCGGACGACCGCGCGCGCAGTCTCGCCGTCTTCGCCTGAGCCCGCGTGAGTTCCCCGAGTGGTCCGGGCCGACCGCCGGGCCGCCGCCGGAGGGCGGCGGGTACGGTTGATCGGCAGGTCCGGTGTGAGACGGCGAGGAGTGTGAACGGTGCAGCGCTGGCGTGACATGGCGGACATCCCCGCGGACTGGGGACGCAGCGTCGTCACCATCGGTTCGTACGACGGGGTGCACCGGGGGCATCAGCTCATCATCGGCCGGGCCGTGGAGCGGGCGAGGGAGCTCGGCATCCCCGCCGTGGTGGTCACCTTCGACCCGCACCCCAAGGAGGTCACCCGGCCCGGCAGCCACCCGCCGCTGCTCGCGCCGCACCCGCGGCGGGCCGAGCTGATGGCCGGGCTGGGCGTGGACGCGGTGCTGGTGCTGCCGTTCACCAAGGAGTTCTCGCGGCTGGCCCCGGCCGAGTTCGTGGTCAAGGTGCTGGTGGAGAAGCTGCACGCGCGGTCGGTGGTGGAGGGGCCGACGTTCAGGTTCGGGCACCGGGCGGCGGGGACCGTGGAAACGCTGGCCGAGCTGGGCGAGACCTACGGCTTCGAGATGCTGGTCATCGACCTGTACGAGCGGGGGGCGGCGGGGCGGGGTGAGGCGTTCTCCTCCTCACTGGCCAGGCGGCTGATCGACGAGGGCGACGTGGCGGCGGCGGCCGAGGTGCTGGGCAGGCCGCACCGCGTCGAGGGCACCGTGGTCCACGGGGCCCGTCGCGGCCGGGAGTTGGGGATCCCGACGGCCAATGTCGATCCGGTCCCCTACTCGGCCGTCCCGGCGGACGGGGTGTACGCGGGCTGGCTGATCGCGGCCGGGGAGCGGATGCCCGCGGCGATCTCGGTGGGGACCAACCCTCACTTCCACGGGAAGCGGCGGACCGTCGAGGGGCACGCGCTGGACCGCACGGACCTGGATCTGTACGACCAGTGGGCGGCGATCGAGTTCGGCTCGTTCGTGCGCGGCCAGGAGACGTTCTCCTCGCTGGACGGGCTGCTGGAGCGGATCGCGGACGACCTGCGCGTCGTGCGCGAGCGGACGCGCGAGGGCTGAGTCCCGCCCTCCCGGGACGGGTTCGACCCTCGCGCGTCGCCTGCCTAGTGCTGCGGCGGCTGCGGCGGCTGCCAGGGGCCCGGCTGCTGGGGGTAGCCGTACGGGGGCTGCTGCTGCTGAGGCGGTGTCTGCTGCTGCGGCTGCTGGGGTGGGTAGCCGTAGTGCTGCGGGGGCTGCTGCGCGCCCTGGTGACCCGGGTGCCCCTGGTGGCCGGGCAGCGGCGGGGCCATGTGCGGGGGCATGCCGCCGTCCTGGGTCCACAGCCCCTGCTCCTGCTGGACCCGTGCGAAGTCCTCGGAGATGAGGGCGGCGAGGTCGAAGTACGCCTGACGGGTCCTGGGCCGCATCAGGTCGAGGTCGAGCTCGGCCCCGGCGGCGAGGTGCTCGTCGAAGGGGGCGACCACCACACCGCGGCAGCGGGTCGTGAAGTGGGCCACGATGTCGTCGACCTTGACCATCTTGCCGCTCTCCCTGACCCCGGAGATGACGGTCACGCTGCGCTGGACCAGCCCGCCGTAGCCGTGCGCCGAGAGCCAGTCGAGCGTGGTGCTCGCGCTGCTCGCGCCGTCCACCGAGGGGGTGGAGACGATGATGAGCTGGTGCGCGAGGTCGAGCACGCCGCGCATCGCGCTGTAGAGCAGTCCCGTGCCCGAGTCGGTCAGGATGATCGGGTACTGCTTGCCGAGGACGTCGATGACGCGGCGGTAGTCCTCGTCGTTGAACGTGGTGGAGATCGCCGGGTCCACGTCGTTGGCCAGGATCTCCAGGCCCGAGGGGGCCTGCGAGGTGAAGCGGCGGATGTCCATGTAGCTGTGCAGGTACGGGATCGCGCCGACCAGGTCGCGGATGGTGGCCCCGGTCTCCCGGCGCACCCGGCGGCCCAGCGTGCCGGCGTCCGGGTTGGCGTCGATCGCGATGACCTTGTCCTGGCGCTCGCTGGCCAGCGTGGCGCCGAGGGCCGTGGTGGTGGTCGTCTTGCCGACGCCGCCCTTGAGGCTGATCACCGCGATGCGGTAGCAGGACAGCACGGGGGTGCGGATGAGCTCCAGCTTGCGCTGGCGTTCGGCGTCGGCCGACTTGCCCCCGATGCGGAACCGGCCGCTGGGCCTGCTCGCGGGCTGCGAACGCACCTTGTTGCGCCGCCTGTCCTGGAGCAGCCTCTCGGAGGAGAGCTCGACGGAGGCCGTGTAGCCGAGGGCTCCGGGCTGCATCTGGTTGGCGTACTGCTGCTGGTCCTGCCAGCCGCCGGGGGCCTGCTCCGGCTGTCCGGGCGCGCCTGGCCCGGGGGACGGCGCGGCGGGCAGGGCCGGCCGGCCCCCGCCGGGGGTGCGGGG
>NZ_LAVK01000379.1 GCF_001083795.1 Streptomyces sp. SBT349
GGGGCGTGCGGGACCCCCGACGGGGCGCCGGCCCGCCGTGCGGCTCACGGCTCGACGCCCCGATCGGCTGACGGTCTTGTCAGGTGCATCTCCAGCAGGGCCCCGCGTCAACCCTCCGTCACCCACGCCCCCCAACGCCCCCGCGTGCCCGTCGCGTTCAGGCCCCCGTTCCGGAGCGGCCCGGGAGCAGGCGGCGCAGCAGGGGCCAGGCCGCGATCAGGGCGATCAGGACGTACACGCAGACCGAGAGCGGGGTGTCGACCAGGCCCGACAGGCTGCCGTCGCTGATCTGGAGCGCGCGGCGCATCTGGAGTTCCGCCGCGGGGCCCAGGATCACCCCGAGGACGGCGGGCAGCACCGGCAGCCCGAAGCGCCGCATCAGCAGCCCCAGGAGCCCGATGACCAGCAGGATCACCAGGTCCAGCGTCTCCCCGCCGACCGCGTACGCGCCGACCGCCGCGAAGAAGAGGATGCCCGCGTAGAGGTAGTGGCGCGGGATGCGCAGCAGCTTCGCCCAGACCGGCGCCAGCGGCAGGTTGAGCACCAGCAGCATCGCCATCCCGATGAAGAGGGAGGCGATCAGCGCCCACACCAGCTCGGATTCGCGCTCGAACAGCAGCGGGCCCGGCTGGATGCCGTAGCTCTGGAACGCCGCCAGCATCACGGCGGCCACCGCCGTGGTCGGCAGGCCGAGGGTCAGCATCGACACCAGCGTTCCCGCCGCGGAGGCCGAGGCGGCGGACTCGGGGCCCGCGACGCCCTCGATGGCCCCGCGGCCGAACTCGTCCCGGTGCCGCGACAGCCGCTTCTCCGCCGCGTAGGAGAGGAACGTGGGAATCTCCGCGCCGCCCGCCGGGATGGCGCCGAAGGGGAAGCCGATCAACGGGCCGCGCAGCCACGGCTTCCAGGTGCGGCGCAGATCCGCGCGGCCGAGCCAGGGGCGCCCGACCGGGATCGGCTTGTCGGGGCGGCGGCGCAGATGGAGGGCCACCCACAGCGCCTCGCCGATGGCGAAGAGGCCCACGGCCACGATCACCACGTCGATGCCGTCGGCGAGTTGGAGGACGCCGAAGGTGAGCCGCTGCTGCCCGGTCAGCGCGTCGAGCCCCACCATGCCGATGGTCAGGCCGATCAGCAGGGAGGCGAAGCCCCGGACGCGCGAGCTGCCGAGCACCGAGGTCACGGCGACGAACGCCAGCACCATGATCGCGAAGTAGTCGGCCGCGCCGATGTCCACCGCCCAGTCGGCGACCGTGGGGGCCAGGACCACCAGCAGGACGGTGCCGATCAGGCCGCCCGCGAAGTGGCCGATGGCGGCGGCGGCCAGTGCCTGGGCGCCGCGCCCCGAACGCGCCATGGGATGGCCCTCCAGCGCGGCGACGACCGCGGCGGTCTCGCCCGGGGTGTTCAGCAGGATGGAGGTGGTGGAGCCGCCGAACATGCCGCCGTAGTAGATGCCCGCGAACATGATGAACGCCGCCGTCGGGTCGAGGCCGTAGGTCACGGGGAGCAGCAGCGCGACGGCCATCGCCGGGCCGATCCCGGGCAGCACGCCGATGGCCGTGCCGAGCAGCACGCCCAGCGCCGCCCACATCAGGTTCGCCGGGGACAGGGCCGTCCCGAAGCCGTCCATCAGGGAGGTCAGGGAGCTCGCGAGATCCATGGGCTACAGCACCTCCATCAGCGGTCCGCCGGGCAGCGGGATTCCGAGCAGGCTGTCGAAGACGACATAGGTGACGACGGAGAGCACCGCGGCGATGAGCGGGTCCCGGTCATACGCCCGGCTGCCGAGGGCGTAGGCCGAGCCCCAGAACATCAGGGCGCCCGACGCCGGGAGGCCGAGCGGGTCGAGGAGCACCGCGTTGCCGAGGAAGATCCCGGCGAGCAGCAGGACGGTGCGCCAGTCGCCGGGGGCGTCGAGGTCGATGTCCTCGCCGCCCTCGGCCTCGCCGCGCCCGCCGCGCAGGACGTCGAGCGCCAGCAGCACGGCGACGCCGAGCAGCGCCACGCCCACGACGACCGGCACGGTCTTGGGCCCCACCGGGCCGCGTTGCGTGATGTCCACGTCCATGGTCAGCACGTCGCCGAGGACCAGCGCCCCCAGCGCGAACAGCAGGACGCAGACGCCGAGTTCGGAGTGGGCTCGCAGCCACCCCCGGGTGCCCGTCACAGTCCCAGCTCCCTCAGGGTGTCGTCCACGCGGCGGTTCTGGCTCTCCAGGAAGTCCCCGAACGCGTCGCCGGTCATGAAGGCGTCGGCCCAGCCGTTGCGTTCCAGCGCGTCCTGCCACGGCCGGGAGTCGTGCAGCTCCGTGAACAGCGCGATCAGCCGGTCGCGTTCGGCCTCGCTCAGCCCCGGCGGGGCGACGATGCCGCGCCAGTTGGTGAAGTCCACGTCCAGGCCCGCCTCGGTCAGGGTCGGGGCGTCGATGCCGGGGGCCCGTTCGCCGCCGGTGACGGCGAGGACGCGCAGCTCGCCCGCCTCGATCTGGTCCAGGTACTCGCCGACCCCCGAGACGCCGAACGCGACCTCGCCGCCGAGGATCGCGGCGAGCAACTCGCCGCCCCCGTCGTAGGCGATGTAGTTGGCCGCCGCGGGGGTGACCCCGGCGGCGCCGGCCGTCAGCATGGCGGCCAGGTGGTCGGGCCCGCCGGGGGATGAGCCGCCGCCCAGCGGCAGGGAGCCGGGGTTCGCCCGCCAGTCCGCCAGCAGGTCGTCGATGTCCTCGTAGGGGGAGTCGGCGGGGACGACCACGATGTCCGGCTCCTCCGTCAGCCGCACCAGGGGGGTGGTGTCGGCGAGGGTGACGCCGGTGTGGTTGGTGTGCACCGCCCCGACGACGCCCAGGCCCATCGACATCGCCAGCCGCCCGTTGCCGCGCTCGGCCACCAGGTGGCTCAGGCCGACGGTGCCGCCCGCGCCCGGGAGGTTGAACACCTCGATCCCGCCCGTGAGTTCGGCCTCCTCGGCGGCCCTGGCGGCGGTGCGCGCGGTGATGTCATAGCCCCCGCCCGGCTCGTTGGGCACCATGAACCGCAGGCCCGGGATGTCGCTGCCGCCGCCGCCCGAGCCGTCGGAGCCGAGGAGCGGGGGGACGAGGAACACGAGAAGAGCCGCCGATACCAGGGAGGCAAGAGCCCTTGCACGCACGCGGCCACCGCCTTTCCGTCGAACAAACGCGTCAGTGGGAACGGCGCCACATGGTGCTGCTCGCGGCGAGGGGATGTCCATGACGGCGGTGGTTGCGCAACTAAGTCGCCTTGTGGTCTTTGAGTTCAGGGCGCGGGGCGGCGGGGCTCAGGGCCGCCCGACCCAGCGGAAGCGGCGCTCGGGACGGCCGGCGACCCCGTAGCGCAGGGAGACCGTGACCTCGCCCGTCGCCGCGAAGTGCTCCAGGTAGCGCCGCGCCGTGACCCGGGACAGGCCGGTGCGCGCGGCGCACTCGGAGGCGGAGAGACCGCCCGCGTCGCCGTCCGCCCCGGCTCCCGCGCCGGTCTCCGCGGTCGCGTCCGCCGCCAGGGTGTCGCGGACGAGCTCCGCGGTCTGCTCCGAGAGCCCCTTGGGCAGCCGTGTCGTCCCCGGGGCGCCGAACATCCGGTCCACGTCGTCCTGTCCGGGGGCCAGCGTGGTGGCGAGCACCTGGTGGTGACGCGCGTAGTCCCGCAGGCGCTGTTCGAGCAGCGAGACGTCGAAGGGCTTGATGATGTAGTGCACCGAGCCCCCGCGCAGCGCCGCCCTGACGGTGTCCATCTCCTGCGCCGCGGTGATCACCAGCACGTCCGCCTCGGCCGCGGGGGACGCCCCGCCGCGCAGCTCCCTCAGCACGTCGAGGCCGCTGATGTCCGGCAGGTAGATGTCGAGCAGGATCAGGTCCGGGCGCAACTCCCGCGCGGCGGCCAGCGCCTGGCGGCCCGTGTGCGCCTCGCCGACCACCAGGAAGCCGGGGGTGCGGCGCACCACCATGCCGTGGAGCCTGGCCACCATGAAGTCGTCGTCGACGACCAGGACCCGTATCACAGCGGTGCCCCCGACCGTTCCCGCTCGGGCGCGGTGCGCGGCAGCCGTGCCAGGAACGCGGCCCCGTCCACGCTGACCCCGCCGCCCCGCCGCCCGCACACCAGCCGGGTGATGGCGAGGCCGAGTCCGCGCCCCGATCCCGCGGGCCTGGGGTCGGCCTTCGTGGTGAACCCCTGGCGGAAGATCTTCTCGCCCAGCGTGGGGTCGACGCCGGGCCCCGAGTCCCGCACCCGCACCCGCACCTCCTCGCCGTCGTCCTCGAACTCCACCCTCACCCACGCGCCGTCCCGGCCACCGCCGTCGTCGCCCTCGTCACCGGTGCCGCCGTCGCCGCCGGTGTCGTCGGCGCGGGAGTCGCCGTCGCGCACCGCGTCCAGCGCGTTGTCCACCAGGTTGCCGACCACCGTCACCAGGTCGGAGGAGAGGGACTCGGGCAACGGTCCCAGCGCCCGCCCCGTTTCCGTGACGCGCAGCGCGGCCCCCTGCTCGGCCGCCAGGCTGGCCTTGGCGATCAGCAGCGCGGCCAGCGAGGGGTCGGCGACCGCGGCCTGCACATCGGCGGTGCGCTGGGCGTGGGTCCCGCTGATGCCGCGCACATAGCGGGAGACCTCCGGGTACTCGCGCAACGCCAGCAGCCCGGCGATCACATGGAGGTGGTTGGAGAACTCGTGGGCCTGCGCCCGCAGCGTGTCCGTCGCGTTCCGCGTGGTCTCCAACTGGTGCTTCAGCGCGGCCAGTTCGGTGAGGTCCCGCATGGTGGTGACGGAGCCGACGGTCTGCCCGTGGGTGACCAGCGGCATCCGGTTCAGCGTGAGCACCCGGTCCGCGGTGAAGACGACCTGGTCCCGGCCGTGCGTCCGCCCGGTCAGGGCGTCCCGCACCACCTCCTCCACGCCGAGGTCGGTCAGGGTCCTGTCGGCCGCGTCGGGCGGCAGGCGCAGCAACTCCCTGACGCTGTCGTTGGCGAGCGTGACCCTCTCCTGCACGTCCAGGCCGAGGACCCCCTCCGTGATGCCGTGCAGCATCGCCTCCCGGTGCCTGACCAGGGCCGCGATCTCGCCCGGTTCCAGGCCGAGCGTCTGCTTCTTGATCCGGCGGGCCAGCAGGTAGGAGCCCACCGAGCCGATGCCGGAGGCGAAGCCCACATAGAACAGCATGTCCGGCGCGGCGGTCATCACGCGTTCCATGAAGCGGTGGGAGTGGCTGCCCACCGCGACCACGCCCAGCAGCTCCCCGTTCTCGCCGAACACCGGCACCTGCGCCACCAGCGAGGCCCGCTCGCCGACCGTCAGCGTGCCGATCCACGAACGGCCGGACAGCACGGTGCTGTCGCCCAGCTCCAGCCGTCCTCCGATGCGCCGCGGGTCGGCGGCCGTGAGGATGCGGCGGTCGGGGGTGGCGATCTCCACCGAGGAGGCGCCGGAGACGCTGCGGGCGCTCTCCGCGCTCGGCTGAAGGATGCCGCCGCGCTCGGGCCGGCTCAGGCCGACCCGCACCGCGCCCTGGGAGGCGACCGACTCGGCGGTGCTGAGCAGGCGGCTGCCCTCGGTCCTGCGGAAGTTGGCGTTCGCCTGGACCACCGACACCCACGCGACGACCACCAGGACGACGACGATGAGCGTGAGCTGGAGCATGAGCAACTGACCGGCGAGCGAGGGTCTGGGGGCCCTCAGCGCGAACCTCGGCCGTCGAGGCGAGGGGGAGCCGTGTCTCATCCGCCGACCTCCCTCGGCCCGGGTGCCACCGCGCTGCATATTGTCGCCGATGGCAGGGGACCAGTCGATCAGTCGATCTATGAGCAGATGAACACCATGGACGAAGCGCCCTCTCCGCCGCCCCGGCCGCCCCGGCGGGCGGTGGTCGCCGCGGGCCTGCTCGCCGCGGGCGCGGCGGCCGCCGCCGGCTGCGACCCGCTCGCCCCCCTCGAACCGGGGCCGGGCCCGGGCCGGTTGCGGATCATGGTCCCCACCGTGGCGGGCGGGGGCTACGACTTCACGGCGAGGACGCTGGCCGTCATCCTGCGGGAGACCGGACTCGCCCCCGACGCCGAGGTGTTCAATCTCCCGGGCGGCGCCGGGACCGCCGCGCTGGCGCGGCTGGTCCACGAGTCGGGCAACGATCGCCTCCTGTTGCAGATGGGCCTCGGTGTGCTCGGCGGCGTCCAGGCCACGGACACGGCCGTCTCCGTCGGCCAGGCGACGCCGCTGGCCCGGCTGATCGACGAGCCCGAGGCCGTGGTGGTCCAGGCGGGCTCGCCCTACCGGACGTTCGGCGCGCTGGTCGGGGCCTGGCGGCGCGGCGCGCTGGCCCCCGGCATCGGCTCGCACGTCGGGGGGCCCGACCATCTCGCGCTGATGCTGATCGCGGAGGCCGTGGGGCTGGTCCCGAGGACCCTGCCGCACGAGCGCTTCGACGGCGGGGGCGACCTGCTGGCCGCCCTCCTCAGCCGGCGGGTCGACTTCGTGGTGAGCGGCCTGAGCGAGTACCAGCACGCCGTCGGCGCGGGGGAGTTGAGGGTGCTCGCGGTCACGGGGCCCCGCCGCGTGGAGGGCGTCGACGCCCCGACGCTGCGCGAGGAGGGGGTGGATGTGGAGATGACCAACTGGCGCGGCCTGCTGGCCCCTCCGGGGCTCGGCGCCGAACGGCGCGAGGACCTGGTGGCCCTGCTCACGCGGCTGCACGCGTCGCAGGAGTGGCGGCGGGCGCGGCGCGAGAACGGCTGGTCCGACTCCTTCCTCGCCGGCGGCCGGTTCGCCCGCTTCCTCGCGGCGGAGAGCCGGCGGGTGGACGCCCTCCGCCGCCGCCTCACGGGCGAGGGCGGCGGGAACGCGTGACGCCCCGGCGCGCGCGGCGACCTGGTCCGGCGTCGCGGTGAACGAGGCGGCCCGGCGCTCGCCGGGTCCTGTGGAGAGCCGATGGCGCGTCCTCACGCGGTCCCTACGCCGCGGCGGGGACACTCGGTCCCGGGGGAACCGGCGGGGGCATCCGGGG
>NZ_LAVK01000037.1 GCF_001083795.1 Streptomyces sp. SBT349
CTCCCCGCCCTGGTCCTCGCCCCGGTCCTCGCCCTGCTCCCCGCCCTCGCCGATGCCGTCGCCGTCGTGCGCCGAACGCTGGGCCACCCGGCGCAGCGTGACCCGAGCCCGGCCGGGCTCGGAGGGCTCCTCGCCGCGCATGACCGGCTCGTAGAGGTCCACGGTGACCAGGTCCGCGAAACGGGGGACGGCGACCTCGGTGACCTCGCGGGCCGTTCGGGTGACGTCCAGGGTCGAGCCGATGTGCTGGCTGGCCACCCGGAGCAGGCCGAGCCGCTCCCTGGCGAAGGTCAGCCGCCGCACCCGGGCCTCGCGGTCCAGGCGGATACGGCAGACGAGGATGCCCAGGCCCAGCGCGCAGACCGCCGCGGCGACGATGACGATGCGGTCGCCCACCGCCATGCCGGGATGCGTGAGGCCGTAGGTGAGAGCGATCAGCACCAGGCTGATCACGCCGATGACGACCGTCTGCCGGAGGCTGAGCAGCGCGCCCGCGGCCAGGGGGGTCAATATGGAGAAGCCCGACCAGCCGGCGAGGTCGAAGTAGTGCACCGACCCGGTCTGGACGACGGTCACCAGGATCAGGTACGCGAGAAGCAGCATGAACATGCCGCCCTTGATGCCGCCTCGGCGGGAAGCCACCCGGTGCACCTCCCTCGCGGTCGAGCCCCTGGGGCCACGGTAACCGGGGAGCCACGCCCTCGCGACCGGCGGCCGTCACGGAGCGTGGCCGCGGGGCGCGCGCCCACGTGTGCCGGACGGCCGCCCCGTTCGGCGGCCGGCGCGTTCAGAGGGTGCGGGAGACGCGGGCGGGGTTGCCGTGGGCAACGACGTCGGGCGGCAGGTCGCGGGTGACGACGGCGCCCGCGCCGACCACGGTGTTCTCGCCGATGGTCACGCCGGGGCAGACGATGACGCCCCCGCCGAGCCACACGTTGTCACCGATGGTGATCGGCTTGGCCGCCTCCCACTTCTCGCGGCGGGGCCCCGGTTCCACCGGATGGGTGGGGGTGAGGAGCTGGACGCCGGGACCGATCTGGACATCGGCGCCGATGGTGATGGGGGCGACGTCGAGCATGACCGCACCGCAGTTGACGAACGTCCCGGGCCCGATGCGGATCTGGTAGCCGTAGTCCACCTGGAGCGGCGGTCGCACCTCCGTGCCCTCTCCGACCTCGCCGAGCAGCTCCACCAGGGCCTCGCGCCGCACGGCCGCGTCGGCGCCGCCGGTGGCGTTGAACCGTTCGGCGAGCCGCGCCCCGCGCAGGGCGTCGGCGGCGAGTTCCGGGTCGTCGGCGATGTAGAGCTCACCGGCGAGCATGCGTTCCTTCTGGCTGGCCATGGCGGGTCACCCTATCGGTCCGCCACCCCCCGGGCGGCCGCCGTGAGGACCGGGGTCAGCGAGCGGGCGGCGAGGTGGAGTCGCGGACCATCAGGTCCCCGCGGTAGGTGGCCACCCCGCCCGGCGGGCCGTCCTCGCGGCCGAGCGCGAGGCGCCCGGCGCGGGCTCCCGCCTGGTGGAGGGGGAGGCGGACGGTGGTCAGGGCGGGCATCGCGTCCACGGCGAACGGCAGGTCGTCGAACCCGGTGACCGAGATGTCCTGCGGAATCCGCAGCCCCCGGTCCCGCAGGGCCGCGCAGACGCCGAGCGCCACCGTGTCGTTGGCGGCCAGGATCGCGGTGAGCGCCGGCTCGCGCCGCAGCAGTTCGAGCGCCCCGTCGTAGCCGGACGCGCGGTCGTACGCGCCGTGGACCGTGAGCCGGTCGGCGTCCCCCGCGAGCCCCGCCGCCTCCAGGGCGGCCCGGTGGCCTTCGAGCCGGTGCCGCGTCGTGGTCCTGGCGGCCGGGCCCGCGAGGTAGCCCAGCGAGCGGTGGCCGAGCGAGAGCAGGTGCTCGGTGAGCCGCCGGGCGCCGCCCCGGTTGTCGAACGTCACCGTCAACGGGTGCGGGCCCGCCTCCCCCGCGCCCAGCGGGGGGCGCCCGCAGAGCACGACCTGGGTACCCGCCGCGTCGAGCCGGCGCAGCCGGGTGGCGAGCGCCTCCGTGTGCCCCCCGTCCTCCACGGCCCCGCCGGTGAGCACCACGGCGGCGGCGCGCTGGCGCTGGAGGAGGGTGAGGTAGTTCAGCTCGCGGTCCGGAGAGCCGCCGGTGTTGCACACGACGGCGAGCTTCTGCGGGCCCGCCCCCGACGTCACGCCGCCCTCGGACCCCATCTCGGACTGCACGGCCCCGGCCATGATCCCGAAGAACGGGTCGGCGATGTCGTTGACCAGGACCCCGACGAGGTCCGAGGTGGCGGCGGCCAGCGCGCTCGCCGGCCCGTTGACCACGTACTCCAGCTCCTCGACGGCCCGCAGGACGCGGAGCCTGGTGGCACCCGCGACGGGATAGTTGCCGTTGAGCACCCGGGAAACGGTTGCCGCGGAGACGCCCGCGCGCGCCGCGACATCCGCCAGCGTGACTGACATCCTCTGCTCCACTTGTCCTAGCCGGTGGGGAGAGGTTAGCTTCTTTCCGGGTAGAAAGCGCTTACTGCATGCTGACCACAGGCGTGCACCGCGCTTTCGGGAGGGAAGGGCATGACGACGAAGAAGACCGTCCGGATCGCCATGAACGGCGTGACCGGGCGGATGGGGTACCGCCAGCACCTGGTGCGTTCGATCCTCGCCATGCGCGAGGCGGGCGGGCTCGACCTGGGGAACGGCACGGTGATCTGGCCGGAACCGGTCCTGGTCGGGCGGCGCGAGCACGCGCTGCGGGCCATGGCGGAGCGGCACGGGCTCGATCCGGCCACGGCCGTCTCCACCGATCTGGACACGGTGCTGGCGGACGGCTCCGTGGACATCTACTTCGACTCCCAGATCACGCTGGCGCGCGAGGAGGCCATCGCCAAGGCCATAGCGGCGGGCAAGCACATCTACACCGAGAAGCCCACCTCCACCGGCCTCGACGGCGCCCTCGCGCTGGCCAGGCAGGCGGCGGACGCCGGCGTCAAGCACGGCGTGGTGCAGGACAAGCTGTTCCTGCCGGGGCTGCTCAAGCTCAAGCGGCTGCTGGACGGCGGCTTCTTCGGCCGCGTGCTGTCGGTGCGCGGCGAGTTCGGCTACTGGGTCTTCGAGGGCGACTGGCAGGAGGCGCAGCGCCCCTCGTGGAACTACCGCGCGCAGGACGGCGGCGGCATCATCGTGGACATGTTCCCGCACTGGGAGTACGTGCTGAACGAGCTGTTCGGCCGCGTCGAGACCGTGCAGGCCCTGGCCGCCACCCATATCCCGCGGCGCTGGGACGAGGCGGGCGAGCCGTACGAGGCGACCGCCGACGACGCCGCGTACGGGATCTTCCAGCTGGCGGGCGGGGCCGTCGCCCAGATCAACTCGTCCTGGGCGGTGCGGGTCAACCGCGACGAACTCGTGGAGTTCCAGGTGGACGGCACCGAGGGTTCCGCGGTGGCGGGCCTGCGCACCTGCCGGGTGCAGCACCGCTCCGCCACGCCCAAGCCCGTGTGGAACCCGGACCTTCCGGCCACCGAGGTCTTCCGCGACCAGTGGCAGGAGGTCCCGGACAACGGCCCGTTCGACAACGGCTTCAAGGCCCAGTGGGAACTGTTCCTGCGCCATGTGGTGCTGGACGAGCCCTACACCTGGGACCTGCTGGCCGGGGCGCGGGGCGTGCAGCTCGCCGAGCTCGGCCTCGCCTCGTCCGCCGAGGGCCGCCGCCTCGCCGTTCCGGAGCTGAGCCTGTGACCGGGGAACGCGCCGCCGCGATCCGGCTGCCGGACGCCGAGGGGCGGTTGCGCGCATACGAACCGCGCGCCGTTCCACTCGACCTCGCGCCGGGGGGCGCGCCGCTCGCCTCCCGTGTGGTCCTCTCCGCCGCGCATGTGGTGGCGGATCCGTTCGCCGACACCACCCCGGACGCGCCGGCGGCCGTGGACTGGGACGCCACGCTGGCCTTCCGCCGCCACCTGTGGTCGCACGGGCTCGGCGTCGCGGAGGCGATGGACACCGCGCAGCGCGGCATGGGCCTGGACTGGGCCGGGGCGGCCGAGCTGATCCGCCGCTCGGGCGCGGAGGCACGGGCGACAGGCGGGCTGATCGCCTGCGGCGTGGGCACCGACCAGCTGACGACCGGGAGCCACGCCGCCGGGGCCGCGGGCGCGCCCACGGTGGCCGAGGTGCGGGCGGCGTACGAGGAGCAGCTCGCGGTGGTCGAGGAGACCGGCGCGCAGGTGATCCTCATGGCCTCACGCGCGCTGGCCGCCGCCGCCAAGGGTCCCGAGGACTATCTGGAGGTCTACGGCCACCTGCTGCGGCAGGCCGCGGAGCCGGTGATCCTGCACTGGCTCGGGCCGATGTTCGACCCGGCGCTCGCGGGCTACTGGGGGAGCGAGGACCTGGACGCCGCGACCGGGACGTTCCTGGAGATCATCGCCGCGCACCCCGACAAGGTGGACGGCGTTAAGGTCTCGCTGCTCGACGCGGGGCGCGAGGTGGAGCTGCGCAGGCGGCTGCCCGCCGGCGTGCGCTGCTACACGGGCGACGACTTCCACTACCCCGAGCTGATCGAGGGCGACGAGCGCGGTTTCAGCCATGCCCTGCTCGGCATCTTCGACCCGCTGGGCCCGCTGGCCGCCCACGCGGTGCGGACCCTGGACACCGGGGACGCGGCAGGGTTCAGGGCGCTGCTCGACCCGACCGTGGCGCTGTCGCGGCACCTGTTCCGGGCGCCGACGCGCTTCTACAAGACGGGCGTGGTCTTCCTGGCCTGGCTGGCGGGGCACCAGAGCCACTTCACGATGGTCGGCGGACTCCAGTCGGCCCGCTCGCTGCCGCATCTGGCCACGGCGTACGAACTGGCCGACGGCATCGGCCTCTTCCCCGACCCGGAGCTGGCCAGGGACCGGATGGCGCGGCTGCTGGCGGTGCAGGGGGTGGACACGTGAGCGGCGCGCGCCGGGCTGCCGGGGGAGAGGTTGCGGATGGTGGTGTGCTGGGTCCGGTGGGCGGAGAAGCGAGCAGAGGGCAGGTGGGCGGCGCGCGCCGGGCTGCCGGGGGAGAGGTTGCGGATGGTGGTGTGCTGGGTCCGGTGGGCGGAGAAGCGAGCAGAGGGCAGGTGGGCGGCGCGCGCCGGGCTGCCGGGGGAGGGGCTGCGGATGGTGGTGCGTTGGGCCCGGTGGGCGGAGAAGCGAGCAGAGGGCAGGTGAGCGGCGCGCGCCGGGCTGCCGGGGGAGAGGTTGCGGATGGTGGTGCGCTGGGTCCGGTGGGCGGAGAAGCGAGCAGAGGGCAGGTGAGCGGCGCGCGCCGGGCTGCCGGGGGAGAGGTTGCGGATGGTGGTGCGCTGGGTCCGGTGGGCGGAGAAGCGAGCAGAAAGCAGGTGAGCGGGCCCGTGAGTGATCTGGCCGGGTTCTCGGTCAACCAGATGACGGTCAAGCAGCTCTCCCTGCCCGAGCTGGTCGAGGGGTGTCTCGACCTGGGCGTGCCGGGTGTCGGCCTGTGGCGCGAGCCGGTGGCCGCGTTCGGGCTGAAGGCCGCGGCCCGGCTGGTGCGGGAGGCGGGCCTGGCCGTCACCACCCTGTGCCGGGGCGGCTTCCTCACCGCCATCGACCCGGCCGCACGGGCGGCGGCCCTGGCGGACAACCGCGCGGCCGTGGACGAGGCGGCGGAGCTGGGCACCGACACGCTGGTGCTCGTCTCCGGCGGGCTGCCACCGGGCAGCCGCGATCTGGCCGGGGCGCGGGAGCGGATCGCGGACGCGCTGGGCCTGCTCGCCCCCTACGCCTCGGGCAGGGGCGTACGGCTGGCGATCGAGCCGCTGCACCCCATGTTCGCATCCGACCGGTGCGTGGTCTCCACGCTGGCGCAGGCGCTCGACCTGGCGGAACGGTTCCCCGCGGCGCAGGTCGGCGTCGCCGTGGACACCTACCACCTGTGGTGGGACGACCGGGTCGCGGAGCAGATCGAACGGGCGGGCGCGGGGGGCAGGATCGCCTGCTTCCAGCTCGCCGACTGGACCACTCCGCTCCCCGCGGGGGTGCTCAACGGCCGTGGCCAACTCGGCGACGGCGCGGTGGACTTCCGGTGGTTCGGGGAGGCGGTGGCGGCGGCCGGGTACCGGGGCCCGGTGGAGGTCGAGCTGTTCAACGACGGGCTGTGGGCGCGGGACGGGCGGGAGGTGCTGGCCGAGACGGTGGCGCGTTACCGGGCGCACGCGCTGTGACCCGCGCGGCGTCGACCGCCTCGACCCGGCGCGCGACCCGGCGCGCGACCCCGGGGCGGGTGGCGCGTTCGGGATGTGATCACATCTGCCCATGCGCCCCCTGCCGTTACCCCGTCGCCGCGGTCCCGCCCTGGTCGCCGCCCTCGCCCTGTCCCTGCTCGCCGCGTCCCTCGCGGGCCCGCAGCGCGCCGCCGCCGAGGCGCGCCCGCCCGCGCCCGCGGTGGTCGGCGCCGACGCGCAGGGGCGCGCGCTGACCCCGCCCGCGCCGGCGCCCGAGGCCGCGCCCGGCGCGGCCTCGGGCGCCGGGGAGTGGGACGCCTTCCCGGGCACCGGGGAGGCCGCCCCCGCGCCCCTGGTGGTGATCGGCGACGACACCCGGTACCGGGTCACCGACACCACGGCGTACCCGAACCGCGCGATCGTCTACCTCACCACCAGCGCCTACCGCTGCACGGGCTTCCTGGTCTCGGCCGACACCGTCGTCACCGCCGGCCACTGCGTCCACCCGGGCCGCGCCGACCGCGACTTCTACTCCGCCTTCCGCGCCCACCCCGGCAGGAACGGCGCGGTCAGCCCGTACGGCAGCTGCGGCCACACCGAGGTGTGGACGAGCCAGGCGTGGGCCACCACCGGCGACCGGCGCGAGGACTGGGGCGTGCTCAAGCTCGACTGCGCGATCGGCACGACGACCGGCTGGCTCGGCCACCGCTGGCAGGACGCCACGCACGTCGGCAACAGCGTCAACCTGCGGGGCTACCCCGGCGACAAGCCCGAGGGCACGATGTGGAGCGGCAGCGGGCGGATCCGGTCGGAGACCCCGACCAACCTGCGGTACGAGATCGACACCTACGACGGCCAGAGCGGATCGCCCGTCTTCGACCTCTACGGCGAGGACTGGCAGGCGATCGGCGTCCACACCTACGGTCCCTACCAGACCTGCTGCAACGGCGGCACCCGGATCACCCCCGCGATCGCCGCGTTCCTGGCCGACGTGCGCTGACCCGGCCGCCCTGCCCCGGCGCGGAAGTCCGTGGCATCGTGGGCGGTTCAGCGGCGTGCACCCCCTAGGAGGAGGCCCCCATGACCACCACCGACGACAGGTTCATCACCGTCTCGCTCGACAAGCGCGGCGTGAGCTGCACCGCCCGCCTGCTCGGCGAGCGGGCGCCGATCACCTGCGACGCCGTGTGGAACGCGCTGCCGCTCGGCGGCGACGTCTACCACGCGAAGTACGCGCGCAACGAGATCTACGCCCTGGTGCCCCCGTTCGCCCCCCAGGAGCCGCCGCTGGAGAACCCGACGGTCACCCCGATCCCGGGCGACCTGTGCTACTTCACCTTCTCCGACACCCAGCTCTCCACCGCCTCCTACGGCTACGAGACCGAGGCCAAGCACCAGGGCCGGACGACGGTGGTGGACCTCGCGCTCTTCTACGAGCGGAACAACCTGCTGATCAACGGCGACGCGGGCTGGGTGCCCGGCATCGTCTGGGGCACGGTGGTGGACGGCCTCGACGGGATGGCGGACGCGTGCCAGGACCTCTGGCGCGCCGGCGCGCTCGGCGAGTCCCTCACCTTCCGCCGCGCCTAGCGCCGCGTGCGGGGGCGCCCCTCGCCGCCCTCACCACGAGGGCGGCGGGATCGCGGCCACCCCCGCCTCGTAGAGGGCGTGCGCGGCGCGCAGCACCAGCGCGTCGGCGTGCCGTGCGCCGACCAGGTGCAGGCCGATGGGCAGCCCGTCCGGGTCCGTGCCGCAGGGCATCGACGCGGCGGGCTGCTGCGTCATGTTGAACGGGTAGGTGAACGGCGTCCACTCCGTCCAGCGGACCAGGCCGGAGCCCTCGGGGGCCTCGACGCCCTTGGCGAACGCCGTGCCCGGCATCGTCGGCGTGACCAGCAGGTCGAACTCCTCGTGGAACTCGCCCGCCGCCCGGCCCATCGCCATCCGCATGTCCACCGCCGCCAGGTAGTCCAGCGCCCCCAGCCCCGCCCCCACGTCGCGGATCTCCCGCAGCCCCGGGTCGAGACCGGCGAGCCGCGCGTCGTCGAAGAACTGCGTGACCCGTGCCGCGCCGCTGAACCACAGCGTGTGGAACGCCTCCCGCACCCGCTCCAGCGGCGGCACCGGCGGATCGGTCTCGACGACCTGGGCGCCCAGGTCCGCCAGCCGGTCCACCGCGCGCCGCACCGCCGCGGCCACCGCGGGCTCCACCTCGACCTGGCCCAGCGCGGGGGAGAACGCCACGCGCAACCCCGCGACCCCCTCCGCGCCGGCGCTCAGCGCATCCCTGAACGCGCCGGGCGGCGGCCCGAGATGCGACCAGTCGCGCGGGTCGGGGTGGCCGACCACGTCCAGCATCAGCGCCGCGTCCGCCGCGTTCCCCGTCATCGGCCCCACGTGCGCCAGCGTGCCGAACGCGCTGGCCGGGTAGAGCGGGACGCGGCCGTAGGTCGGCTTGAGCGCGAAGATCCCGCAGAACGACGCGGGGATGCGGACCGAGCCGCCGCCGTCCGTTCCCAGGCTCAGCGGCCCCGCGCCCAGCGCGACCGCCGCCGCGCTCCCCCCGCTCGACCCGCCGGACGTGCGCTCGGGGGCGTACGGGTTGCCCGTCGCGCCGTGGGCGGGCGAGTCGGTGACGCCCTTCCAGCCGAGCTCGGGCGTGGTGGTCTTCCCGAGGAACACCGCGCCCGAGGCGCGCAGCCGCGCCACCGAGGGGGCGTCCTCCGTCCACGGCCCGTCGTCGCCCGGCGCCGGCGCCAGGCCGCGGCCGGTCGGGTGGCCGCGCTGGAGGAGGATGTCCTTCACCGTCACCGGCACCCCGTCCACCGGCCCCGCGGGCGCGCCCCGCAGCCACCGCTCCTCGGCGGCCCCGGCGTCCCCGAGGGCGCCCTCCCGGTCGATGAACACGAACGGGTTCACCACCGGCGCTATCGCCTCGGCACGGTCGAGCGCGGCCTCGGTCACGGCGACGGGGGAGAGGTCCCCGGCCGCGTACGCCGCGGTCAACTCGGTCGCGGACAGGGAGCACAGGTCGGTCACGGCATCTCCTCGCAGTCGCCCATCGGGCCCATCAGGCTTCCCCCGGCACATACCCCAGCCGCTTGTCGACCACGTTGAACAGTGGCCTTCCGGCGACCCACCGGTCGAAGTTGTCGCAGAACTGGTCGGAGAGGTCGTCCCGCCAGCCCACGGTGTCGCCGCTCATATGCGGCGAGAGAAAGAGCCCCGGCGCGTCCCACAGCGGGCTCGACCGCGGGAGCGGCTCGGTGGCGAACACGTCAAGCGCCGCCCCGGCCAGCCGCCCCGAGCGCAGCGCCCGGTCGAGGTCGTCCTCCACCACGTGCTGACCGCGCCCGACGTTGATGAACCGGGCCGTCGGCCGCATCAGCGCGAACGCGTCCGCGCCGAACATCCCCGTGGTCGCCGGCGTGAGCGGGGCGGCGCACACCACCCAGTCCGCGCCGGGCAGCAGCCCCGCCAGCGCCTCGCTCGCGTGCACCCGCCCGAACTCGGGGTCGTCCTCGCGCGCGGTGCGGCCGACGAGGTCCACCTCCACGCCGAGGGCGCGCAGGGTGACGCCGACGCGCCGCCCGATCGGCCCGGAGCCGACCACCAGGGCCCGGGTGCCGTGGACCTTCTCCGTCTCCCGGTACGCCCAGCGGCGCTCCGCCTGGGCCCGCCGGCTGCCCTCGAAATCCTTGGCCATGGCCAGCACGAGACCGGCGACATACTCGGCGATGGGCCGGTCGAAGATCCCCCTGGCGTTGGTCAACACGGCGTCGGAGGCGAGCAGTTCGGGAACCATCAGCCGGTCGACACCCGCGCTCGCCGTGTGCACCCACCGGGGCCGCGGCCCCGCCCCGGGCCAGGCGTGGCGGACGGCGTCGGACAGGAAGTCCCACACGAGCAGCACGTCCGCCTCGGGCAGTTGGGCGGCCAGCGAGTCCTCGTCGCTGTGCCGCACCTCCGCCCGCCCGGCGAGGCGGTCGAGGCGCGGCAGGGGGTCGGCGTCGAGGACCAGGACGCGGGCTTGAGACATGGTGGGGAAACCGTTCCGCAACGAGTCGCTGATTGGCTGGAAGTCAAGGATTGACCACGGTAGGAACCCGTCTCTACCTTCGTCAACGAAGGCATCTGCTTTTCTCCTCCCAGTCCGGCCCGTTGAATCGGGGTTCGATTTGGATGTCTCCTTCCTCGGCGGCCCGCTGCCCCAGCGCGGCATCGGAGTCGTCGCGCCCTTCGACTTCGCCCTCGACCGCGAACTGTGGCGATGGGTACCCGACGATGTCTCACTCCACCTGACACGGACCCCTTTCGTGCCGGTGGAGGTCAGTCTCGACCTGGCCCGGCTGGTCAGCGAGCACGAGACGCTGCACGAGGCCGTTCTCGCACTGACCGCGGTCCATCCCGAGGTCGTGGCCTACGCCTGCACCTCGGGCAGTTTCGTCAGCGGCGTCGCGGGCGAACGTGCCATGATCGCCGCCATGCAGCAGGCCGGTGAGCTGCCGGCCCTGACCACCTCGGGGGCGCTGCTCGCGGCCCTCGACGAACTGGGCGCGCGCCGCATCGCGGTGGTGACGCCCTACACGAAGTCGGTGACGGACGCGCTGGAGACCTATCTGCTGGAGGCGGGCGTCCAGGTCTGCGGGCGCAGCTATCTGGGCCTGACCAGGGAGATCTGGCGCGTTCCCTACCGGGACGTGGTCGACATGGCCCGCGAGGCCGTGCGGGACGCCCCGGACGCGCTGTTCATCAGCTGTACCAACCTGCCGACCTACGACGTGATCCCGCAGCTGGAGGCGGAGTTGCGGATGCCGGTCATCTCGGCGAACCAGGTGACGATGTGGTCCGCCCTGCGGTCGATGGGCAAGGACGCCGTGGGGCCCTATCAGGCGCTGCTGGACCCGGTGGCCAGGCGCGGCCCGGCGGCGCTGGCCGCCGAGGCCCCGCCCCTCGGCCCGGGCCCGGTGCCGATGGCGGCGGAGGCGCCGCCGGCCGTACCCGAAGAGGAAGGGTGAGTTCACGATGGTCGCGACAGTCGGATTCCTGTACCCGGGCCACTCGGCCGAGGACGACTTCCCCCGCATGGAGTCGTTGCTGAACGCCGCGGGGGCGGGCGTCCGGCTGCCGCTCGCACACACCGACATCGGCACGGACGCCCACCGGGTGGACGCGCTGCTGGAGATGGGGTCGGTCGACCGGCTGACCCCGAGCCTGGGCGCCCTGACGGAGCGGGGCGCGGAGGCCGTCGTCTGGGCCTGCACCAGCGCCAGCTTCGTCTACGGCTGGGACGGCGCCGCCGACCAGGTGCGGCGCCTCGCGGCCGAGGCGGGGCTCCCGGCGTCGAGCACGTCGTTCGCCTTCGCCCGCGCGGCGCGGTCGATCGGCGCCGTCCGGGTGGCCATCGGCGCCACCTACCCGGACGACGTCGCCGGGCTCTTCGCGGGCTTCCTCAAGGCCGCGGGCGTCGAGGTCGTGTCCACCCGGGGCAGCGGCATCATCACGGCGGCCGAGGTGGGCACCTGGGGCCGCGAGGAGGTGCTGCGCCTGGTCGCCGAGGGCGACCACCCGGCGGCGGACGCGATCCTGCTGCCCGACACCGCGCTGCACACGGCGGCCTGGCTGCCCGAGCTGGAGGCCGCGGCGGGCAAGCCGGTGCTGACCGCGAACCAGGTCACCGCCTGGGAGGGCCTGAGGCTCCTCGACCACACGGCGGTGTGCCCGGCGATGGGGCGGCTCTTCTCCTGACGCGGGGAACGCGGGGAACGCGAGGGACGCGAGGAACGCGAGGAGCCCGCCCGCGGCCGGGTCAGCGGTGCTGCCTGCCGCTGGTGCGGAAGGCGTGCACGGCGTGGCCGTGCGCCCTGGCGGCCCGCACCGCCTCGTCCCAGGACAGGGCCCGCGGCCCGACGGCGAACAGCGGCCCCGCGACGCGGTCGCCGATCAGCCGGTCCAGCAGCCCGTCGGCGCGTTTCCCCAGCGGGCGTTCCGGCGCGGGTCTTATCCTCGCCACCTCCGCGACGTCGATCGCGAGCAGGTCGAGCACCCGCACGTCGCTCTCCCAGAGCAGCAGCCACAGGGCGCGGTGCACCACGGGGATCGACTCGTCGTCGAGCAGGCGCTCCAAGCGGTCGAAGGGAATGGAATCAGCCATGATCGTCATGGCCCGGCAGTATCCCCTCAGCCCGTCCGCCCGTACACCCCCGAGCGCGCTCGTGACACGTACTCGCCTCAGTCGCGCCCGGCGAGCAGCGCGGCCAGGTGGTCGGGGGGCATCGGCCGCGCATAGTGCCAGCCCTGACCGGTGTCGCAGCCGATGCGGCGCAGCCGCTCGGCCTGGGCCGGGCCCTCGACGCACTCGGCGGTGACCGTGAGCCCCAGCTTGTGGGCGAGCTGGACGAGCGAGGTGACGATCGTCTCGTCGGCCGGATTCAGGTGGCGCGCGGTGCGGAATCCGCGCACGAACATGCCGTCCAGCTTCAGCGCCCGCACCGGCAGGCGGCTGAGATAGGCCAGATTCGAGTAGCCGGTGCCGAAGTCGTCGATGGCGATCCGCACCCCCATGTCCGACAGGGCCTGCAACGCCTGCAACGGCCGCCCCGCCGAGCCCATCACCGCCGACTCGGTCAGCTCCAGCTGGAGCAGCCCCGAGGGCAGCCCCGACTCCCGCAGGGCGCTCGCCACATCGCGCACCAGGTCCGAGTCCCACACCTGCCGCACCGCCACGTTGACGCTGACGAACAGCGGCGGCCCCGGGTGCTCGCGCTGCCAGCGCCGCGCCTGGCGGCACGCCTCGGCCAGCACCCAGCGGCCCAGCGGGACGATCGCCCCGTTCTCCTCGGCGAGCCCGATGAAACGGTCCGGTCCCAGCGTGCCGAACTGCGGGTGCCGCCACCGCACCAGCGCCTCGGCGCCCCGCACGATGTCGTCGGCGAGCCCGACGATCGGCTGGTACTCCAGCGTGAACTCGCCCCGGTCGACGCCCCGCCGCAGCGTGGACGACAGCGACTGCCGGGTCATCCGGTGGGCGTTGCGCTCGGGGTCGAACAGCGTCCAGCGCGCCTTGCCGTCCGCCTTGGCCCAGTACAGCGTGGTGTCGGCCGCCTGCATCAGCCCGGTGGCCGTGGTGTCCGCCGCCTCCCGCTCCACCACCCCGATGCTGGCCGAGACCGCGATCCGCTGCCCGGCCAGGTCGAACGGGCGCTGCAACGCCGCCAGCATCGTCTCGGCGAGCGCCGTCAGCTGCTCGGTGCCCGTCGAACCCTCGACCAGCACGGCGAACTCGTCCCCGCCGAGCCGCGCCACCAGGTGCCCGCCGGCGCCCGCGGCGCACTGGGCCAGCCGCTGGCCGGCGGCGCCGAGAAGCTGGTCGCCGACCCGGTGACCGAGGGTGTCGTTGACCGCCTTGAAGCCGTCCAGGCCCAGGAAGCACAGCCCGATCCGCCCGGTCGCCGAGTCCGACAGCGCGCCGGTGAGGCGCTCGAAGAAGAGCGCGCGGTTGGGCAGCCGGGTGACCGGGTCGTGCATCTGGATGTGCCGCAGCCGGTCCTGGAGGTCGCGGCGTTCGCTGATGTCCGAGACCGTCAGCAGCGCCGCCGAGGTGCGCCCGGGGACCGGCGCGACCGTGACCTCCGCCCACAGCGAGTGGCCGTCGGCGTGCTTGAGGCGGCGGGTGCAGCGCATGCGATCGCTCTGGCCGCGCAGCACGGCGCGGTAGGAGCCGCGGGCGCGCCCGTCGAGGCCGAGCCCGGTGAGGGCGTCGGCCCTGACCCCGGCCAGCCGGTCGGGCTCGATGCCGAGCAGCAGGCCGAGCGCGGCGTTGGCCGCCACGATCTCCCCCGAGCGCCCGACGAGCGCCATGGGGAGCTGTGCGATCTGGAAGGCCGCCCGGTAGTCGTTGTGGTGGTCACCCTGTGTGACGGTTGGCCGGGCCGCGTCGAGGGCACTTCCGGGGTCTTGGCCCGGTCCGTTGTGGGGTCCGTTCACCGATCGCTCCCGATGGTGCTGTCGGGCGCTCCCCGGCTGCCCGCTTGGCGTATCCGCGCTGGAAATGTGGCGATCATAGAGGCAGTGGCGCGGATCGAGCCAGTGGCCGGGGGGCCTGTCTCGCAACCCGAAACGTGTGCTCCGGACAGGCATTCGACGAGATGATCGTTTCTGCTCATCGGTGTGCCCTACGGATCGTTCCCGAAGGGATGATACGCAGGGTAATCGTACTGCCCATGACTCGGGCGGCCTACCGAAACAGGACGAAGCGCTTCATATCTGAACAGAGTGGTGACGGTGTCCCCTTCAGGCCGGATCGGAGGCCGATGTGCGCCGCGCCCGCGGAAGACCCGCCGCCGTACTCGCCGCGCTGGCCGTCCTGCTGGGCGCCACGATGACCTCGGCCCCCGCCACCGAGGCGATCGCCGACGAGCCGTGCACGCTGCCGCGCTCGCCGACGCACCACTCGGAGGGCGTGGACAGCTGGAACGACACGTACCCGCGGGCGGTCGGCACCGTGCGGGCCGTGATGCTCTTCCTCTCCTTCCCTGACGCCGAGCCCCGGCTCAGCCCGCGGCGGATCGCGAAGGACTACTTCCCCGCCACCACCGACTTCTTCCGCGACGCCTCCTACGGCAAGCTCGACCTGGCCGCCGACGTCGAGGCCGAGTGGCTGCGGATGCCCGCCGACTCCGTCTCCTACGGCATACAGCGGGACTGGGAGCCGCGGTCGCGCTCGGCCTATCTCCGCGACGCGCTGAAGCTCGTCTCCGGCCGCGTCGACCTCGCCGACTACGACGTCGTCTACCTGGTCGCCGACCCCGACGCCCCCGGCGTGGACCCGGACGCCACCAAGGTCGTCAACTTCGACAAGCCCGTCACGGTCGGGGACGCCGAGGTGCGCCGCCTGGTCACCGTCTTCGAGCACCGCAAGCCGGACCGCAACGTCCTCGCCCACGAGACCGGCCACGTCTTCGACCTGCCCGACCTCTACGACAGGCCCGAACGGGGCCACGGCGACTGGGACACCCATGTGGGGGACTGGGACCTGATGGGCAGCCAGTTCGGCCTGGCCCCGGAACTCTTCGGCTGGCACAAGTGGAAGCTGGGGTGGCTCGGCCCGGGGCACGTCGACTGCGTGCGCGCCTCCGGCACCACCCTGCACACCCTCCAGCCCATCGGTGCGCCCCTGGAGAAGGGCAACCCCGAGTCGGACACCCGCCTCGCCGTCATCCGCACCGGCCCGGCCGAGGCGCTGGTCGCCGAGGCCCGCACCCCCGGCCGCAACGACGGCCGCAGCTGCACCAGGGGCGTCCTGCTCTACCGGGTGCGCAGCGACGTGGCCTCGGCCGACGGCCCGATCGACGTCCTCGACGGTCACCCCGACACGAGCGCCTGCCACGCGGCCTCCGTCCACCCCCGCCTCGCGGACGCGCCCCTGGAGACCGGCGAGAGCTACTACGACGCCACGGCGGGCATCAGGATCGAGGTCGGAGAGCGCACGGTGACCGGCGGCTGGAACATCAAGGTCGTTCGCGACTAGGCGCTGTCCGGGCCGCGGGAAGGGCCGTGGGAGGGCCGGTGAACGAGGAAGCCCCCACCCGCCGGAACCGGCTGGTGGGGGCTTCCCCTGTCGGTGCGCCGCCAGGGACTCGAACCCCGGACCCGCTGATTAAGAGTCAGCTGCTCTAACCAACTGAGCTAGCGGCGCCTGCTGACGTCGTAGACCTTAGCACCCCCGCGTGGCGGAGAGAAAATCGATTAGTCGCGGTCCCGCAGCAGCTCACGGCCGTACTCGATCATCTTCAGCGCGTAGTCCTCGGTCCATCCCGCCCGGTCGGCGACGGCCGCCGCGGGGAGGGCGTCGAAGCGCGCGGGGTCGGCCAGCTGGGCGGCCGCCATCGCCTGGTACTCGACGGAGCGGTCGGCCGCGGCCTGGAACGCGACGGCGAGCTCCGTCGCGCGGTCGAGGAGCCGGGCGGGGTCGGTGATGGACTCCAGCGCGAAGAAGTGCTCCTCCTGCCGCTGATCCGCGGGTGGCTCGAAGAACAGCGCGGCGGGCCTGCGGTGACGCGGCCCGCCTTTCGGCGGCTCGGGAGCCCGGCCGGAATCAGCCATCGGTGGATCAGCCTCCATGGTCTGGGCATCGCGGTGCGTCACATCACGTCGGCGGAGTGAGCTCCTGGCGCCGCGCCGACGTTCCATTGTGCCGCGCCGGTGTGCCCCAGCGCCTTGGTGCGTCCTGAAGGCGACCCGCGCGCCGTGTGCGCCGGTGTGCGTTTGTGTCGGGAGGCAGGCCGTCGCGCCCCGCGCCCACGCTGTCCTTCTCCGTACTGTCCTTCTCCGTACCCACGCTGCCCTGACGCGTACCCGGGCCGTCCTCTCGCGTGCCGGGCGCGAGACCGCTCAGGCCGAGCGCCGTCTTGATGCGCTCCCCGGTGCGCAGCAGGGGGCGCGCCAGCAGCAGCCCCGCCGTCATCACGGCGGCTCCCGCGAGGGCGTCGAGGAAGTAGTGGTTGCCGGTGCCCATGACCACGATCGTGGTGATCAGCGGGTACCCGACGGCGAGGGCGCGGACGAGCGGGTTGCGCGCCCCGTAGTGCCACAGGGCCACCCCGCACCACACCGACCACCCCACGTGCAGACTGGGCATGGCCGCGTACTGGTTGGTGAAGTTCCCCATGCCGCTGGGCGCGCTCGCGTCGTCGGCCCACCAGCCGTACCCGGCGTACTGCGCCAGGCTGTCCACGAACCCGTAGTCGCCCGGCAGCAGCCGCGGCGGGCTGGTCGGCATGAGCGTGAAGCCGACGAGGCCGAGCACCGTGGAGGCCAGCAGCCAGGTCCGCATGAGCCGGTAGTGCAACGGGCGCCACCGGAAGAGCCAGAGCAGGATCGCCGGCGTGACGATGTAGTGGAGCGAGGCGTACGCGAAGGAGGAGGGCACCCCGAGCCACTTCTGCTGGGTGAACAGCTCGTTGAGCGGGTCCTCGGGATGCAGCCACAGCGAGGATTCGAGCCGCAGGATCGTCAGACCGTTGTCCACCGCGGTCCCGACGTCGCCGCGGGCGAGGAGCCTGGCGCCGGAGTAGGCCGCGTAGACGACTACGATGAGTAGCAGCTCGGACCACCAGCGTGGCCTGTCTCGGGGCATGCGCTAAGACTCCAGGTTCACGTCGTCGTCGGTCTGAGGGCCAGCAGGTGGTGAGTCCACCGTACGGCGACCCCCGGTGGAACGGACGCCGGGGGAGCCCCTCCCGGTTGCGTGCGGGATGATGAGGGGCAGATGAGACAGAAGAGGGGACGTCCATGGCCGCGCACATCCTGCTGATCCGGCACGGAAGGACCGCCTGGTCGGTCTCCGGGCGCCACACCGGACGCACGGATGTACCGCTCCTCGACGAGGGGCGAGCTCAGGCCAAAGCTCTGGGCGCGCGGCTCCACCAGCCGCCGTGGCTCGGGCTGCTCGGCGCCGAGGTCCGCACCAGCCCGCTGTCCCGGGCGAAGGAGACCTGCGAGCTGGCCGGCCTGGCCGCCGAGGCCACCGAGTGGGACGCGCTCCAGGAGTGGGACTACGGCGAGGAAGAGGGCCTGACCACCGAGGAGATAGCCGCGCGCAAGGGCGGCGACTGGGTCATCTGGCGCGACGGGGTCACCGGGGGAGAGACCCTGGAGCAGCTGTCCGACCGCGCCGACGAGGTGGCCGCCTGGGCGCGCGGGGCGCACGCCGGGGGCAGGAGCGCGGTGCTCTTCGCGCACGGCCATATCCTGCGCGCGGTCGCCTCCCGCTGGCTCGGTCTCGACGTCCGCTTCGCGGCCCGCCTCCGCCTGGACGCCGCGGCGATCTCGGCCCTGGGCTGGGCCTATGGCGAGCCCGCCCTCGAACGCTGGAACGACACGGCGCACCTGGAGCTCTCCTCCGGAGGGTGACCGGCGCCCGCTCCCGCGGACCGTCCCCTCAGGCGGTCGGCGTCTGGCGCTCCAGGAAGGCGGAGACCGTGGTGTCGCGGCGGGCCGGCCGCAGGCGGTCGGCCGTGCGGGCCAGGCGGGCGTGGACGCGCGAGGAGCGGACCTGGTCGAGGTGGTCCAGGGCCCGGTGGCCGAACGCGGCGGCCTCCTCCGGCTCGCCCGAGTCCACCAGGCGGCCCGCCAGTTCGGCGGAGTAGAGCGCGATGTTCCGCGCGAAGTGCGGCTCGCGCAGCGCCGCGGCCACGGCCCGCCGCGACGCCTCGGCGGCCCGCGGCCGGTCCCCGAGCGCGGCCCAGGAGGCGGCCTCGAGGTCCGCGAACTCCGCCTCCCCGAAGAACGACATCCACTCCGGGTCCGCGCCGCTCGCGCCCCGCGCGACGTGGACATGGGCGCGCGCCAGCGCCTCCCGGGTCCCGCCGCGGTCGCCCATCCGCGCCCAGCCGCCCGCCTCGCGGAGCGCGAGCAGCGCGAGCAGCTGGTGCGAGCCCAGCGCGCGCGCCGCCTGCTGCCCGGCCTGCGCCGCGCGCACGGCCTCCCGGGGGCGTTCGGCGTCCCCGGCCAGGAAGGCGGCGTTGCAGAAGGCGTGGGCCTCCAGCGCGGGGTCCGCGCTGACGCGCGCCATCGCCAGGGCCTCGGCGTAGTGGGAGCGGGCCTCCTCCGGGCGGCCGGAGTCGTGGGCCAGCCAGCCGACCGAGATGGCCAGTTCGCCCGCGCCGGCGTGCAGGTGGTCGTTGACCGTCTCCGTGCGCGCTCCCGCGTCGAGCAGGGCGCAGGCGGTCCGCAGGGCCTCGCCCGCCGGGCGGTACAGCACGTCCGCGCCGTGCCGGTCGTCGAGCAGGCGGATGTCGGTGACCGCCTGCCACACGGCCGCGGCCTCGGAGCCGCCGGGGCGCGCGGGCCCGGCGGAGGCGGGGTGCGCCGCCCCCAGGGCGGCCAGGGACGCGACGGCGGCCGGGCCGCCGGTCATGAACGCGCGACGCAGCACGTCGCCCTCCTCCGTGGTGTAGGGGTCGTGGTCGGGGTGCGGTAAGAAGGGGTCGGCGGAGCCGCAGCCGCCACGCGGTCGGCGCCCGCGCACCACCTGACGGGGCTCGAACCCCAGCTCGGTCAGGGAACGTCCCGGGAACATATGAAGGAATACCCGTTCATAGGCGTAATTAGGGCACCTGATCTCGCCCGCCTCGACGCGCCCGATGTACCGGGCGTCACAGCTGACGCGTTCGCCGATCTCGTGCGCCGCGCGCCGCACGGCCGACGCGAACTCCCCCTGGGACTTGGCGCCCCGGAGGACACGGAAGGTGAGGTTGGGTCCGGAGGCTCCCGGCGTGGAGGGTGACGTCGCCATGGCCGGAAGGTACCGGCTGTACATGAGCCACTACGGTGAGTTTCGCTACAAAACGGATATCCCACCCCTGATCCGCCATGAAGTGCCACCCTTTGCGGCGGTCCTCGGCCGTACCCGTTGACGTCGTCCGCGCGTTGTACACAACACGCGACTGGTTGAAGGAGGACCCATGGCGGACACCGGCGAAGCGGCGCCCTGTGACCTGGTCACCGTGCCGGCCCGGGAAGGACTGGAAGCCGTCGACATCCTGCGCCTCCGGGAAGGCGTCGGCCCCGTCCTGCACGACAGGGAGGGCGACACGCTCGGCTTCATCGTGCCCGCGGGTACCGCCGAGGGCTGGGATCTCCCGGGGAGCGCGTGCATCCAGACCTACACCGGCGCACGCCGGGGCACGCAACCCCCGGTGACCGGGAGCGGCTGGCTCGTTCCACCGGAGGGCACCGTCATCGCCGCCACCGAACCGGAGCGGTTGCGCGCGGCGCTCAACGAGGCGATCTCCCTGCTCCGCGTCGTGGACCGCTGCTGCCGGTAGAGCCCGCGGAGCCCGGCCCGGCGCCTGCCGTCACACTGGGGGTGTGGCGAGAATCAGACAGCGGCGCGGCCGTGGCAAGGAGACGGTCGAGGAGCCCGTGGACGGGGGGCTGGCGCGACTGGTCCCCGACCTCTACCGGGCCGGGTCCTGGGAGCTGCTGATCGACGGCGCCCCGCAATCGCACGTGGACCTGGCCGACCCGGCGCACCTGGTCTTCGAGTACCAGCGCAGGCTCGGCCACTTCGCGGATCTGGCCCAGCCGCCGGGGCGGCCGATGTCGGTGGTCCACCTGGGCGGCGGCGCGCTGAGCCTGGTCCGCTACATCGCGGTGACGCGCCCCCGTTCCGAGCAGCAGGTCGCCGAGCCCGACGCCCGGCTGACGGCCCTGGTCCGCCGGGAGCTGCCGCTGCCGCGGGCGGCGCGGGTGCGGATCCGCCCCTCCGACGCGAGGGAGATGCTCCGGAAGATCCCCGAGGGCTGGGCGGACCTGGTGATCGCGGACGTCTTCGACCGGGCGCGCACGCCGGCGCATGTGACCAGCGCGGAGTTCCTCGACGAGGTCCGCCGGGCGCTGCGCCCCGGCGGCTCCTATGCGGCGAACGTCGCGGACGGGCCGCCGTTCGGCTACCTCCGCGGCCAGCTGGCCACCGCGGTCAGCCGCTTCGCGGAGGTGGTGCTCACGGCCGAGCCCGCGGTGCTGCGTGGCCGCCGGTACGGCAACGGCGTGCTGTGGGCGTCCGACCGGGCGCTGCCGCTGGTGGATCTCGGCCACCGGTGCGCGGCCGACCCCTCGCCCGCGCGGGTCCTGGCGGGGCGGGAGCTGACCGACTTCGTCGCGGGCGCGGCGGTGGTGGGGGACGCCACGGCCGTCGCCTCGCCGCCGCCCCCGCCTGGGACGTTCGGCGACTGAGCGCGGGCCTGGGCGGGCCGTTGCGGTCCCCCGGGCCCTAGGGTCGGGGGATGACCAACGGGGATATGCGGAACGGGCCTTGCGGCGTCTGTGGCGCGGACGAGGTGTACCAGGGGGAGTTCACGGGGCAGGTGGGCCTGCGGCCGGTGGGGGTGACCCTCGGGAAGCGGCCGGTCTTCGACGTCTACCTCTGCGGGGCCTGCGGCCACGCGCAGTGGCACCTGAAACTGACGCCGGGCCTGCGGTCCTACATCGAGCGGCGCCTCGACCGCCGCCCGCCGCGCTGACGCCACGGCGGGGCATGAAGCAATGCCCTCGCCCGCGGTCGGGCCGGCGCTCATCGCCCCATCTGTCGGTGTGGCCGGGGTGTCGGGGCCGGACGAGAGCCCGCTACGCACACCCGTCTGACCTGCGACAATGCCCTGACCAGCGGCGGAACTCCCCGCTTCAGCACACTCGTTCCCATCCTGACCCGTCTCGGCCCGTCTCCGTGTTCCCGCGGGAACACGGAGACGGGAACGCCCGGCTACCAGATGGTGTTCCGGTGGTCGGGGCGTGGGGTTGCGCGGGTCAGTCCACGGTCGGGGGGCGGCGGTCCGGCGGCAGGTCGTACACGAACCCCCGCACCACAGGCGGCCCGTCGCGCCGCGGTGTCCAGCGCCGGGCCTTGTCGATGCGCGCGACGATGTCGGCGTACCGCGGATCGGTCCAGCCCCGCCGGTCGCCGCCTTCGTTTTGTTCGCCCGTCATGGCCGCCTCTTTCCGTGGGGTTCCGGTATCAGAGGGTAGTGGTTGGGGTGGGCTCCTTCTCGGCCGGTTTCGAGACGCACGTGACGATCGGTCCGCAGTTCGGGCCCGGGGAGTGCTGCGCCGGGGCGACGACCGGGATCGTGTCGTCGCCCGGGCCGCGCCAGAGGTCCCCGTCCACCGGGTACCCGGCCGCGGCGATGGCGTCGGTGGTGCGGGTGAGCCAGTCAGGGCCGTAGCTGTCGCGGGTGCTGCCGGGCCGCTCGGGCACGTGGTGCACGAACTTCCCGAGCCTGCGGGCCAGGTCCTCGTAGAGGCGGGTGTGGAGGACGAGGGCGTGCCAGCCCTCGTCCACCACGCGAGACGGTGCCATTGGTGCGGTGGTGTCGGCGGCGGTGGCCACGAACGCGAGGGCCTGTGTGGTGATGCGCTCGGCCAACCCGGGCTTCATGCCGGGGTTGTTGTCCAGCACGGTGGCGGCCACCGCGGCGAAGTCCTCCGGCGTGAGGAGGGTGCGCGGGTCGCGCGTTACGGTTGTGGTGCTCATTCAGTTCACTCCTTTTGGGTTGCTGGGTGATGCGGCCCGTCCCGGTGCTCGCCTTTCCAGGGGCTTGGAGCGCCGGGGCGGGAGCTGTTGGGCTTGGCCGGTTGCTGCCCGTCGGCGGATCGGCCGGCGCGGAGGGCGGGGTCGGTGCACCCGGCTGTCGTGGCCGGTGAGGGTCGTGGCCAGAAGAGGAAGAACGGGTAGATCGGAACTCCTGCTCGGTTGGTTCGGACGGTGGTGACGGTTCTGCACCGGGCTTACCGGACCCGGCGCAGGACACCGCGGCGCTGGCAACTCGGGCACTGCATGAGGGCTCGCTCTCGCTCGTGCGGTTCGCGGGTCCCCGGCGGCCACGAGGTGGCGGCCGGGGGTGCCGCTCCGGGCGGCGCCGGCCTACGAGGCGCGCCGCCGGTTCCCCGGCCGGTCACGCACGGCCGGGGAGCCTGGTCCCCGCCCGTCTCCGGGTGGGTGGGAATCAGCTCGGAGGCGGGCGGGAGGTCATCGGTGTCCGCGAGGTTGTGCGGCGAGGAGGTCGGCAGGCCGGTCCCGCTCGATCCGGTCGGCCTGCTCCATGCCGTAGAGGTGGCCGATGCACGCCTCGCAGGCGTATGCCTGGGCGCTCGCATCACCGGCGATGCCGCCGATGGAGACCGGCCCGAGCCAGGTGACGGCCTGCATCACCTCCGGGTCGCAGCCGATCCAGCACCGGCCGATCACGCGTTCCTGGATGCGGCGCCCGGGATCGGGCAGCGAGAGGTTGATCCGCTCGTTCACGATGCACCTCCGGGCGAGGCCGAGCAGGGCGGGTCGCAGGCCCACAGCTCTATCGGGCGGTCGAGGAAATCCGGCACGGCGCCCACGCGGCGGGATCCGTGCAGCATCCGGCCGTGACACCAGACGCAGGCGCACCCCTTCAACTGCACGATCGTCAGCGTGCGCGTGCTGGGCAACTCCTCGGCCATGGGTCACCGCCCTGCCTCGGCTGCGGGTACGGCGTGGAGCTCGCCGCGGGTCGCTGCGCGGAGTTCGGCCACCGCGGCATGGACCTGGCGCCACACCTCCGCCAGCTCCGCCGGCATCAGCAGGGCCGTCCCCTCAAGCGCTGTGAGGCTGTAGGTGGTGACCACCTGCTCGATCAGCGGGCGAAGGTCCGGGCGCGGGCCCAGCGCCGAAAGCCGCCTGACGAGGCGTTCGGGCATAAAGTGCTCGGGTGGGTAGCACAGAGGCTCACCGTTGCCGAGGTTCGGGCGTTGCGCGAGGGGGATGTACCGGCCGGTGATCAGGCACGAGCCGCAGACGCTGAGGATCCAGCCGTCCGGGTGCTCGGCCACCGGCACCGGGTCGTCCGCGCGTCTGCGGCAGTCGATGCAGGTCGGGACCAGGGTCGGCAGCAGTAGGATCATGACGCGCCGCCGGAGCAGCTGTGCAGCGCGAGCGACTCCACCATGTCGTCGCAGCCGGGGCAGCGTTCCGTGGGTTGTGCCGGCGGGCACCGGCGGCCGTCGATGAGGGTCGGCGGCTCGTCTCCCAGCGGGGGCGGCGCGGGCTCAGGGCCGTCAACCCGAGCCGGGAAGGCGGTCACCGCTGGGCTCCGGGCCGCACCGCGTCCCACCACCGGCCGAACGGTAAGGCCCGCGTGCCCTCGGCGGTCGTAGGCAACCAGTAGGGCGGCGCTGCTGCGGTGTTCATGGCGTAGCTCCCCTCAGTGGGGTGATCGCGTCATCACGTACCGCAATCGTCCTCGCGCTCCTTCCCCACCTACACCCTCATCGGCCCCCCATCTCTCGCTCCCCGAGTGACCCCCTACCGTCATCCGCCCCCCATCCGCCCGTCAGACGCCGCAGGCCCCGTTCCCGGATCGCGGGCTCGCCCTTAACGTCATGACAGGCCTCCGAACTCACCCATGACGGGGGACGGCATGACAGGAACACTGCTGCGAGTCTTACTGCGCCAACGCAGCTGGAACTATCCGACCTTCCGGGCCCGGTACGAACGGGCGGCGCGCGAACTGGCGGAGATCGACGGAAACCCCGCCCTTGCAGCGCTGTCTGTTTCAGAGTCCACCTACGAACGGTGGTGCGCGGGCGCGGTTTCTCCGCAGCCGGACGCGCGGCTGGTGCTGGAGCACCTGCTTGGGTACTCGGCTGCCGAACTCCTCGCGCCACCGCCCGCGGCCGAGCCGCACCCGGCGAAGCCGCGCCCCACCAGGGGGCTGATCCACAGTTCCGCCGCCGACCCTGGCGCTGCGGACGAGCACGACATGGGAAGGACCGCGTCGATGGCAGCACAACGCGCCCTGAGATGGGCCATGACGACCGAGTCACAGCAGGTCGGTCCCGAGACGATGGCGCACGTGGAAGAGGAAGTTCACCGCATCGCCGCGGCCTACCCCCAAGTTCCGCTGAGCGCCATCCTCGATGACCTCGTGGAGATTCAGGACACCATCTTCCGCATCCTGGAGAGCGGCGGGGCCAAGCCGAGCCAGGCGCGGAACCTGCATCTCTTGGCCGCGATCACCAGCGGCATGCTCGCCAAGGCATCTCACGATCTGGGAGACCCCGCCAGCGCCATGCGCCAGGCCCGTGCCGCGTTCGTCTGCGCCGACCAGGCCGACCACGCCCCCGCGCGGGGATGGGTACGCGGTCTCCAAAGCCTCATCTCCTACTGGGCAGGGCGTCCCCAAGACGCCAGCCACTACGCCCTCAGCGGCGGCGCCGCCGCACCGCAGACGACCGGCACGGTTCGCATCTGGCTCGCCAGTCTCCAGGCCCGCGCAGCTGCCGTGCTTGGTGACGCCGAGGGGATGCGCGCGGCCACTCGTGCAGGTGCGGGCGCCCGTGAACGAGTTGAGGTTGACGACCTTGACGCGATTGGAGGGCTGCTGACGTTCCCGCGTGTCCGTGAGCTGTACTACTCCGCTGAGGCCGAGGTGCTTCTACCGGGATCGACTCCGACCGCGGAGCAGCATGCCGCCGAAGCTGTGGAAGCCTACGAGGCGGTGGATCGCTCCGAATGGGCATACGGCGACGAGGCGGGCGCGCGCACCAACCTCGCCCTCGCTCGTATCGCGGGCGGCCGGCTCGACGGCGTGGCGGACGCGCTCCGGCCTGTACTCGACCTCACCGCTGCGCAGCGGAGCGCCGGCATCGTGATCAGCGCACAGCGCGTGCACCACGCCCTCAGCTCAGGACCGCACAGGACCGCTGGCGCGGCCCGCGAACTGCGTGCTGAGATCGAGGCGTTCGCCTCCGCACCGACTCGGGCTCTCTTCCGCTGATCCGCCCCGAGTAGCATCCCCGGGCATGCACCCGGTCAGTTACACCTCTGAGCGCCTGGTTCTGCGGGAGCTGACCGTAGACGACGTGGACGCCGTCCACGCGATCTACGGCAGCCAGCAGGCGACGGCACATCTCTCGTTCGAGCCGCGCAGCCGCGATCAGGTGGGCCACATCGTGGCCCGCTCGATGGTCGCGGCTGTCGCGGCGCCGCGCTCGGAGTTCGCGCTTGCAGCCTGTGAGCGCGAGCGCGGCCGACTCGTCGGGTACGTGCGGCTCGCGTTGGAGGGACAGCAGGCAGCGACCATCGGGTTCGCCCTTCATCCCGATGTGTGGGGCATCGGCTACGGCACCGAGCTGGTGCGTGCCCTGCTGGGCTTCGGCTTCGACTCCCTGAAGCTGCACCGGATCTGGGCCGCAAGGTCGCCGCAGAACGAAGCGTCCCGTGTGGTCCTGATCCGCGCCGGGCTGGCTGAGGAAGGCCACATTCGAGATCATGTCTTCGTCCGTGGCGCGTGGCGCGACTCCATCGTCCACTCGGTTCTGTCCCATGAATGGGCTGGCGGGGCGCCGCGGGCATGACGGAACGCCCCCTCCCCTCGGGTGGCGGCTGCCTCCAGCCGGGACTACGACCAGCGCCGCCCGCCGCGCTGACGTGAACCGGCCCCCGCCTCGCGGCGTGGTGTGCGCGCGAGGCGGGGGCCAGGCCCCCGGCGTCCCCCTTTCCGGGAGGGATCCGGAAAGGCTTCCGGGAGGACGCGGGGAGTCTGTGCGCCCGGCGGCCGGTCAGCCGCCGGCCGGCAGGCGGCCGGAGCCGGCCACGCCGGCGTACCAGCGGGCGCTCGCCTTCGGCGTGCGCTGGAGGGTGTCGAAGTCCACGTGGACCACGCCGAAGCGCTTGCTGTAGCCGTACGCCCACTCGAAGTTGTCCAGCAGCGACCACAGGAAGTAGCCGCGCACGTCCACGCCCTGCTCGATGGCCTGGTGGACGGCGGTCAGGTGGCCGTGGAGATAGGCGATCCGGTCCGGGTCGTGCACGGCGCCGGCGGCGTCCATCTTGTCGTCGAACGCGGCGCCGTTCTCCGTGATGTAGAGCGGCAGGTTCGGCACCTCGCGCTGGAAGCGCGTCAGCAGTTCGGCGAGGCCGGTCGGGTCGATGACCCAGCCCATGTCGGTCCGCTCGCCCGGCGCCAGGTGGAACTCCACATCCTCCGAGCCGACCCAGGGCGAGTGCTCGGAGGAGCCGTGGCCGTCGTTGCGCGCGATCTTCGCGCCCTCGGTGGGGGCCGAGACGACGGTGGGCGTGTAGTAGTTCAGCCCGAGGAAGTCCAGCGGCTGGTGGATCAGCGCCTCGTCGCCGTCGCGCACGAAGGACCAGTCGCTGGCCCTGGCGGTGTCCCGGCGCAGGTCGTCCGGGTAGCCGCCGTGCAGGACCGGGCCGGTGAAGATCCGGGTCTGGAGCGCGTCGATGCGGCGTGCCGCGTCCTGGTCCCCGGGCGAGTCGGTCTTGGGGCGGGCCACGACCGGGTTGAACGTGATGCCCACCTCGGCGTTCCGCGGGAGCACGGAGCGGAGCGCCTGGACCCCGAGGCCGTGGGCCAGGTTGAGGTGGTGCGACGCCTTCAGCACCGCCTCCGACTCCGTGCGCCCCGGGGCGTGCACGCCGGAGCCGTAGCCGAGGAAGGCGCTGCAGAACGGCTCGTTGAGGGTGATCCACGAGGTCACCCGGTCGCCCAGCGCCTCGCCCACGATGTGGGCGTACTCGGCGAACCGCTGGGCCGTCTCCCGTTCCGGCCAGCCGCCCGCGTCCTCGAGGTCCTGCGGCAGGTCCCAGTGGTAGAGGGTGATCGCCGGGACGACGCCGCGTTCCAGCAGGCCGTCGGCCAGGGAGCGGTAGAAGTCCAGGCCGCGCTGGACGGCCGGGCCGCGCCCGGTGGGCTGCACCCGGGACCAGGACACCGAGAAGCGGTAGGCGCCCAGGCCGAGTTCGGCCATGAGGCGGACGTCGTCCTGCCACCGGTGGTAGTGGTCGCAGGCGACGTCTCCGGTGTGGCCGGCGTGCACCTTGCCGGGGGTCCGGCTGAAGGTGTCCCAGATCGACGGGGTGCGGCCGTCCTCGCGGGCGGCCCCCTCGATCTGGTACGAGGCGGTGGCCGAGCCCCACAGGAAGTCCGGTGGGAAGACCCGGGGTTGGTTTTCAGTCATGGAAGCGCTCCCATTCTTGCTCGTAGAGAAGGTATCAACCGCGTGTGCCGGGGTGCTCAGCCCTTGAGCGCTCCGTGCATGATGCCGCCCACGATCTGCTTGCCGAACAGCACGAAGGCGATGAGCAGGGGCAGGGTGCCCAGGAACGCGCCGGCCATGATCACCCCCTGGTCGGGGATGTAGCCGCGGCCGAGGTTGGTGAGGGCGACCTGGACGGTCGGGTTCTGCTGGGTGAGCGCGATGATCGGCCAGAAGAACTCGTTCCACGCCGCGACGAACGTGAGCATGCCGAGCACCGCCATCGCCGGTCTGGCGGCGGGGAAGACGACGTGCCACACCACGCGGAGGCTGTTCGCCCCGTCGACGCGGGCCGCCTCGATGAGCTCGGTGGGCAGGGCCTGCACCAGGTACTGCCGCATGAAGAACACGCCGAAGGCGCTCACCATCGTGGGCAGGATGACCGCGTGCAGGTGGCCGGTCCACTCCAGCTCGGCGATCGCCATGAACAGCGGCACCACCGTGAGCTGCGGCGGGACCATCATGGTGCCGATGACCAGCAGCATCATGAAGTTCTTCGCGCGGAACCTGAGCTTGGCGAAGGCGAACCCGGCGAGCGTGGCGAAGAGCACGGTGGAGACCGTGATGGCTCCGGCGACGAAGAGCGTGTTGGTCATCGCCTTGACCATGTTGGCGTCGTTCCACGCCCGTTCGAGGTTGTCGAAGAGCCTCCCGCCGAACCAGAAGGGCGGGGTGCGCTCGCTCAGGCGGGCGTTGTCGTGCGAGGCGGCGATCGCCGAGTACAGCAACGGGACGACGGAGCCGACGGCGAAGATGATCAGGATGAGGTAGGTGAGCCAGCCGGCGTGCTGCTGCTTGCCCGCGGCCCTGACGCCGCGGCGGCGCTTGCCTGGCACGGTCGCGGGGGTCCCCGCGTCCTCCTCGGGCCTGGTCTGGATGACGGTGACCATTACTCCTCCTCGCCGGTGCTGCGCCCCACCCAGCGGGTGATGAACGCGTAGAGCAGCCCGATGACGATCAGCAGCAGGAACATCGTCCACGCGATGGCCGCGGCGCGCCCCAGGTGCCGGTTGGTCCAGCCCGTCTCGTACATGTACAGGCCGAGCGTCTGGTACTGGCCCTGCGCGCCGCCGGTCTCGTCGCCGCCGAAGAGCATCGGCTCGCCGAACAGCTGGGTGGCGCCGATGGTCGAGACCACGATGGTGAACAGGATGGTGGGGCGCAGCGCGGGCAGCGTCACATAGCGGAACTGCTGCCAGCGGGACGCCCCATCGAGCGACGCCGACTCGTACAGGTCGTTGGGGATGGCCTGCATGGCGGCGAGGTAGATCAGGGTGTTGTACCCGGTCCAGCGCCAGATGACGATGGAGGAGACGGCGAACTGGGAGCTCCAGTCGCCGGCCTCCCAGGAGACGCCCTCGATGCCGACTTGGCCGAGGGTCCAGTTGATGACGCCGTAGTCGCCCTGCCCGTAGAGCATGACGAAGACGAGGGCCGCCGCCGCGATGGAGGTGGCGTAGGGGGTGAGGATGGCGACGCGGAACAGCATGCTGCCGCGCATCCGGTAGTTGAGGAGGTGGGCGAGGCCGAGCGCCATCATCAGCTGCGGCACCGTGGAGATGATGCCGATGGTGAACGTGTTCTGGAGCGAGCTCCAGAAGAACTCGTCGTCCCACAGCCGGGTGAAGTTCTCGAAGCCCACCCACTCCAGGTCGTTGGGGTTGTTCAGGTTGACCTGGTGGAGCGAGGACCAGCCCGTGTACAGCAGCGGGAAGAGGCCGAAGGCGGCGAAGAAGAGGAAGAAGGGGGCGATGAAACCGTAGGGGCTGTACTTGATGTCCCATCGGTAGCGGCGCGAGCGCCGCGCCTGGCGGCGCGCCTCCTTGGGGGTCGGGGGCGGTGAGGCGGTCCGCCCCGGCTCCCCGTCACGGCGCGGGGCCGCGCCCCCCGAGGATACGGGGGGCGCGGCCTCTCGGTGTTCAGTCGTCATCAGTCAGTCCTGATTCTCGATCCCTGATCACTCAGCGACGGCGTTGTCCAGCGCGGCGACCACGTCGTCCCAGGCGTCGTCCGGCGACAGGCCGTTCTGCTCCAGGGCGAGCAGGCCGTCCGTGATGCCGTCCTGGACCTGCTGGTCGTAGGGGCCGATGACGGTCGTCGGCACGTCGGCCGCGGCCTGCGAGAAGATCTGCCCGATCGGCGCGTCGTTGACGTACGGGTGGGTGGCCTCCAGCACCTCGGGGAGCTGCTGGGCCTCGGCCGAGCTCGGGTAGCTGCCGCGCTCGGTGAAGAAGACGGCCTGCTGTTCGGGGGCGGTCAGCCAGGCGGCGAGCGCCACGGCCTCGTCGTGGTGCTCGGTGGCCTCGGGCACGCCGATGAAGGAGCCGCCCCAGTTGGACGGGCTCGGGGACTGGGCGATGTCCCAGACGTCCTCGCCGCCCTCGCCGGCCTGCGACTGGATATAGCCGAGCATCCAGGCCGGGCAGGCGGGCAGGGTCGCGAAGTCGCCGTTGGCCATGGCCTGGTTCCAGTCGTCCTGGAACTGTTCGAGGCCGCTCGACAGGCCGGCCTCGGCGGCCTGCGTGGCCAGATCCCAGGCGGTGGCGACGGATTCGTTATCCGCGTAGGCGAGCTCGCCCTCGGCGTTGTAGTACCGCTCCTCGTAGGCGGAGACCACGGCGTTGAACATGCCGCCCGCCGAGTCGAGGTAGGCGACGTTCTCGGGACCGTCGGCCGCGAACTGCTCGCCGACCGCCAGGTAGTCCTCCCAGCCGCCCGCGAACAGCTCCGTGACCTCCTCGCGGTCGGTGGGCAGCCCCGCCTCCTCGAAGTAGTCGGTGCGGTAGCAGACGCCGGTCGGGCCCGAGTCGGTGCCCAGGCCGATCAGCCGGCCGTCGGCGTCGGTGGCCTGCGCGTTCTTCCACTCCGCGAAGTGGCTCGGGTCCACGGCCTCGAACCCGTTGAAGTCGACCCAGCGGTCGGAGAGTTCGGTGGTCATCTCGGCGATGTTGCCGACCTCGATGGCCTGGAGGTCCAGCAGCCCGCTGTTCTGCGAGAGGCGGGTGCGCAGGCCGGTCATGTAGTCACCGCTGTCGGTGATGGAGTCCTGCTCGATGGTGATGTGGGGGTTGAGTCGCTCGTACTCCTCGTACAGACCGGCCTCTTCGAAGCCGAACTGCCCGAAGACGCCGACCCTGAGGGTGATCTCCTCGTCGCCGTTGCCGCCGTCCCCGCCCTCGTCGTCGCTCGAACAGGCGCCGAGCAGGGCGGTGGACAGAATGGCCGTCATGCCGACGGCGAGGGCTCTGCCCGCGCGCCGGCGCGATCGGTTGGTGGTTCGTGTTGTATTGCTGCGCATGACGTCGTCGTCCTCCTGGCGCACTGACGTTGCCTTCCCAGCCGGGTGGTTGCGACACGTGGGGGATAGGGGGCCTGGGCTCGGAACGTACGGGTTCTGTAGGGTTTGGTAGCCATGGGAGCGCTCCCAGACGTGATGGGTTGAAGGGTTCCCGAGTGCTGAGCGAGTGTCAAGGCGTAGAACGGTTCGTCTCGGATTCCGTGATGTAGTTGGATCCTGGGGCGGAAACGGGAGGAAGCGATGGCAATGGCAAGGCGCGGCACCGGCCGCGATGGAAGACCGACACTTGAACAAGTCGCGGCCCGCGCGGGGGTGGGGCGCGGGACGGTGTCGAGAGTGATCAACGGCTCACCCAGGGTAAGCGATCGCACGAGAGCCGCCGTTCAGCAGGCCATCGCCGATCTCGGGTACGTCCCGCACCGGGCCGCGAGGGCCCTGGCGGCGAACCGCTCGGACGCCATCGCCATGGTGGTGCCCGAGGCCGAGACCAGGCTGTTCGCCGAGCCGTACTTCTCGGGCATACTCCGCGGCGTCTCGGCGGAGCTGGCCGACACCGACATCCAGCTGCTGCTGACGCTGATCCGCACCCCCAAGGAGCGGGCGCGGTTCGCGCAGTACGCGGCCAGCCACCGGGTGGACGGCGTGCTGCTGGTCTCGGTGCACGGGGACGACCCGCTGCCCGACCAGCTGGCCGAGATGGGCATCCCGCTGGTGATGAACGGGCGCAGGTCGGGGGACGAGCTGGTCCCGCACGTGGACTGCGACAACATCGGCGGCGCCCAGCTGGCCGTGGAGCACCTGCTGGGACGGGGGCGCAGCAGCGTGGCCACCATCACGGGCCCCGCCGACATGTACGTCGCCCAGTGCCGCCTCGACGGCTATCTGGAGGCGCTGCGGGCGGCGGGCCGGGAGCGGGACCACGAGCTGGTCGGCCGGGGGGACTTCACCGAGGAGAGCGGGCACTCCGCCATGCGGGAGCTGCTGATCAGGCGGCCCGCGCTGGACGCGGTGTTCTGCGCCTCCGACCTGATGGCGATCGGCGCCCGGCGCGCGCTGCGCGAGATGGGCCGCTCGGTGCCGGACGACGTGGCCCTGGTGGGCTTCGACGACTCGGCGCTGGCCCGGCACATGGACCCGCCGCTGACCAGCGTCAGGCAGCCGATGGAGGGCATGGGGCGGGCGATGACGCGCGCCCTGCTGGCCGAGATCGCGGACGGGCCGCCCGACCGGCCCCGGCTGGTGCTGCCGACGGAGCTGGTGCGGCGGTCGTCGTCCTAGCCGCCGGGGGCGGGCCCCGGGCCGGGGCCGCGACGGCTCAGCGGGCTCCGCGGGGGATGTGACGCGCGGAGAACGGTGACTCACCGCGGCCCCGGACGCGCCCCGGACGTCCCGCCGGGCCGCCTTCGGGGGCCCGGCGGGACGTCGGCGAGCCCTGCCGCGGGCTCGCCGTGCGGCTGCCGTGCGGCTGCCGGGCGGGGTTCCCGGCGGGTCCCGCGCGGCTCCCGGGGCCCTCCGCGGGGGGTCCGTTGCCAGATCGATACCTTCAGGTTGTGAACGCAAAAGCGTCGCGCCGTTTGCGTTCGCCTCCGGTCTCCGAGGGCCGGAGGGCGCCGGGGCGCGGCCCGGGGGAGGCGGATCGGGGCCTGGCCGGGTCGGGGCCCAACTGCCGACAGCGTGAACGGATTTCCCTTCGGTGAACCGTCGCGCGGTGAAATGCCGCGCGCCGGTGGGCCCTTCCCCGCGCCGGAGGGCCAGGGGACATTCCTCCGTTTCCATGCGTTGAACGCACGCCCTCGCGCCCCGAGCGCCGTCCGCCGGGGGCGCGCGCCCCGGGGGGCACGGAGGGCGCCCCGGTGCGCGGCCGGTGCCGTCGCCGCGGCCCAACGCAAAGGGTGCGGGGACGAGTTCACTCTCCGGAGGCGGGCCCCGGGGGCCCGCGGACGGGGACAGGTCG
>NZ_LAVK01000380.1 GCF_001083795.1 Streptomyces sp. SBT349
CGACCGGGCAGGGGACGGCGGGCCGGCCCCCACGGGCCGGCCCGCCGTCCCCTGCCCGGTCGGCGGGCCGGCCGTCCCCCGTTCACACCGAGAAGCCGTTCACATCGAGAAGACGAGGACCTTCTCCGGACGGAGCCGGATGATCTTGCGCGAGACGCCCGGCGGGTCGGAGATCGGGTCCTCGCCGAGGTACCGGTGGGCGAGCCGGTGGGGCAGCGCGCTCTCCGGGTCGTCCTCGATCACCGCCGTGCCGCGTATCTCCACGGCGTGGTACGGATTGGCCATGTCGAAGACGGTGGCGCTGGCGCGCGGGTCGGCGGCCACGTTCCTCACCTTCCGCCGCCGGTCGGTGGAGGAGAACACCAGCGTGTCCCCCTCGCGGTCGTACCAGACCACCGACGCGTGCGGCGCGCCGCTGGGATGGAGCGTCGCCAGGGTCGCGAAGTTCTTCCCGTCCAGGAGCTCACGCGTCGCCTCGTCGAACGACACCGGCATGGGGCTCTCCTCTCTCTCCGGTCTCTCTCCGGTTCTTCCCGGCCCTCTTCCGCCGTGCCCTCTCCAGTCGCCGCGCGCCCCCGTTTATTCCCTTGCGGCGGCCCCTCCGGGCCCGGAGACTCCCTGCCCATGACCTTGCGTTACCACGAGATAGCCGAAGCCAGGCATCGCATCCTCAACCCCCTGACCGAGGCCAAGGTGGACCTCCTCGGCGAGATCTGCGGCCTCACCCCGGGGCAGCGCGTGCTCGATCTCGCCTGCGGGAAGGGGGAGATGCTCGCCCGCTGGGCCGCCGCGCACGGCGTGCGGGGCGTCGGCGTGGACATCAGCGAGGTCTTCGTGCCCGCCGCCAGGAGCCGCGCCGAGGAGCTGGGGGTGGCCGACCGCGTGCGGATCGAACGGGGCGAGGCCGCCGCGTTCGCCAGGGATCTCGCCGGGGATCTCGCCGGTGGCCCCGGCGCCCGGGAGGAGCCCTACGACGTGGTCGCGTGCGTCGGCGCCACCTGGATCGGCGGCGGCCTCGCCGGGACGCTCGACCTGATGCGGCCCGCCGTGCGGGACGACGGGCTGCTGGTGGTCGGCGAGGTCTACTGGACCGAGGAGCCGCCGGCCGAGGCCGTCGAGAGCCTGCGCCTGGGCCCCGGGGACTGCACCTCGCTGCCGGGCACCCTGGACCGTTGCGAGGAGGCCGGGTACGAGCTGATCGAGATGCTGCTGGCCGACGGCGACAGCTGGGACCGTTACGCCGCCGCCCAGTGGCACACCACCAGCGACTGGCTGCGCGCCCACCCCGAGGACCCCGAGGCCGACGAGATCCGCCGCCTGCTGACCACCTCGCGCCGCGACCACCTCGCCTACCAGCGCCGCTACCTCGGCTGGGGCGTCTTCGTCCTGCGCGCCCAGGACGCCTGAGCGGCCGGGGCCGGGACGTCAGTCGCCGTAGCCCGCGATCGCGCGCGGGTCGCGGGGCGGCGGGCCGACGTAGCGCGCCGAGGGGCGGATCAGCCGGCCGGTGCGCTTCTGCTCCAGGATGTGCGCCGACCACCCCGCCGTCCTGGCGCAGGTGAACATCGCCGTGAACATGGGCGCCGGCACCTCCGCGAAGTCGAGCACGATGGCCGCCCAGAACTCCACGTTCGTCGCCAGCACCCGGTCGGGGCGGCGGCTGCTCAGCTCGGCCAGCGCCGCCCGCTCCAGCGCCTCGGCCACCTCCAGGCGCGGCGCGTTCAGCTCCCGCGCGGTCCGGCGCAGCACGCGCGCCCGGGGGTCCTCGGCCCGGTAGACGCGGTGCCCGAAGCCCATCAGCCGTTCCCCCGCGTCCAGCTTTCGCCGCACGTAGCCCTCGGCGTCGCCGTCCCGTTCGATCTCCTCGATCATGCCGAGCACCCGCGAGGGCGCGCCCCCGTGCAGCGGCCCCGACATCGCGCCCACCGCCCCGGAGAGCGCCGCGGCGACGTCCGCGCCCGTGGAGGCGATGACGCGGGCGGTGAAGGTGGACGCGTTCATCCCGTGCTCGGCCGCCGAGGTCCAGTACGCGTCGAGCGCCGTCACGTGCCGGGGGTCGGGCTCGCCGCGCCACCGGCGCAGGAAGCGCTCGGTGATGGTCTCCGCCTTGTCGATCTCCCGCTGCGGCACCATCGGCAGCCCGGGGCCCCGCGCGGACTGGGCGACGAAGCTGAGCGCCATCACGGCGGCGCGCGCCAGGTCGTCGCGCGCCTGGTCAGCGTCGATGTCGAGCAGCGGGCGCAGGCCCCAGACCGGGGAGAGCAGCGCCAGCGCGGACTGCACGTCCACGCGCACGTCGCCGGAGTGGACCGGGATCGGGAACGGCTCGGCCGGCGGCAGGCCCGGCGTGAACGCGCCGTCCACCAGCAGGCCCCACACCTTGCCGAACGAGACGTTCCCCACGAGATCCTCGATGTCCACGCCCCGGTAGCGCAGGGCGCCCCCCTCGCGGTCCGGCTCGGCGATCTCCGTGTCGAAGGCGACAACTCCTTCGAGCCCTGGTACGACCTCGGACATCAGGCGGCTCCTTGTGCCGGTACGCGCGGAACGCGTGGTAAGTCGGGCGGTCACCTTAACTCTGGGTGTCCACAAGCCGGAGAGCGAGGGTCGAATCCCCGCCGGGTCGGCCACCGTCGGCCGCATGTTGCAAGATATGGGCCGTGTCCCACGCCGACAGCGCCAGCCGCGCAGACCGCCCGGAAGATGCCTCAAGCACCCCGCTCGACCCCGCCGTGATGCGCGCCAGGTACCGCGCGGCGGGGCTCGACGAGAAGGATCTGGCCGCCGATCCGTTCGAGCAGTTCGCGCACTGGTTCGCCCAGGCCGCGGAGAGCGGGCTCCAGGAGCCCAACGCGATGGTGGTCGCCACCGTGGGGCCCGACGGGCGCCCCAGCTCGCGGACCGTGCTGCTCAAGCGGTTCGACGGGGAGGGGTTCGTCTTCTTCACCAACTACGGCTCCCGCAAGGGCCGCGAGATCGAGGGGAACGCCCGGGTCTCGCTCCTCTTCCCCTGGCACGGCATCGCCCGCCAGGTGATCGTCTCGGGGACCGCCGAGCGGACCGGCCGGGCGGAGACCGCCGCGTACTTCAGGACCAGGCCGCACGGCTCCCAGCTGGGCGCGTGGGCCAGCGAGCAGTCCTCGAAGGTCGCCTCGCGCGCCGAGCTGGACCAGTTCTACGACGAGCTGGCCGAGCGGTACCCGGAGGGCGAGGACGTGCCGGCGCCGCCGCAGTGGGGCGGGTACCGGGTGGTGCCGGACGCCGTGGAGTTCTGGCAGGGCCGCGAGAACCGGCTCCACGACCGGCTGCGGTACGTGCGCGAGGGCGGCGGCCCCTGGGCCGTCGAGCGGCTCTGTCCCTGAGGGGCTCTGTCGCTCAGCGGCTCCGCCGCCGGGGCCACCGGGGCCACCGGGGCGGGAAAGCAACGATCCGCGAGCCTTGGTCCCCGCGGGGGCGTGAAGCCCCTGGCGGGGAGCCGGCCGGACGACGCCGACGGCTCGCGGATCGGGTGACTGCTGGGATATCGGCCGGCGGTGCCGGCGCCACGTGGCGTGGACAGCGACCGCTAGGCCGCAGTCACCTCACGCGTCCGGTTGTCATACATCTGACGAACCACCTCCCTTCTCGTGTACCTCTCACGGTAGGCGGAACCCCCGGAGCACCACAACAGGATTTCGGTGCGGCAACGAGATTCGATGAAACCCTATGTGACCGACGTCACTATGCAGTTGAATGGTCCGGCGCACGCGACCGGCGCTCCATCTCCTGTGCAGGGGGTATCAGGTGACCATTCCTTCCGAGGCTCAGCCCGCGCACCGCGACCGCGTAACGGACGACCGTCTGCTCTCCGCTCTTCTCGACGGGGCGGACGCCGCCCTCTTCGCCGTGGACACCCAGGGGCGGGTGACCCACTGGAACCGCCATGCCGAGCGGCTGCTCGGCTGGTCGAACGAACAGGCCGTCGGACGCGAAGGGCTCGGCGGGTGGGCCGTGCGCGAGGCGGACGCGGCCGATCTGCGGGCCAGGCTGCTGGCCGTGCTCTCGGCGCCGCCGGGCCCGATGGGGGCGCCCGCCCGGCAGGCCCACGAGTTCCCGATGCTGCGCCGCGACGGCGGCAGGCTGCTGGTGCGGGCGCGCACCACTGCGATCAAGGGCGCGGACGGGCGGCCCTCCGGGGTCTACTGCGCGTTCGGCGACGTCCACGCGCATCTCGCGCTGGAGAGGAACCTCGCGTTAAGCGAGGCGCTGCTCGGCGACTCCACCTGGGCGGTGCTGGTCGCCGACGCCGACCTGCGCACCGTCGCGGCGAACGAACGGGCCGCGCAGGCGATGGGCCTGACGCCCGTGGACATGCTGGGGGAGCCGCTCGCGGAGTTCGTGGGCGACGGCCTCCCGGAGCTGGAGAGCGCCCTGGAACGGACCCTGGCCGGCCAGGCGCCCGACGAGCCCGTCGAGCTGTGGCTCACGCCGCTGGACGACGGGATGCACGAGGAGGACAGGCTCGGCGGCCCGCACCCGCCTCCCGGCGGGCAGCGCCACTGCCTGCTCAGCGGCTTCCTGCGGCTCGACACGCCAGGCTCCCTGGGCGCCGCGCCGCTGGGGGTGGCCTGGATCTTCCAGGACGTCACCAGAACCAGGCGCGCCGCCCAGGACACGGCGAGGCGCGCGTTCAGGGACAGCCAGCTCAGCCGCGCCACGCGGGCGGCGGCCGAGTGCGAGGACCCGGTCGAGGCCGCCCAGCTCCACCTGCACTACGCCCTGGCGGGCTTCGCCGAGCACGCGCTGCTCGACGTGCTGGGGGACTCCGTCGGCCTGACCCGGCTGACCGAGAGCCCCGGCCCGTTCCACGAGGCGGCGGGCGCGGCCCACGGCGCGGCGGTCCGCTACGGGCAGGGGCACCCGGCGCTCCAGGCGCTGGAGCGGGGCGTGACCGTGCGCGCGACGGGCGGGGTGGCCCGTTCCGGCTGGGCGTTCGAGCACCGGTGGCCCGAGGAGGCGGAGCACGCGCTGTGCGTGGTGCTCCGCAGCAGGGGCCGCTCCCTGGGGGTCGTCACGTTCCTGCGGGGGGCGGGCAGGCGCTCGTTCGACCGCGCGGACGCGGCCTACGGTGAGGACGTGGCGCTGCGGGTGGCCGCGGCGCTCGACCTCGGCGATGTGGCAGGGACGTGCTGACGCCCTGCCCGGCGCTCGTCCCCCACGGTCCCTCAGTCCTCAAGACCGCCCCGGCGCTCCCTGCTGCCCCGGCGTTCCCCGCTCGCTCAGTGGCGCCAGAGGATCTTGTCCGCGTGGTCGGCGACCACGCGCTCGTTCCACTCGCGTCCGCCGTCCACGTTGGCGGAGCGCAGCAGCGGTGGCTCGGCGCCCGCGCCGGCCAGGCGGCCCGCGGCCTCGGCGACGACGGCCTGGAGCAGCGCGCAGGTGATCACGGTGGAGGCCGGGGCGAACGGCGCGCCGATGCCGTCGCTGGTGAGGGTGGCGTCGCCCACGGGGATCCCGCTGTCGAGCACCAGGTCGCAGTGGTCCTTCAGGAACGTGCCCGAGGGATGCCGGGAGACGGTCTCGGTCGTGTACACGACCGAGGTCACGCCGACGACGGTCAGGCCGCGGGACCTGGCGTGCTGGGCCATCTCGACGGGGAGCACGTTGCGCCCGGAGAGCGAGATGACGATCAGCAGGTCGCCGGCGCGCGCCGGGCTCGCGTCGAGGGCGGCGGGCGCCAGGCCGCCGACGTGCTCCAGCGCGCTGCCGAGCGTCGCGGGCCTGACGTCGACGCCCGTGGTGCCCGGGACGGTCAGCAGGTTCACCAGGGCGAGGCCGCCGGCCCGGTAGACCAGGTCCTGGGCGGGGAGGGACGAGTGCCCCGCGCCGTAGGCGAAGAGCGTGCCGCCCCCGGTGACGGTGCCCGCGATCAGGTCCGCCGCCTTGGCGATGGCCGGGGCCTGGGTCTCCCTGACGCGGCGCAGCAGGTCCGCGGCGGCGTCGAAGAACTGGTCGGCGAGCGTGCTGTCGCTCATGAGTGGCGCGTCCCCTTGCTGGCCGTGGCGGAGGCCGTGGCCGTGGTGGTGCGGTGGCGGTGGAGCAGGCCCCACCGTAATGGTCTGGACCACTGCCGTGTCAATACGCATGCGTTCGGTTACCCGCGGCGGGGACGGTTGTCAGTGTCATGCGCCAGAATTGCCGTGGGGCCATCGCACAACACATCTAGGGGCGCTTATGTCAGGACTCATCGACACCACCGAGATGTACCTGCGCACCATCCTGGAGCTGGAGGAGGAAGGTGTGGTCCCGATGCGTGCCCGCATCGCCGAGCGGCTGGAGCAGAGCGGGCCGACCGTCAGCCAGACGGTCGCACGCATGGAGCGCGACGGCCTGCTGACCGTCGCGGGGGACCGCCACCTGGAGCTGACGGACGAGGGGCGCAGGCTGGCGCAGCGCGTGATGCGCAAGCACCGGCTCGCGGAGTGTCTGCTCGTCGACGTGATCGGCCTGGAGTGGGAGCACGTCCACGCCGAGGCGTGCCGCTGGGAGCACGTCATGAGTGACGCGGTCGAGCGCCGCGTGCTCGAACTGCTGAACCACCCGACGGAGTCCCCCTACGGGAATCCGATCCCCGGTCTCGCCGAGCTGGGGGAGAAGGGGGAGGCCGACCCGTTCCTCGGAGAGGGCATGGTCGCCCTCTCCGACCTGGCCGCGGACGGCGGCAAGACGGTCATCGTCCGCCGCATCGGGGAGCCGATCCAGACCGACGCGGCCGTGATGCACACGCTGCGGCGCGCCGGCGTCCAGCCGGGTGCCTCCGTGAGCGTCACCGCGGGCGCGGGGGGCGGCGTCCAGGTCGGCATCGGCGGGGAGGCGGCGGAGCTGTCGCACTCGGTCGCCATGCACGTCTTCGTGGCGAAGGGCTGAGCCGGGGGCGGGCCCGTGCGGCCCGCCCCGCGGCCATGGCCTCGGCTTCCCCGTGACGGGGGAGCCTCGGCGGGGGGAGCCCTGAGG
>NZ_LAVK01000381.1 GCF_001083795.1 Streptomyces sp. SBT349
GGGCTGCGTAAAGCCTCGGAAACCGCCCCAGCCACCCCCTTCACCCGCCGGGCGTCAGCAGGCGTTCCTCCTCCAGCGCGGCCAGTTCCGCGACTTCCGTGTCCGACAGGCCCGCCACCAGGCCCGCCGCCTCGTCCAGGCGCCGGTGCACCTCGTCCCGTTGCCGCCGCCGTTCCTCGGTCAGCGACCGTTCGGAGTCCAGCGCCTCCCGCGCCGCCGTTGCCAGCTCGTCCGCGTGCCGCTCCGCCTCGGCGAGCCGTTTCACCGCCTCGGCCTGCGCGGAGGTGCCCCGCGCCGCCGCCGTCTGCGCGTGCAGCGAGCGGGCCGGGTCCTCACCGAGGAGCAGCCGCAGATACGACGGCAGCCGCACGTTCCCCCGCCGGTACTGCTCGCGGGCCACCGCGCCCGCCAGCCGCTTGGCCTCGGCCAGCTCACCCCGGGTCTCCGCCAGACGCTCCGTCAACTCGACGGTCTCCACGTGCTGTTCACGCAGGCGCCGCTCCATCTCGTTGTACACCTCGGCCGCCGCCCCGGTCTCCCGGTGGAGGGTGCGCAGGTCGGCCACGAGCGCGGCCACGCCCTGGTCGCCCGGACCGGCCGCGGCGGGCGGCGCGGGCAGGGCGGTGAGGGCCAGCGCGGCGACGGCCGTGGCCAGGGTCTTTCGGTACATCGGGGGCACGCCTCTCCGGTTCGGGGAACGACGCAGCGATGGTGTGCACACCGCGCCGCCCGGCGCGCGCCGAACGGGGCGAACGGGTGGTCAGCCCCGGCGCCGGTGGGCGCGGCTCGGCGGGGCGTCCGGCGCGTACACGTAACGCCAGCCGCGCGGCAGCCGCAGCAGCCGGGTGTGGCCCGCCGCCTCCAGGCGGTAGACGTGCACCGTCCCCGGCCCGCCGTCGCGGCCCGGCACCGGCACCTCGTACACGCGCGGCGGCTTGCCCGTGGGACCGGTGAGCACCGGCAGTACGCGGCCGTCCAGCGGCCCCCCGACGAACGGGGTCTCCTCGCTTCTCACGGTTCGAGTGTCGCAGGCACGATCCTGGTCAGCGTCCGCTCCACCAGGGCGTCCACGCGCCCGCCCGGCGATTCGAGGGCCGCCGCCGCGCGCAGGGCCCGCGCGGTCTCCGGGTCCCGCCCCGCCGTGACCACCAGCTGCGCGATGAACTGGTCGACCAGCCAGTCCCTCAGCTCCGGGGCCGGGAGGCCGCGTTCCTCGTCCAGCCAGATCAGCGAGGCCGCCTCCACGGACGTGATCCAGGTCCGCACCGCCAAGTCCAGCCGGAACCCTGGCCGTTCGACCCCCATGTGTGCCAGCACCTGCCGCGCGGCGGCCCGCCGCACCCCGTCCACGATGGCCGAGGTGCGCGAGGTCTCCACCACGCCGCCGCCCGCGAGCAGCGCCGCGAACCCCTCGCCGTGCTCCCCGACGAAGGCCAGGTAGCGGTCCAGCACGTCGGCCAGCCGCTCGCTCAGCGGGCCGGCCGCCTCGACGCTGAAGCAGCGTTCGAGATCGGTCGCGGCGTCCCGCAGGACCGCCTCGTACAACTGCTGCTTGCCGCCCGGGAAGTATCGGTAGACGAGCGGCCGGGAGACCCCGGCGGCGCGGGCGACGTCCTCCAGCGACACGTCCTCGGGCGCGTTGCGGGCGAACAGCCGCAGAGCGGTGGCGATCAGCTGGTTCCTGCGCTCCTCCACGCTGAGCCTGCGATACGCCGGACCGGGCGCTGCGGAACGGCGTTTCATGAGCCGAAGCGTAACCTCCGGCCCCCGAGGGCGTCCTGTGCGTGGTTCACCGTCATGTTCACCCCGCGTGTTCACTTCGCGGCCATGGGTCCCGGGGGCGCAGGTAACCGCCTTCCGGTGTGCTGAGGGACCATGAGGCGACGACGGACGGGCCGGAGTGTCCGGGTTCCGCACTGGGGCAGCATCCGTGGCCGGGTGGCCATCGTGCTGGCCGTGCCCACGGCCCTGCTCCTCGTCCTCACGGGCGCCGGCGTGGCCGACCGCGCCGAGGACTGGTCGGCGGCCAGGGAGAGCGGGGAACGCGTCCAGCTGGCGCTCGACGTCCAGGGCCTGGTGCGTGAACTCCAGCGCGAACACGGCCTGACCAGCGGGCTGCTGGTGGGCGCCGGGCGGTACCGGCCCGAGCTCGCCGACACCCGCCGCCGGGTGGACGCCATCCGCTCCGAGCTGCTCAGGCGCGTCGACCAGGGCACGGCCCCCGCGTTCGAGGAGGCGCTCGGCTCCCTCGGCGACCTGGACGAGGTGCGCGGCCGGGTCGACGACGAGACCATCGAGCCCGCGACCGGGCTGACGTTCTTCTCCGACGCGATCGCCCGGCTGAACGAGGCGCAGCTCGCCGAGGGCCCCGCCCTCGGCGACCGGCGGCTCACGGACGGCATGGCCGCGCTCCAGGCGCTCTCCGGCGCCACGGAGGCGCTCGCGCAGGAACGCGGCCTGATGAACGGCGTGTTCGTCGCGGGCCGCTTCGAGGAGGGCCAGTACCCCGACTTCGCCGCCACCCGTGCCGCCCGCGACGCGGCGCTGGCCGGCTACGGCCGGCTGGCCACCCCGGCGCAGCGGGCCGCGCTGGAGGAGGCGTTCTCCGGCGAGGAGGCCGACCGGGTCGCCGCGTTCGAGGAACGGGCCGACGCGGGGGCCGACGGCTCCGCCCTCGACACCGACGCGGCGCAGTGGTGGGAGGCGGCCACCGCGGTCACCGACGCCCTCCACGCCGTGCAGCAGCGCGTCGGCCCCGACGCGGGGAGCCGCGCGGACGAGCTGCGGACGGCCGCGACGCGGCAGCTCGTCGGCTTCGTCGCGCTCGGCGTGCTGATCCTCGCCGTCGCCGCGGCGCTGGCCGTGCTCGCCGCCCGCTCCATCACCCGCCCGCTGGACGAGCTGACCCGGCAGGCCGAGGCCGTCGCGGGGGAGCGGCTGCCGGAGACGGTCCGCACCATCCAGGAGGCCGAGCCCGAGGAGGCGGAACGGCTGGAGCCGCCGGAGCCCGACCCGGCGCTCGGCGGCGGAGCCGAGGAGGTGACCCGGCTGGCCGCGGCCCTGCACGACGTGGAGCGCACCGCCGTGGGGCTCGCCGCCCAGCAGACCGTCCTGCGCCGCAACGGCACCGAGTCGCTCGCCAACCTGGGCCACCGCAACCAGGCCCTCGTCCGCCGCCAGCTGCGGCTGATCACCGCGCTGGAGAGCAAGGAGCTCGACCCCGACGCGCTGGCCGAGCTGTTCGAGCTGGACCACCTCGCCACCCGCATGCGCCGCAACGCCGACTCCCTGCTGATCCTCACCGGCCAGCAGCTCCCGCCGCGCGTGTGGACCGGCACCGCCGAGATCGCCGAGGTGGTGCGTTCCGCGGTCTCCGAGGTCGAGGACTACCGGCGGGTGACGCTGGTGGAGTCCGAGCCCTGCGAGGTCCACGGCTCGGCCGTCTACGAGCTCTCCCACCTGCTCGCCGAGCTGATCGAGAACGCGCTGACCGCCTCGCCCCCGGCCCGCACGGTCGAGGTCTACGGCTGGTGGGACGGCGCCGAGTACTGCCTGGCCATCGTGGACCGGGGCACCGGCATGACCGAGGAGGAGCTGGGGCGCGCCAACGAGCGGCTCGCGGGCAGGGAGAACTTCCTCGTCGCCCCGACCCGTTTCCTCGGGCACTACGTGGTGGGCACCATCGCGGCCCGCCTCGGCGTCCAGGTCGAGGTCAGGCACACGCAGTCCGCCCCCACCACCTCCTCCGCCCGCGGCGCCGGGGTCTCGGCCTATGTGGCGCTGCCGCACCGCCTGTTGCGCCAGGGCGCCGCACAGGAGCGGCGCGCCTCGGGGGTGCCCGCCTGAGACGCCCCTGCCGGGCGGGGCCGGGCCGCCGGGCGTGGCCTCAGGCCGGGAGGAACCAGCCGGGGCCGTCCACCGGGCTGTCCAGCCACAGCCGGTGCCGCCCGTCCTCGGAGACGCCGAGACCGTACCGCTCGGGCCCCGGACACGCGGCCTTCGCCCAGGCCGTCAGCACCGGCGCGCGCTCGCCCCACAGGTCCCGCGTCCCCTCGAACTGGACGCGGGCCGTTCCGTCGTCGCGCGGCGCGACCCGCGCCCACGACCCGCTGCCGGGGTGGACCAGCCCGTACACCCGGCGGCCGTCCGCGTCGATCAGGGGCAGTTCGTGCACGTCGGGCTGGACCAGGCCGCCAAGGAAACGGGGCATGTCCGCGGAGATGTCCGCGGGCAGCGCCACATCCACCGAGGTGCCCAACGGCACCAGCAGCGCCGGGATGTAGCTGCGCACCGACGCCGCGGCGCCCGTCGCCCGGTGCGCGAGCACCGGCAGGAACCGGCCGGACGCGGTCGCGTCCACGCCCGCCGTGAGCACCGCGATGCCCGAGCTCAGCGCCAGGACCAGGGCCCCGCCCGGGACCACCTGCGCCGCGAGGGCCGCGGGCACCCGCCCGTTCGCCGGGCGCCCCACCACCGCGCCGTAGGGCGCGTACTCGGAGCAGCCGCGCACCCCGTCGCCCGCCGCGAGCGCCGGCGCGTAACCCGCGCCCGCCAGACGGCCGCGCGCCGCGCCCAGCACCTCGGGGTCGGCGTCGAGCGAGACCACGCGCTCCCCCCCGAAGCGGTGGCACAGCACCGCCGCGCCGTACCCGCTGCCGGTGCCGATCTCCAGGACCCGGCCGCCGTCCGGGACATCGAGCGCCTGGTACATGGCGTGGAGCATCGCCTGCGGCCCCTCGCCCCCGCCCTCGGGGTCGTGCCCGTGCCCGTGCCCGGCCTCGGGGCCGGCCTCGGCGGGGGCGAGGGCGGGGAGGAAGGCGTCGCGCGGGACGGCGGCGAAGGCCGCACGCCACGCGGCGCCACGCGGACTGCCGTCGGCCGGGCGGGTGGCGATGGTCATGGGTTGATCCTCCGATGCGTCGGCGGCGTGAGCTGTCACGGCGGTTCGCCGTGTACAACGAGCGGCCCCCGGCCGACGTACCGCGCGCGGGGTTTCCACTCCGTCAGGAAAGCTCTGCCGTACGGGCCCGCCGGGCCCCGGCGATCTCCCCGCCGGAGCCCCGCCGGGGCTCCGGCGGGGCTCCCGGCGCGGGAGGCGCGGGGCTTACCGGCCTCAACCCTTCCGCGCCGCGGCTTCGTTCACGATGCCGAGGATCTCGGTGGCCGCGCCGAAGCCGGGCGTCAGGCGGTTCTTCGTCAGGGCGAACGCCACTCCGGTCGCCGTGTCACCGAACGCGAAGGCACCTCCCGCCCCGCCCATGCCGAAGGCGCCGGGGCGCACGCCCTCGGCGCCCGGCAGGAGGGGCGAGAAGCCCAGCGTCCAGGCGCTCTCGTTGCCGAAGACCCGGTCGGTGCCCTCGGCGGCCACGGTCGTCAGGGCGGCCCGCCGCTCCGGCGCGATCAGCTCGACGCCCGGCACGTCGCCCATGAGCGCGGCGAACAGCCGGGCCATGGCGCGGGCCGAGGTCGTGCCGCAGGCCGGGATGTCGGCGGCGAGGATGTCCGCGCGGTTCCCCAGGGCGGCCGACGGGTGCAGCGCGGGCGGCGAGGCCCGCCGCACCGGCGAGTTCGCCGGGAGGCCCGCCGGAACCTCGCCCATGCCGGGCGCGTCCTCCAGGACCGCCAGCCTGCCGTGCTCGGCGACGGGTATCCCGAAGTACAGCTCGCCGGCCACCCCGAGCGGCTCGGTCACCTCCTCGGCGAGCACCCGCGAGACGGGCCTGCCCGTGGCCCGGCGCACCACCTCGCCCACGATGTACCCGAAGGTGTGGGCGTGGTACCCGACCGCGGTACCCGGCTCCCACCACGGACGCAGATCGGCGACCGTGGCGCAGATCTCGTCCCAGTCGCACAGGTCCGCCGCCGTGGTGTCCGCGGGCAGCCCCGGAACGCCGGCCGTGTGCGTGAGCACCTGCCGCACGGTCACGGCGCCCTTTCCGTAGGCGGCGAACTCGGGCCACAGGTCGGCGACGCGGGTGTCGTAGCCGAACGCCCCCCGCTCCACGCAGACATGGACCACCGCGGAGGCCGCGGACTTCCCGATCGAGAAGTTGTGGAACACGGTCCCCGGCGCCACCTCCCGTCCCGTCACGGGATCCGCCACCCCGGCGGTCACCTCCACCCACGGCTCCCCGTGGCGCAGCACCGCGACCTGCACGCCCCGTTCGTCCCCGGCGCCGACCAGCCGCTCGACGACCCGGCGCACCCGCTCCTGAACCTCGCTCATCGCCGCTCCCAGCTTGACGACACCATGGCCAACTCTTCCCCCTGGGGGACCGCGCTCCCCGCCGAAACTCATCGCGCCACGGCAAAGGAACCCGTGGGGAGCCCGGCACCCCAACGACCCACCGGGCCGGGCCCGTTCACCAGCGCGGGACATGTCCGTACCGCCGCGATACCACGGTCGTGGCCCGCCGCGTCTTCCTGAGATACGCGGCCGTCGGGGCGGTAAGTCCGGCTCGGAGCAGACCGTCGTGGACGGATACGGTCGCCTGCGGCGCGTCCCGGCTGTCAGGGTAGCTGGGTGGCTGGGGTGGGGCGGCTTCTACGCTTGGCCTAGGTGGCGCGGGCTTGCCCGGGTGTCGGGTTTCGTGCGGATGCACGAAAAGAGGCACCTACGGGGGGAGGGTTCGTGGGTCGGGGTCGTCCCGGTGACCGGCCAGTGGTCTCTTGGATGAGGTGGGTGTCCGAACGGGCGCAGCGGATGACGGCCGTCCGGGGTCGGTCTGTGGGTCGTGGCTGGGGTGGCGCGCAGCTGCTGCCGCCTCTGTGTGCCCTTGTTGGGTATTCGCCGGGCCGGTGGGGGTCGTTGCCCAACCGGGCAGTGGTGGCGGTGCGCGGTCGTCTGCCCTATTGGGCATCTGGAGGTGGGGACTGTTCTGAAACGCGAAACACTTCGTTTTAAACAGAGTGTTGAAAACAAACCGTGCGCCGTTTGAAAACAGTCCCCGCCCTCCGATGCCCGATAGGGCAACGAACC
>NZ_LAVK01000382.1 GCF_001083795.1 Streptomyces sp. SBT349
CCCTTGCGCCGCCCCCTACCGGCCCGCCCCACGCAACGCATCGCGGTCAGCGGCCAGCACCTGGCACACCTCGCCGGACGGCTGACCACCCGCGACCGGTGGCTGGCAAGGATGCTGCACGAGCACAAGGTCCTCACCCTCCACCAGATCGTCCAGGCCGCCTGGCCCTCCGCCCGCGCCGCCAACTCCCGGTTGCTCCAGCTCTACAAATGGCGCATGACCGACCGATTCCAGCCCTTCACCACCAGCGGTTCAGCACCCATGCACTACGTCCTCGACATCGCCGGAGCCCACATCCTCGCCGCCGAGGACGCCAAAGACCCCCGCCAGCTGCCCTACCGGCACGCCACCGCCATCGGCATCGCCCACTCCCTGACCCTGGCCCACACCACAGGGACCAACGGGCTGTTCACCACGCTCATCGCCCGCGCCCGCCAGCCCGGCGCACCCGAACGGCTGACCGCCTGGTGGTCCGAAACCCGCTGCGCCCGACACTTCGGCGACATCGTCCGCCCCGACGCCTACGGCCGATGGCACCACCAGCGCGCCGGAACCATCGAGTGGTTCCTCGAATACGACCGCGGCACGGAACCGCTCGACAAGCTCGCGAGGAAACTGGCCCGCTACCACCAGCTCGCCCGCACAACATCCGTGACCACCCCCGTGCTGGTGTGGCTGCCCAGCCCTCATCGGGAAGCAGGAGCACGCACCGCCCTGGCCGCGGCCCGCCAGAGTCTCGAGTCCCCCGACCTCGTCCCCGTGGCCACCACGAGCACCGCAGCAACCCCCACGGCACCCAGCGACCCGGCCACCGCCCGCTGGCTCCCCCTGCCAGCCGCCCCCGGCGGACGCCTGTCCCTGGCCGGCCTCACCGGAGCCTGGCCGCACCTGACCCCGGTGTCCCCCTCGGCAGCCACCGCCGAAGCCGACACCCCGGATACCGCCCTACAGCCGCCGCCTCCCATGCCCCCCGCATGACGCCCGGCCGAGACATCCAGGGTGCTGATCCCCATGCTCAAATCCGTGCTCGCGTTCTTCGTCGGCATCATGCTCCTCATCACCCTCGGGATGGCCGCAGCCGGAGGCATGTTCACCACCCTCACCGGCCAGGGCACCAGCCCCAGCCGCACCGCCATGGAGGACATCCCCGCCGACCACTACGCCCTCTACACCGCCGCCGCCCAGACCTGCCCCGGCCTCGACTGGACCATCCTGGCCGCCATCGGCAAACAGGAGAGCGACCACGGCCGCTCCACCCTGCCCGGCGTCACCAGCGGCGCCAACCACGCCGGCGCCAAAGGGCCGATGCAATTCCTCCAGCCGACCTTCGACGCCACCGTCGCCGAGCACCCCCCGCCGCCGGGCGGGGCACAACGGCCCTCCCCCTACAACCTCCACGACGCCGTCTACGCCGCTGCCGCGTACCTGTGCGACTCAGGGGCCCGTGACGGGCACGACCTCAAGGGAGCGATCTTCGCGTACAACCACGCCGACTGGTACGTCGCCGACATCCTCGCCCAAGCTCAGCAGTACCAAAGCCCCACCAGCATCGGCAGCGATACCGACGCCTCCCCCGCCGCCCTGGCAGCCATCAACTACGCCACCGGCCAACTCGGCCTCCCCTACCTCTGGGGCGGCGACGGACCAGCCCAAGGCGAAGACGGCTTCGACTGCTCCGGCCTCACCCGCGCCGCCTACCAAGCAGCCGGCATCCCCATCCCCCGCGTCGCCCAAGACCAGTACAACGCAGGCCCCCGCATCCCCGACGGACAACCACTCCAACCCGGCGACCTCGTCTTCTACGGCACCCCCGACAACATCCACCACGTCGGCCTCTACATCGGAGGCGACCAAATGATCCACGCCCCCCGCACCGGCGAGCTAATCCAACTCGCCCCCCACCGGTACGCGGGCGACGACTACGCGGGCGCCACACGACCAGCCGCCTGAGTCGGGACTGTAAAACGAGGCTCTGTTCCGTAGTCGGTGGTGGCGGTGGGTGGTCGTCAGTGGAGCAGGATGCGGTGGCGGAGGAGGTCGAATCCTGCTCGGCCGTGCATCTGTCGCATGATCTTCTTGGTGCTGGTGTTGACGCCTTCGGTGCGTCCGTTGTTCCAGGGGAGGGTGAGGCCGGCGTTCACGGCGTGGCGGTCGAGTTCGAGGCCGTTGCAGAAGCTGTGCAGGTGGGGTAGGTCGGCTGCGCGGACGGTGGTGATCCACTGGGTGAGCTTGTCGTCGTTGTCCTGGTCCGGGGTCAGGAGCGCGGCGAACTCGCCGATGAGTCGGGCGAGTGCGGTCATCTCCGGGCAGGCCACGGTGAGAAGACCGAGCAGGTCGGTGTCCTTGGTCCTCAGGTGCTCGGGGTGGGTGAGTAGGAGCCGGGCAAGGCGGCGGGGGGTGGTCACAGGGTGGTCGCCTTCGGCACGACCCTGGTTGAGGTAGCGGACCAGCAGGTTGGCACTGCCGGTGTAACCCAGTTCCCTGATCTCGTGCAGGAGGTGGGTGACAGGGACGGCCGGGTTGTCGGACCGGCGCTGGCGCAGGTGGTCGCGGTAGGGGTCGACCAGCGTGGGTCGGTAGCGTGGCACGACGCGGTTAGCGGACGGTTCGGGGATGCGGGCGTAGCGCTTGATGGTGTTCAGGGCCAGTCCGAGCCTGCGGGAGCAGTCGAGCAGGCCGACGCCTGAGTCGAGGAGGGCGTGAACCTTGCGCCAGCGCTCGCGGGTGGTCTGCTCGTGGACGCCGCCGGGCCGGGGCGGGTTGACGGTGGCCCAGCAGGGGGCATGGACGCGGACCTCGGCCAGGACTTTCTCACACAGGTTCCGCCATAGGTGCCATCGGTCGCTGACCTGCACTGCATCGGGCAGGGCCCGGCGGATCGCCTCGGCGTAGCTGGCCGAGCCGTCCCGGCACACGACCTCGATACCGGTCTTCCCGCGCAGCCATGCCTCCAGGGTGGTTGCCTCGCGGTCGGGCAGGACCTCGACGCGCTGCCCGGTCTCGACGTCGATGATGATCGTGGCGTAGCGGTGGCGGCGGCGCAGGGCGAAGTCGTCGACCCCGATCACCCGCGGGACGCGCACTGCCGGCGAGGGGATGCGCCGAAGCAGGCGCAGGGCGGTGGCGTAGGAGAACGGCGTGGCCAGGAACTGGGAGAGACGGGACGCCGCCCGGCCGCATAACTCCTTGACCACCTGTGAGACCTGACGGGTCAGACGCGTGGTGCGCCGCTGAAGCCGCTCGATCAGACCGGGGACCTGCTCGCGGAAGGTCTGCCGTCGGCAGCCCAGGACCCGGCAGACCAGGCGCCGCACCCGGACACGGACCACGACCTGCCGACCGTCCACCGGCACATCCGTCACTGTCCGGAGGTGGTACCCGTGCACCTTCCCCGTCGGCGCCCCGCACACCGGGCAAGGCACCGGAACATCCCGGGTCCGGGCGATGACCCGGATCACCTCGCCGTCATCCGCCACACCCTCGACGACCAGCGCCGAAAGCCCGGAAAACACCGTTGGTACAAGGGAGTTGACGTCTTGCATACGAAGTCAACGACGCCCACCACCCACCGTCACCACCGACTACGGAACAGAGCCAAACGAACGGTGTATCCCGATCATGGAAGGTGCACCTGTGACCAGTGAGAACACGTCCAAGAGTGGTCCGATCCAGACGGCTGGGGCTCAGCCGTCGGCCGCGGTGGAACAGCGGTTGATCGACCAGCTCGTCGATCGTGCCCAGGCCGAGGGCCTGCAGCTGACCGGTGAGGGCGGACTGCTCCAGCAGCTGACCAAGCGGCTGCTGGAGTCCGCCCTGGAAGGTGAGATGACCGACCACCTCGGCTACGACAAGCACGACGCGGCCAGCAGGAACGGCCAGAACAGCCGCAACGGCACCCGGTCCAAGACAGTGCTGACCGATGTCGGCCCGGTCGAGATATCCGTGCCCCGTGACCGGGAGGGCAGCTTCGAGCCGAAGATGGTCAAGAAGCGGCAGAAGCGCCTGACCGGGGTGGACGAGATGGTGATCTCGCTGGCCGCGAAGGGCCTGACGACCGGAGAGGTCCAGGCCCACCTGGCCGAGGTCTACGGCGCCGAGGTGTCCCGTCAGACGATCTCCACGATCACGGACAAGGTCATGGACGGTATGGCCGAGTGGCAGAACTGGCCTCTCGACCCGGGGCGGTTTCTACTAATGATTGCGAATCAGCAGGTCATCGGCCCTGTAAGCCATCCTCTCATGGCTTCGGCGGGGGTCTTGTCACCGAGGACGAGACGGGGTCGACGGTTGAGTTGGCGAGCGACCGCCTGGAGGTCTCGGGCGGTGTGGACGGACAGGTCGCTGCCCTTGGAGAAGTACTGCCGCAGCAGTCCGTTGGTGTTCTCGTTCGTGCCGCGCTGCCAAGGTGAATGCGGATCGCAGAAGTAGATCCGGAAGCCGGTCAGCGCCTCGACCTCCTGGTGCAAGGCGAGTTCGCGACCCTGGTCCCACGTGAGGGTCTGGCGCAGCTGCGAGGGGATGTCCGCAGTCTGGGCGATCAGCGCGTTGCGGACATGCGGAGCTTTCCAGCCCTGTGGCAGATGGAGGAGCCGGACGTAACGGGTGGTGCGTTCCACGAGAGTACCGATCGCTGAGCCCTGATTGCGGCCGATGATGAGATCGCCTTCCCAGTGTCCGGGGACGGCGCGCTTGTTGACCTCCAGTGGTCGCTGGTGGATCAGCGTCATGTTCTTGATCTTGTTTGGTGGGGCGATCCCACGCCGCTGCTTCCTCCGGCGTGTGCGTCCGGTGCGTAGCTTGCCGTCCCTGCGGCCGAGGAGGCCGGCGAAGAGTGCCCGGTAGATCGTCTCCGGGCAGGCCCGCATGGCGGGATCATTGGGGAAGGGCGAGATACCGCGAGACCTGCTGAGGCGACCACTTCTCGGCCAGCTTCGTGCGCACCGTTGTGCGCAGTGGCTCGCCGGCCCGGATCTTCTCCTCCTTCGGGCGGCGCCGCCGCAGCAGTGCCTGGTTGTGCGCCCACCAGGGCTGATAAGGGCCGTCCTTGCTGCCACGCTGGATCTCCCGGTAGACGGTCGACACGCTCTTGCCGATCAAGGCGGCGATGCCCTTGACGGGCTGCCTGGCGTGCAGTCCGTCCGCGATGGCGATGCGGTCGTCCTGGGTGAGGAAGCGTGGCGCTATCGGGCCGGGATCAGGGACGATCATGCTCCCAGCTTCGATGAACCACTTCGAACCGCAGCTGGTGGACACACCCACCTCGCGGGCCGCAGCGGCTCCCTTCAGCCCTTGATGCAACAGCTCGAAGTACCGCTTCTTCACTGCAGTCGGCAACTTGTTGTGAGCCCAACGAGGCATGCGAACGTCCCCTCTCGAAGCGTTCGCAACCACCGATAGAACTCAAGCCGGCTGCTTCCCGCCGGTGTCCTTCACGCGCCGTTTCAGGAACCGCGCGTACTTGCCGAGCTTGGTCGCGATGCGCTGGGCGTCCATGTGGCAGGTGTCGACCTCCACGAACAGCAGCGGCACCCCCGCCTCGGGCGCGGCCAGGACGGCGTCGGCCTGCGCGCCACCGCGCCCCGCACTCGCCCATGTCCCGGTCGCGGGCAGCGGCACCTCCGTGGACCAGGACTCCACCGAGCCGCAGCCGCGTGGATGCGGGTAGCCGCCGCTCCCCTCACCGCAGGGCATGGTTCGGAAGATCCTGGGCACCTCAGACCGGGCTGGCGCCTCGGTCCGGGACATGCGCACTCAGTGGGAGTGTCCGGACTCGGCTGCTGGGCAGGAGCGTCGTGGACGCTGCGCCCGAACGAGAACCAGAGCGCCGGCTACAAGAGCCGCAAAGGGCCCACCAGCCCGAGCCTCCGTGCAGGGCCTCGGGAAGTCGGAAGGGCTGGCCCCGGCCTATCGCAGACCGTCACCAGGGCTCATGGCCTGCCAGAAAGGACAGGCTGGCCTGCCCACTGTGAGATCCCGGCTGAGGCGGAGGACATCCCAACATCACGGCCCGGCGCCCTCTTCGAGCAGACGGCGCACGACAGCAGGATCCGCAGCGACTTCGGGCGGCAGCTTCGTACTCAACGTCGGCCGCGCGGAAACAACCTGCTCAACGCTCAACCCGATGGCCCCGCGAAGGTCCGCTCCGCCGAGCTGGGCACCAGTGAGATTTGCCCCGTTGAGACGGGCCCCGTTGAGACGGGCCCCGTTGAGCAGCGCGTCGGTGAGATCCGCGTCGAAGAACCGGACATCGGTCAGGTCCGACCAGGTGAACTGGGCGCGGGTGAGATCCGCTCTGCTGAGCTGCATATGGGTGAGATCCGAGAAGTTGGCCCCGGCACCGGCGAGGTGAAGGCCGTCCAGAAGGATTGTGGCAGTACTGTGGCGGCGGTTTTTCGGGCGGGTCAACGCGCTCAGGGCTAGCTGAATATCAGTGGCCGGGTGTTCCGGCAGCGGGGGTGGGCTGCCCGGCAAGGAGGCGCCACCACGGCGGCGAGGCGCGCGTTCGCACACAAAGGCTTCCAGGACCGCAGCAGCGTGGGGCGCCTGATCGGGAGCGTCTTGCATGATCTGCTCCAGCGCGAGCACACCACCGAGACGCACATACAGCTCCTCCGAACCCAGACGTTCCAGAGCCTTGATGAAGCGATCGGTCACCTGCCCACGGCGGGAGAGCCGGTAGGTAAAAACAGTGACCAGCAGGGCAACACCCGCCCCGAGGAGAGCGGCAAGCTGGACCACCGCCAGGCGCAGTTGCCCCATCGCAGCGGCCTGCTCCGCCGACGTCATCCCCGCCCACGAGCCAGGCCCAGAGGCCCACGCCGCCACGTCACGCGTGAACGGCGTAACGACCCCGAGCACCACTCCCGTGACCACCGCACAGCCCACCGCGGCCACCACAACGAACCCCACCCACCGCGATCACCGCCGCCTGGCAGACCATCAGCCTCAGCCCGGACCCGGCTCCGCCGCACACCGGA
>NZ_LAVK01000383.1 GCF_001083795.1 Streptomyces sp. SBT349
TTTGTTCCGGTGGTCATGGCGGGAGGGAAACGCCCGGTTACATTCCGAACCCGGAAGCTAAGCCTCCCTGCGCCGATGGTACTGCATGGGGGACCGTGTGGGAGAGTAGGACACCGCCGGACAATTATTCATAAGTGGGCCTTGCCGATGGGGAATTCACCCGGCAAGGCCCACTTGCGTTCCGCTACCGTGTCACCCATGAGTGGTGAGACACGGCTGATGTGGGACGAAGGCGTCGCCGGATACAACTTCGGTCCCTCGCACCCGATGGACCCGATCCGGCTGACCCTGACGATGCGTCTGGTCGAGGCGTTCGGCCTGGACGAGCGCGTCGATGTCGTCGCCGCCAGGCCCGCCGGCGACTCGACCCTCGGCCTCGTCCACCGGACCCCCTACCTCGACGCCGTGCGGCACGCCTCCGCCCACCCCTGGGAGGCCGACCAGCGGCTCGGCCTCGGCACCCCCGACACCCCGGCGTTCCACGGCATGCACGAGGTCTCCGCGCTCATCGCCGGACAGTCCGTCGCCGGCGCCGACGACATCTGGCTCGACGAGGTCCGGCACGCCGTGAACTTCGCCGGCGGCCTCCACCACGCCATGCCCGGCGCCGCCTCCGGGTTCTGCGTCTACAACGACGCCGCCCTCGCCATCGCCCGGCTGCTCGAACTCGGCGCCGAGCGCGTCGCGTACATCGACACCGACGTCCACCACGGGGACGGCGTCCAGGACACGTTCTGGGACGACCCCCGCGTCCTCACCATCTCCCTGCACGAACACCCGCGCACCCTCTTCCCCGGCACCGGGCTGCCCGAGGAGACCGGCGGCGAGGAAGCCCCCGGCGGAGCCGTCAACATCCCGCTGCCCGCCGGGACATCCGACGCCGGATGGCTCCGCGCCCTGCACTCCGTCGTGCCCGAGCTGCTCGCCGCGTTCCGGCCCCAGGCCATCGTCAGCCAGCACGGCGCCGACGCCCACATCGAGGACCCCCTGGCCCACCTCGCCCTCAGCCTCGATGCCCAGCGGCTCGCCGCCGAGGCATGCCACTCCTGGGCGCACGAGCACGCCGACGGCCGGTGGCTGGCCCTCGGCGGCGGCGGATACGCCGTCATCGACGTCGTCCCCCGCCTCTGGACCCACCTCGTGGGCATCGCCGCCCACGCACCCGTCGAACCCACCGCCCCCGTGCCCGAGGCATGGCGGGCGGCCGTCTACGCGCTCACCCGGCAGCACGGCCCGCGCCGGATGACCGACGGCGGGGAGCCCGGCTGGCGCGACTGGGCGAACGGCTACGATCCCGCCGACGCCGTCGACCAGGCGATCCTCGCCACCCGGCACGCCGTCTACCCCCTGCACGGGCTGCTGCCCTGAGCTGTCACCTCCTCAACGGAGCGGGCGCTACGCCACGTTGACGAACCCGCTCACCCCGGACGGCCCTGCCCTTCTCACATCAGCACGGTGGGGATCTATCGACAAAACTACCCGATTCCTCCTACGCCAGGACGCGGCGCGAACTCGCGTCCGGATCCCGCGACCGCCTGACGCCGTCCCGCGCACACCGTTCGCCCCGGCGTTTCACGCCCCCTCATCTCCGGGCGGTGGCACGGGAGTCGGGCGTCGTGCGACCTCCGTCACACGCCGGGCGCCCGCCTCGCTGCCGCGCAGGTCAGTGGGGTGGCGTACCCCTGGCGCGCACGCCTCCGGCCGATTCGCCGGTGCGGTCGGGGGACGGCGCGGCGCCGGGCCGGCCGGGGCCGCGGTCCCCGGCGCCGCGCGCCCGCGGAGCTACGGGGCACTCACGCGCTATGTGCTCAATCGCGCTTCTCTGTCACGGTAAGACCGGGCTCGTTGTAAAAGGCCGGTTGAGGCACCTCTTCCCCACTCGCATCACCCGCCCCTACTCTGGGGAGGAGCGCGCATGCGAGAGGGAGTCACCGGAGGGGAAGCCGGTGTCCGACATGTGCGGAAGGTCAGGTGTGACATGGCTGCTGGTGAAAGGCTTCTGAGCGAGGCCAAGTTCCTGACCGTGGCGGAGGTCGCCGCGGTGATGCGAGTCTCCAAGATGACCGTGTACCGACTGGTGCACGCAGGTCATCTGCCCGCGATCCGGGTGGGAAGGTCCTTCCGGGTTCCCGAGCAGGCCGTCCATGAGTACCTCCGAGAGTCATTCGTCGGAGTGGAGAGCGCGTAACACCAAGCGGGCCCGTTGCCCCCTCGATTAACCCGTATCACTCGGTGAACGGTAGGCTGAGTCGCATGTAGGTCGTGTGGGCTCGGACGCCCCGCACCGGGTAAGCGAAGTGAGCGAGGGTAGTCGTGGGCTCTGTCATCAAAAAGCGGCGCAAGCGGATGGCGAAGAAGAAGCACCGCAAGTTGCTGAAGCGCACCCGCGTCCAGCGCCGCAACAAGAAGTGAGCGAGCGCCGCTGAACGGCCCTCCCGTCCGCACCTCGACGGGAGGGCCTCCGCACGGCAGGGGAGAGGCGCGTGGGCAAGACCGTGCTGGTGACCGGTGCCGCCCGACAGCTCAGCGGGCGCTTCGTGCGTCACATCCAGCGGGATCCGGAGGTCGACCGGGTCGTCGGCGTGGACAGCAGGCCCCCCGTGCATCCGCTGGGCGACGCGGACTTCGTCCGAGCGGACATCAGGCAGCCCTCGATCGCGACGGTGCTGGCCGAGCACGCCGTGGACACGGTGGTGCACCTGGACGTGCACGGGACCCCCGCCCCCGACGGCGGCGGTCGCGCCGCGGTCAAGGAGGTCAACGTCCTCGGCACGCTCCAACTCCTCGGCGCCTGCCAGAAGGTCCCGGGGCTGCGCCGCGTGGTGGTCAAGTCCAGCACGCAGATCTACGGAACGGCCGCCCGCGACCCCGCGGTCTTCAGCGAGACCACCCTGCCCAGGGCCCCGGTCGCCGGCGGCTTCCCGCAGGATGTCGCGGAGATCGAGGGCTATGTGCGCGGCTTCGCCCGGCGCTGCCCCCAGGTGGCGGTAACGGTTCTGCGCTTCGCGCATGTGCTGGGCCCGGCCGCGGATTCGCGGCTGGCCGCCTACTTCCGGCTGCCCGTGCTGCCCACCGTTCTCGGATACGACCCGCGCCTCCAGTTCGTGCACGAGGACGACGTTCTGGAGGTGCTCGGCCGGGCCGTCGCCGAGCCGGGGGGCCGGGGAGCGCTCGGCCAGGGCACGTTCAACGTGGCGGGTGACGGCGTTCTCCTGCTGTCGCAGGCCGCCCGGCGCATCGGGCGGCCGACCGTTCCGGTGCTGCGGCCCCTGGCGCCCTGGCTGGGCTCCACGCTGGGCGCGTTCGGGATCGGCGGGGTGTCGGCCGAGCAGCTGCGGTCCCTGATGCACGGCCGGGTGGTGCGCACGACGCGGCTGCGCGAGGCGATGGGCGGCCCCCTGGCCTATACGACGGCCGAGACGTTCGCGGCCTTCGCCGCCACGCACGGCCCCGGGACGCTGCCGCCGGTGGCGGTCGGCGGCCTGGTCGACCGGATCGAGGAGGTACTGCGCCGTGGCTGACGCCAAGGTGATCCCGTTCGACGAGGAGGAACGACGCGGGCGGGCGCGTGCCGAGGCACCGCGTGAGCCCGTGGACCAGCCGCCGGAGGAGCGGCCGGAGGAGCGGCCGGGGGAACGGCAGGCGGAGCGGGACGCGCAGGAGGCGGGACCGCGGGACGGCGGCGGCCTGGACGAGGCGCTGGCCCGGGGGTTCGCGTTCCTGCGGCGCCGGCTCACCGGTGCCTACGAGGTCGACGACTTCGGCTACGACCGGGACCTGACCGACGAGGTGCTGCTGACGGTGCTGCGGCCCTTCTTCGAGAAGTACTTCAGGGTCGAGGTGCGGGGAATGGAGAACGTTCCCGAGGAGGGTGGCGCGCTGATCGTCGCCAACCACTCGGGGACGCTGCCGTGGGACGGGCTGATGCTCCAGGTCGCCGTCCGGGACCGGCATCCGGCCGACCGTCATCTGCGGCTGCTCGCCGCGGACCTGGTCTTCCAGCTTCCGGTGATCAACGAGCTGGCGAGGAAGGCCGGGCACACCCTGGCCTGTGCGGAGGACGCTCAGGAGCTCCTGGAGCGGGGCGAGCTGGTGGGCGTGATGCCGGAAGGGTTCAAGGGGATAGGGAAGCCGTTCGCGGACCGGTACAAGCTCCAGCGGTTCGGCAGGGGCGGATTCGTCGCGACGGCGCTGCGGGCGCGGGTGCCCATCGTGCCGTGCTCCATCGTGGGCGCGGAGGAGATCCACCCGATGGTGGGCAACTCGCGGACGCTGGCGCGCCTGCTGAATCTGCCGTACTTCCCGCTCACCCCCACGTTCCCCTGGCTGGGGCCGCTCGGGGCGATCCCGCTGCCGACGAAGTGGACGATCCAGTTCGGCGAGCCGATCGAGACCCGGGACCGTCCGGCGGAGGCGGCCGAGGACCCCATGCTGATGTTCCAGCTGACCGACCAGGTGCGCGAGACGATCCAGCACACCCTGTACAAGCTGCTGGTGGCGCGGCGGTCGGTGTTCTTCTAGCCGATGGCGCGGGCCGCGGCGAGGAGAACACCGACCCGCGTCAGCGTTCCTCCCCCGCGTCCAGGCCGAGCTCGGGCAGGAGGTCGTCCACCAGGGGCGGGATGGTGACATCCGGGCCCGGCAGCAGCGGGTCCCCTTCCGAGGGGCCCGGCGAGGGGGCGCCCGGCCTCTCGCTCTCCCCTGCCTCGGGCTGGAGGAGCCCGCTGTCGAGCAGCCCGTCGCCCGCCTCGGCCGGCTCCTGCGGGCTCGCGCGGTCCGAGCCGGTCTCGTCGCGGTCGGCCGCGTCGCCCGGCGCGGACGCCGAGGCGGGCCCCTCGCCGTCGTGGTGCGTCGGCCGCGGGGTGGGGGCGCCGTCGGCCTCGTCGGCCGGCGCGGCGCTCTCCGGCCGCTCGGGCAGGAGCGACTGGAGCGGGCCGATCTCCTCGTCCATGGCGTCGAAGACGTCGGTGACCTCGACGCCGACGTCCCACAGGGGGGCCGGCAGCCGGTCGCGCAGCCGCGACCAGGTCTGCCGGTGGCTCTCGGAGAAGGCGGACAGGGACCTGATGGGGTCGATGGACCCGTCGGCCTCGTACGCCTGGCTGAGCAGCCGGTGCCCCTCGGCGGCGTCGTCCCGCATGCTGGAGAGCGCCCTGCGGATGGCGTCGAGCTCCTCGTGGTCGAGGTGGCCCGACCTCTCGCGCTCCAGCATGCGGCCCGCCTCGTTCAGCCGGGTGGAGGCGTGGTCCAGGTAGAGCCGGCCGCGGTCGATGTCGCCGCCGGCGAAGTCGAGGCGCAGGTCCTCCATGCCGCGCTTGAAGCCGTAGAGGGTGTCGCCCGGCAGCGCGTCGGTGCTGGCGGCGGACACGCCTCCGAACGCGCCGGCGGCGACCCCGACGGTCAGCCCGCCGGCCGCGAGCCCCTTGGTGAGGCGTGTGGTGGGTCTGAGACGGCCCAGGGCGCCGCCCGAGCCCGCCCGATGCGTCCCCCTGGCGCTTCGCGAGCGCCGCTGTCCCGGCACCCGGCCGCCGCGCGGGGCGCCTTCGGCCGGACTGCCGCCGTCGGCGAGGGCCGACTCCATCGCGGCGATCAGCTGGGCTCGCTGCGCCGTCTTGGTCCCGGCCGCGAGCTCGGGGCCCGGCAGGGCCGCCAGCCGCTCCACGACCGACAGCAGGACTCCCTGCTCCCCCCGGTCATCCGGGCCCTCGCGCCCGGCCGCCGGCGGGGCCGCCGCCGTCTCGTCCTCGTCGAGTCCCGGCCCGTCGAGCCGCGACTCATCGAGGAGATGGGCGAAGGCGTTGGCCCGGCGGTTGGCCGACATGGATCCGATCACGGGCGGCACCTCCTCTCGTCACAGGAACGACTCCCCACGTCGGATGGAAGTTGCCGGCCCCGGCCACGTGCACCCGAAGAGGTGAACCCGTGGCAGGACCCGGCGGTGGGGAGCCAGCGCAGTGCTTTCCAATTGGCGACAACGAGCGGACGGGCACTCGGGTTACGGCTGGCAGATTATGTGACTGATTGGCGGGAGGCACTCACATTCCGTGCATCCCGCCCTCTCGGTGTCGCGGTTCAGCGTGCGTCGTCGGGGAGCAGCCGGGCCAGGGTGCGGACCGCCCGGTATTGCAACGTCTTGATCGCGCCCTCGTTCTTCCCCATGACCCGGGCGGTCTCCGCGACGGAGAGGCCCTGGAGGAACCGGAGGGTGACGCACTCCTGCTGCTGCGGGTTGAGCTTGCGAACGGCGTCCAGGAGCGCCGAGTTGGCGAGGGATTCGAGGACGGACTCCTCGGGGCTGCGCTCCACCTCGTTCGCGTCGAGCATCTCGCCGGTGGTCACTTCGAGCCGGAAGCGGCTCGACTTGAAGTGGTCGGCCACCAGGTTCCTGGCGATGGTGACCAGCCAGGCCCCGAAGTCACGGCCCTGCCAGGTGAAGGTGCCGATGCGGCGCAGGGCGCGCAGGAACGTCTCGCTGGTGAGGTCCTCGGCCGTGGCCCGGCCTCCCACGCGGTAGTAGATATAGCGGTAGACGGTGTCGGAGTAGTGGTCGTAGAGGCGGCCGAACGCCTCGGCCTCGCCGCCCTGGGCGCGTTCGACGAGGTCCATCATGCGACGGCTGTCGCTCGGCACGGCGGAGCGGGAGGTGGAGGCGCCGGCGGCCCCGGGGCGGGCGCGTCTGCCCATGGTCACGGTGGCGGCGCCGTCGGCGACGGAGTAGGCGGGGCAGGCGGGGACAGGGGGGGGGCTGGCTCTTATAAACATCTCCGAGCCCCCAGAATAAGGCGAAATCGGATGCCGGCTTTTGCTTTAAAAAAAAAAAAAACAGCATATG
>NZ_LAVK01000384.1 GCF_001083795.1 Streptomyces sp. SBT349
TCCAAGTGCGCCGAAGAACCAAAAAAGGGCCCGGAGGGATCTGGACCCCCCACGCGGTTGGAGAGGCTTTGGGCGGGAGCCGCGTTGGGGCGAGAGATCGGGGGCCCTTACGCTGGCCAGCGGATCGGGCAGGCTGTGCACCTGCCCGCACGTGCCCGATCAGGGCCCCCGATCTTAGAGGCTCGCCCCAACGCGGCTGCGTAAAGCCTCGGAAACCGCCCCAGCCACGAACGGCCACACGGCCAAGCCGGCCGCAGGCCCCAGGTGCGCCCCAACCAAGACGGTGTCACGATGAGAAACGTGAGCCCGAGGAAGAAGAAGGGGGACGACGACGCGCTGGCCGCCTACCGCGGCAAGCGGGACTTCTCGCGCACCGACGAGCCCCGCGCGGGCGCCCGCGAGGCCGGGGGCGATCCCCGTTTCGTCGTCCAGCTCCACGACGCCAGCAGCATGCACTTCGACTTCCGGCTGGAGGCCGACGGCGTCCTGAAGTCCTGGGCGATCCCCAAGGGCCCCTCCACCGATCCGCACGACAAGCGGCTCGCGATGCCCACCGAGGATCACCCGCTCGACTACCGGGAGTTCGAGGGCGTCATCGCCAGCGGCGAGTACGGCGCGGGCCCCGTGATCATCTGGGACGAGGGGACCTACCGGCACGTCGGTGACCGGCCGGTCGCCGACGACCTGGACCGCGGTCACCTCTCGTTCGTGCTCAACGGGCGGAAGCTGCACGGCGGTTACGCCCTGACCCGGTTCCGCCGCGGAAGCGGCGGGGACGGGCGGGGCGAGGCGTGGCTGCTGGTCAAACGGGACGACGAACGCGCCTCCGACGACGGCACCCCGGACCCCAACCGCGCCCGCTCCGCCCGCACCGGCCGTACCCTGCGCCAAGTCGCCTCCGACGACGGCGCGGAGAAGGAGTAGCGGCCTCGGACGACGGCGCCTCAGTGCCTCCCGTGCGCCGTGTCGGACGCGCCGCCGAACAGGCGGGCGACGAGGCGGAACGGCAGCGTCACCACCGTGGCGACAGCACCGCCTACGGCCCGGAACATGTCTCCGATGGCCCTCAGCATGGCTTTACCTCCTTGCGTTCGTGGTGCGGCTGTTGCCTCCTTCGGGTGTCCCGGCCCTTCAACCGCCAAACACCACACGGCCCGTTAAGGCATAAGCCTGTAACGATCGGTGACCACCCCCTTGTCCGTCTCGCTTCCCCAGGGATGGGATAAACACCACTACAGAGCGCACGACGACGCAGGGGGGAACATGGCGCGTACGACGCAGAGTGTGCGGAGAGTGGCGCGGGCGGTGGCCGAGGGGGGCGACCCGCGCACCCTGGCGGAGCAGGAGATCCGCTCCCGCCTGGGCGGACAAGGCCGACAAGACAGGCAAGGCGGACAGAGCGACCGCGGCAGCGGGACCGGCAGCGCGACCGGTGGCGGGACCGACGGCATCGGCGACGGCATGGACGCCGCCGACTTCCCCGCCGCCCGCGAGCAGGGCGACGGCATCGACACGGTGATGGAGCAGAAGACCGTCGCGCTGGACGACGCGGGCGAGGCGCTCAACCGCAGCGAGCAGCGCCGCGACGGGCTGCGCCCGGTGCACGCCATCTGCCCGATGGTGCTGCCGCGCGGCCGGTCGTTCGTGAGCATGCTGCCGGTCCTGCTGCTGCTGGTGCTGGTCGCGGTGGGAGCGACCGCGGTGGCGGCGGCCGGGGGTGAGGTGCTGACCAACCCGCTGCTGGGCGTGCACAGTTGGGTGCTGGCGCTGCTGGCCGCGGTCTTCGTCTGGTGGCGGCAGGGCATGGTGATGGTGCCGGACGGCTGCCAGGCGCTGATCTCGCGCTTCGGCAAGCTGGAGCAGGTGGTCGGCCCCGGCCGGGTGATCCTGCTCAACCCGTGGAAGCGGGTGTCGTACATCCTCAACACGACACGCGAGTACCCGTTCAACGCCCCGGTGCGGGAGGCGCCCACGAAGGGCGGGGTGAAGGCGTCGATCGACCTGTTCATCCAGTTCCGCATCAACGACCCGGTGGAGTTCGTCTACACCCTGGGCGCGGTGCGCGGGTTCGAGGAGAAGCTGAACAACGCGGTCAGCGAGACGATCCGCAGCCTCATCTACGAGCAGGAGGCCGCGGGGATCTACAACATGGTCGGCGAGGACACCGGGCGGCTGCTCGAACAGCTCAACCACCAGTTCCAGCCCGCGGTGATGCTCACCAACGCCAACATCACCCACGCCGAGCCCTCGGACCGCGGCTACCGGATGGACCTGGCCGCGCCGGAGATGGTGCGCGTGGCGAAGGAGGCGTACACGCACGAGTACGCGCTCCAGTTGCGCAAGGAGCAGGACGAGGGCGACCTGATCAAGGAGTTGGCGACGCGGCAGGAGACGCTGTCCGCGATCCAGGCCGACATCGCCCAGTACCAGGCGCAGATGGACACGGCCGTCGAGCGGGAGACCAACCGGGCCGAGGCACTGGCGCGGCAGCGCTATGTGCAGGCGGAGTCCGAGGCGCGGGCCAACGCGGCGCTGCTGGAGGCGCAGGCGCTGGACATCCGCGCGGTGACGGCGGCGGAGGCGCCGGAGATCCTCGAATACCGCTACCAGCAGCAGGTGCTGGACACGCTGGAGCGGGTGGCGGACCACCTGCCGCGGCTGGTGCGCATCGGCGGCGACCGGGAGGCGGACGGCGCCGCCGGTGTCGACTTCCTGCGCCTGGCACGGGAGTTGGTCGGGGAACGCGGCACCGAGCTGTTCTCGGACGCCGACATGGCCGAGGTGAGGACGCGGTTGCGGGAGGTGGTGGAACGGATCGCGGCGCGCCAGACGGAGATCAACGCCCTGCTGGAGGCGGAACGGCCGACCGTTCCCGCCGCGGCGCCCTCCCTGGGCTCCGACGCCGACGAGGAGGCGGGCCGATGAGTACCGTACGCACGCACCGCAGGTCGGTCATCTCGGAGTCGGTGGCGCCCTGGAGCGATGTCGCGCAGCTGCTGCGCGGCGGCGAGGCCGGGACGCTGATCCCGGTCATCATCCCCAAGCACCGCCGCCGGCTGTGGTGGATGCTGCCGCTGTGGCTCGGCGCCTTCGCCGTGTTCACCGGCGTGATGCTCTCGCTGAGGGAGGCGGACGCGGACGGCGCCGGGGACACCGCCTATGGCGCGCTGGCCGGGCTGTCCTACGCGCTGGGCGTTCTCGCCCTGCTGGGCGGCGGGTTGTGGTGGTGGCGCTCCTCGATCGTGGAGATCGAGCAGGGCACCAACGGCGTCCTCACCCGCTACGGCGCCCTGGCGCGCACGCTCGACGCGGGCCGCCACTACCTGTGGCACCCGTGGTCGCGCGTGGCCTTCGTGGTGGACACGGCGACCGAAATCCCGTACTCCGCACCGGTGATGGCCTGCCCGACGCGGGAGAACGTGCCGCTGCGGTCGATCGAGTTCTTCCTGAAGTTCCGCATCACGGACGCGGTGCTGTTCGTCCGGACCATCGGCGCGGGCAACTTCGACCTCGTCCTGTCCAACGCCGTTCAGGACGCGATCCGTCAGCGCGCCCGCCAGGTGCCGACCGAGCGCGCCTACGACCTGCGCGGCTCCGACGTCGGCGACATGCAGGCCCTCCTCAACCGGCAGCTGTCGCACTACGGCGTGCGCATCACCGGCTGCAACATCCCCGATGTGCAGCTGCCCGCGCAGTACCAGCAGCACCTCGCCACGCGGGAGCGGGTCGCGAAGGAGCGCACCGCGTACGACCAGGAGTGGGCGCTGACGCGCAAGCGCCGCATCGACAGCCTCCAGATGGACATCGAACGGGCCAAGAAGGTCCGTGACGCGCGCATCGTGGAGGTCAAGGCGGCGCTCAACAGGGCGCGCGAGGAGGTGGCCCAGCTCCTCGAAGAGCAGGAGACGAACGCGCAGCGCGTGCGGTTCGAGATCGAGACGGGCGGGCGCAGCGGCCTGATCGCCGCGGAGAACGAGGCGCGCGCCCAGCGGCGTCTGGCGCAGGCGTACCGGGACAACCGGGCGGTGCTCCAGTACGAGTTGGCCCGCCGCCGCCTCGAAGTGGGCGCCGAGCTGGCCGGGAAGGCGCCGCGGCCGGTGGTGATCAGCACCGACGGCGCGTCGGGCGCGGACACGTCGGCGCTCGCCACGCTGCTGACCGCCCAACTCCTCCCGCGCCTCCAGGCGTTGCCGCCCGCGGAGGAGAGCGACCGGGACGGCTGAGGCGCCCGGCGCGACGGGCCGGGGCGGTCAGAGGACCGGCGGCTCGAAGTCCCAGGAGGGGCGGAGGCGGAGGCGGGCGGCGGCGGGCAGCGGGTGCTCCTCGCCGAAGGTCGCGGTGAGGCCGGTCAGCGCCTCGCGCTCCACCGCCTCCGCCTCCCCGTCCTCGCCGAGGGCGCGCAGGTCGGCGGCGAGGACGACGCGGACGGAGAGCGAGAGCGGGTGGGCGGGGCCGAGCGCCGCGTCGGCCCGGACGCGGGTGTCGCGGCCGAGCGCCGCGGCGCCCGCGACATCGCCGTCCATGCTCCGCGCGACGGCGGCGTTGAGCGCGATCCCCAGCGTCCAGGGGTGGTCGGGGCCCAGCGCGCGGCCCATGTCCCGCAGGCACGACTCGTTGAGCGCGGACGACTCCGCCCACTCCCCCGCCACCCGCAGCAGCAGCGCGTGGTTGGCGGCCGTGCCCACGGCGAAGGGATGGGCGGCGCCGAGCATGAGCGCGTAGTGGTTCATGGCGCGTTCCCCCACGGCGCGCGCCTGGTCCAGGTCGCCGTGGTCCCGGTGCACGGAGGCGTAACAGGTCGCGATGGTCAGCGTCAGGGGCGCGGAGTCGCCGGTCACGCGCTCCGCGCGCTCCAGCAGCGCGGCCAGCAGGCCGTGCGCCTCCGGCGCGTCACCGGCGCCCAGCAGGCACATCGCCCGGTTCAGCTCGGCGGTGAGCGTCTGCGGGTGGTCCGGCCCCAGCACGTCGCGGTGGTCGCCGACGGTGGGCCCGAGGACCGTCAGCGCCTCCCGGTACCGCCCGAGCAACCGCAGGTCGAGCGCGACCGCGTTGGCCGAGGTCAGCGTCAGCCCGTCGCGTTCCCCGTGGAGTTCGGTGCGGGCGGCGAGGTTGCGCAGATCCGTCGCCAGGGCCTCGGCGCAGCGGCCGAGCAGCCGCAGCGAGGCGGCGAGGTTGTGCCGGGCGTTGAGGGTCCGCGTGTGCCGTTCGCCGACCTGTTCCAGATAGCTGTCGAGCACGCCGCGGATCACGCGCAGCGACTCGCCGTACTGCGCGAGGCCGCACAGGTCCGCGCTCAGTCCCTCCTCGGCCCGCAGCACGGTCAGGTCCCGGGGGCCGCGCAGGGCGCCGAGGCGCTCGATGACCGTCCGGTCGACGCGTTCGCTCTCGGCGTACGCCCCGGTCGCGCGGCGCAACGTGGCGAGCTGCGACATCAGGTCCCACACGCGGGGGTCGTCCTCGCCGAACGTCCGCCGCCACGCGCGCGTGGCGCGTTCGGCGAGCTGGGCCCCCGTCGTGTACTCGCCGGCGTGGTTCAGATAGCTCAGGCAGTGGAGGATCAGCCGGTGCGTGTCGGCGTCGCCGCTGGTCAGCGCGCCGGAGGCGTCCAGGTGGGGCACGATCCTGGCGAACCGCGGCCAGCGTCCCGGGTCCGAGGGCCGCCCCGGGTTGGCCGCCGTCAGCGCGCGGCGCGCGGCCCGGGAGAACACGCGGCGTTCGTTCCCACCGAGGCCGTACCGCACGGTCAGGTGCACCAGCGGGTGCAGGTGGATGTGCCCGCCCATCCGCGAGAGCGATCGCTCGGGGCCTTCCTCCCAGCGGATCACCGAGTACTGGACGAGCTTGCCGATGGCCGTGGACCAGGACCAGGCGTCGGACATGACCGCCCGCAGTTCATCCGGCATCTCGCTGTCCGGGATGCCGCGGACGAGCTCGACGGGGATGGCGCCGGGCGCGAAGTGCGCGCACAGCCGCAGCAGATCGACGGCCAGGGGCACCGTCTCGCGGAGCTGGTCGAGCAGCATCGAGAACGCGCTGAAGTAGGTCCTGGGGTAGTCGTCCGCCACCCGCAGCCCCGACGCCGGCCCGGTGGTCAGGCCGGGGCCCCCGGCCAGCAGGACGATGTAGTCGTCGACCGGTATGGCGGAGTCGTTCAGCCACCCGGCGGTCTGGTCGAGCGCCAGCGGCAGATCGCCGAGCGCGTCGGCGAGCCGGTCCGCCTCCTCGGCTCCGAGCCGGGGAGCGCGGCGACGCATGAACGCGACCGATTCCTCACGGCTGTAGACCTGCACCTCGTGGACGGCGGTGTTGTACTCGGCCCAGCCGCGGTTCTGCGAGGTGATGACCACATGCCCCGGGCCCGCGGGCAGCAGGTCCGCGATGGGCCCGGGGTCGTCCGCGCCGTCCATCACCACCAGCCAGCGCGCGTGCGGCTCCCCGCGCCGCAGCGCCGCCGCGACCGCCCGCAGCCGTTCCCCGTAGCCGGGCCCGGTCACGAGGCCGAGCGCCGGCGCGAGCTCGGCGAGCCGCTGCCGCAGCGTTCCCCGCTGGTCGGCGGGCACCCACCACACCACGTCGTACTCGGAGCCGAAGCGGTACACGTACTCGGCGCCGATCTGGGTCTTCCCGACGCCCGAGAGCCCGAGCAGCGTCACCACGGCGGCGCCCGGCTCGGCGTTCTGGAGCTGGTCGTAGACGCGTTGCAGCGTCTCCTCGCGGCCGGTGAACCTGATGTTCCGCCGCGGGACCCCGCCCCAGATCCGCGGCCGGTCGAGCGGGTAGCGCGGGGAGTGGCGGAGGTCGTGGTCGCCGGGGG
>NZ_LAVK01000385.1 GCF_001083795.1 Streptomyces sp. SBT349
TTTTTTTTTTTTAAAGCAAAAGCCGGCATACGATATTCGCTTTATTCTGGTGGGCTCGGAGATGTTAAAAAGAGACAGGCCGACCCCCAGCAGGCCAACCGCCCCGTGCTCCCCGATCTCCCGCCACTCCCCCCGCACCACGGTGACCCGCGGCTCGTCCGCGAACACCTCGCTCGCCACCTGCGCCAGCTCGGGCTCCCGCTCCACGCTGATCAGCCGCACGCCGGGACCCGCCCCCGAGGTGAGCCAGGCCAGGCCCACCCCGCACCCGGTACCGGTCTCGCCGATGGAACTGGACGCGCCGCCCGCCAGGGCATGCAGCAGCCGTCCCTGCTCGGGGCGGCAGGAGAAGGCGAACCCCTGTCCCCGGGCCACCTTCACCGCTCGCGCCACCAGAGGTGGCAGGTCCTTGATGCCCAGGTACGCGTCTGTTCCGTTCACCGACATGCCGGGAGTATTCCCCGCTCAGCGGCCCGCAAGTGGACGCCAGTACTGCCTTGACGACCTGTCGCGGACGACGAAGCCCAGCTTCTGCACCTCCTCCCCCAACTCCGTCACGTCATCGCGCTGTTTCTTCTCCAGCGCCTTCTCCCTCGCCTTCAGCACCGCGTTCGCCGCGGGCGGCAGATCCGGATGGTCGGGCACCCAGCGCCGGTACAACTCCTCGTAGGGATCGCCCCCTTCGGCCCACGGGTAGCCGTGGCCGCCGAAGCCGCACGCCAGGTCCCCGGCCCGGCCCTCGTACGCCTCGCGCATCAGCTGGCGTGTCTCCCGGTCGAGGATCACCAGCTGCTTGCCGTCCATGAACACCGTGCCGACGTCCTGCCGGGCGAAAATGCGGGTCCTGCTGTCCTTCTCCACCCGTATCTCCTGGTCGGACAGCGTCACCTTCAGACAGGACGCGACGATGAACGCCGCGCCCACCAGGCCCAGCAGCAGTCCCGCCCCGCCCAGCGCGATGGCGACCCACCGGCCCTCGAAGGACGCGATCACCTCGAACGGCCCCGGCACCGGCAGCCATGGCCGGTCCGCCGCCCACTCGGCCACGGACGGCAGCACGATCCCCAGCAGCGCCCCCAGCACGGGCGCGCCGACGATGATCAGCAGCCGGTCGACGAGGGACAGGCCGAGCTCCGTGGTCTTCGCCGTCCCCACCGTGACCCCCGTCTCCCCCGTTGTTGTCTCGCTTGACCTCATGCGATCACGGTAGGTGAGGAGAGGGGCACCGCACAGCTGACGAAGGTCTAGAATTCCCCCCGCCGAAGGTCAACTTTAGTTGTAGGGTCACCGCGTGCCCCTCCCACTCCTCTCCCACGACTACGACCACGCCGTGAAGGGCCCCGCGCTGCTTCTGCTGCACTCCTCGGTCTGCGACCGCAGGATGTGGGATCCCCAGTGGCGGATCCTGCTGGACGCCGGATTCCGCGTCATACGCTGCGACTTCCGCGGCCATGGCGACACCCCCGCGGCCGACGTGCCCTACCGCGACGCCGACGACGTCCACGCGCTGCTCGACGAGCTGGACATCGCGGAGACCGCCGTCGTGGCCTCGTCCTTCGGTGGGAAGGTCGCGCTGGAGCTGGCGGCCCGGTGGCCGGAACGCGTCAGGTCACTGGCCCTGCTCAACACCGCCTCCCCCACGCACGAACCCTCGGCCACGCTGCGTGACTTCGACGAGCGGGAGACGGCGCTCATCGAGGCGGGCGACCTGGAGGGCGCGGTCGAGCTGAACGTCAGCACCTGGCTCGGCCCCGAGGCGGACGGCAACACCAGGGCCATGGTCCGCCTGATGCAACGGCGCGCGTTCGAGGTCCAGTTGGCGGGGGAGGACGTCGACGCGCTCCCCGCCGCGTTCGACCTGGGAGCCATCACCGCCCGCACGCTCGCCGTCTCGGGGGCCCACGACCTCCCCGACTTCCGGGAGATCGCGGCCGGGCTGCCGAAGGTCGTCGGCGGCGCCCGCCACACGGAGCTGCCCTGGGCCGGGCACCTGCCGAACCTGGAACGCCCCGCTGACACCGCCCGGCTGGTGCTGGACTTCATGTCCGCCTGAGGTCGAGGGCCAGGGCGAGGGCGAGGGCGGCCGAGCCCGGAAACCCCGCACCGCACCGCACCGCCCCCACCCCGCCCCCACACCGCACCGCACCGCACCCACGCCGCCCGCGCTCAGCGGCCCTGGACGGTGGAGCCGGAGCCGAGGACCGGGGGCGGCGGGGCCTCGGGAAGGAGCGTCTGGAGCTCGATGTTGATCGAGCGCAGGCGCTCCTGCGCCCCCTCGTCGCGAGCCCGCCTGCCGTCCGCGATCAGGCGGGCGGCGCGTCCCGGGTGGCGCATGCCGTCCTGGTGGCGGGCCAGGTTGTCGAAGATCAGCGGTTGCAGGACGCCGGCGCGGTCGAGGATCCGCAGCGCGTGCTCCCGCAGCCGCTCCGTCCGCTGGCGCAGCAGGTCCGCGTCGCGGGAGTCGACCGCCTGCGCGATGTCCTGCTCGAACAGGGGGAGATCGGCCCGGTCCGTCTCGCTGCCGTGCGCGGCGACCAGGTCGCGGACCTCCACCATGAGCGCCTCGGCCTCGCGTACCAGTTCCGGCCAGGCCAGCTCGCCCTCCAGCGCGTCCAGGGCGAGCCGCAGGTCCAGCAGGCGGCTGGTGGCCAGCCCGGCCTCGGCCGGGTCCTGGCGGGCGGCCACGATCGCCCGGTCCACTTCGGCGAGCAGGTCCTCGTCCTCGATCCGCTGGAGCAGCAGCCCGGCCACCGGGCTGTCCACGGTCCGCCCGCGCACGGTCAGCTCCGCGAGCCTGGCGCGTTCCGCCTCCGCCTCGCGCGCCAGCTCCCCCGCCTCGGCCCCCGGCTCGCTGAGCAGGCTGACCGTGGTCTCGAACGCCTCGTCGAGCAGCGGCACGAAGGCGCTGACCTTCACCAGCCTGGAGGCGTCGATCTCGATCGTGAGCTGCACCTCGCTGCCCGCGGGAACGGTCCTGCTCACCCGGTCCGCGCCCACCTCGATCGAGCCGATGGTGCGGTTGCGGTCGGCGCGCGGCCGTTCGCCCTCGAGGACCGGGATGCGGATCAGGCCCCCGCCGTGCCCCCGGTCCACGGTGACGGTGGTGCGCAACGGCGTCGTGCGCCGCGCGGGCAGCCGCGCGCCGCGTTCCACCAGGCCGCGCACCTGGTTGTCCGCGAGGGCGACGCCGATGGCGTGGGTCAGCATCGGCTCCTCCTCCGAGGAGCCCACCGTGTAGGTCAGCCGGTCGGGCGTGACGGGCCAGCGGGTGCCGGAGGAGTCGGTGAGGTGGACGAGGAACGTGTTCCTTCGGCCGCGCTCGGCCCGCAGCGTGCTGGAGAAGTCGCCGCGCTCGGACAGGGAGATCCTGCCGCTGCGCCACGGCGGGTCCGACCCCTCGTTGACCAGCTCCACGGCGAGCCCGGCGGTCGGCGCGCCGTCGGGCCCCGTCACACGGGCGACCACCACCGGATCGATGTCCGGGCTGACGCGCGGATACTCGGCGCGCAGGGTGAACGCCCCGGCGCGCGGCGTCTCGGGTGCGCCCCAATCCTCGGGGAGCGGCTGCGCCCCGGCGAAGATCGCGGCGCCGCGCGCGACCACGGTCATCGGGTCGTGGCCGAAGTCGAGCGGGATGCCGAGCCCCTCCCGGGGATCGGCCAGGCGCTCGCGGAGGAACGGCATGGCGGTCGGGCCGCCGACCATGATGGTCTTCTCGATGTCACCGGGGCCGACGCCGAACTCCTCAAGAGCCGTGCGGCACAGGTTCACCGAGCGGGTGACGAACGGCTCGGCCAGTCGTTCCACGTCCTCGCGGCGCAGCTCGTGGTCGAACTCGAAGCGCCGGCCCCGGTCGTCGGCCAGCTCCACGAAGATGTCGGCCGTCGCGGTGCGCGAGAGCCTGATCTTCGCGGTCTCCGCCGCCTGTTTGAGCGCGGAGACGGCACCGAGCCAGCGCCGGTCGCCCCGGGCGAGCCCCGCCAGTTCCGGCACCTGCCGGGCGGCGGCCGGGATCAACAGCTCCTCCACGATGCGCCAGTCGATGAGCTTGCCGCCCAGGTAGTTGTCCCCGCGGTGGCCGACCACGGAGAACTCGCCGTCCCGCAGCCGAATCACGGCCGCGTCGAACGTGCCGCCGCCGAAATCGTAGACCAGCCACATCGCGTTCTCGTCCGTGGCCTGGAAGCCGTAGGCGTGGGCCGCCGCGGCCGGCTCCTGGAGCAGGCGCGTGAACGTCAGCCCGGCGAGGCGCGCGGCGCGTTGGGTGGCCTCGCACGGGCCGAGGCCGAACGCGGCGGGCACGGTGATCACCGCCGCGCGGACCTCCTCGTCGAGGCGGGTGGTGACGTCCGTGCGCAGCGAGGTGAGGACCTCCGCGGAGAGCTGTTCGGGGGTGAGGGTGCGGCCCGAGGCGGGAAAGACCTTGTCCTGCCCCGCCGTTCCCATCCGCAGCTTGAATTCCAGACAGGTGTTCTCCGGGTCGCGCTCGGCGCGGTCCCGGGCCGCCCGGCCCACGTAGAGGCGGTCCCTGCGGTCGATCCAGACGGCGGAGGGGGTGGTCTCGTCCCCGTCGTTGTTCTTGATCACCTCGGCCCGCACGTCGTGCAGCACGGCGACCGCGCTGTTGGTGGTCCCGAGGTCGATTCCGATGTCGATGGTCGTGCGCGTCACCGCTCCGCGTCCTCGCTCTCCTGGCTCTGCGGGCTCTGCGGGCTCTGCGGGCTCTGCGGGCTCTCCTGGCTCTGCGGGCTCTCCTGGCTCTGCTGGTTCTCCTGGCTCCGCGGCTCGTCCTGGCCGCCCGGCTCGTCCTCCGGTGGGGTGCCGACGATGACCTCGCCCATCGCGATGGCCGCGCCGTGCAGGTAGACGGCCGGGCGAACGGTCTCGATGACCTCGTCGCGCGTCAGACCCGGGGTCGGCTGGTAGGCCAGGACCCGCATCCGCAGGCCGGGATCGAACGCCGTGCCGTCGTAGGAACGCGTCTGGACGCCGCTCTCGGCGAGGGCGTCCACCAGCGCCTGCGAGTGGTACCGCACCCCGGGGGGCGTCTCGCCGACCGACGCGACGACCTTGTTGTGCAGTCTCCAGGCGGCGGTGGCTACTTCGGCCAGCGCGCGGGCGTCGAGCGCGACCGCCCCGGGCGGGAACTGTGACATCACACCTCGTTCTTCGGGAGTTGACGGCCGGATCGGAACGGAACGGAATGGGTCAGAACGGAACGGATCAGAACGGAACGGGGCCGGGTCAGCCGGTCAGGAGGACCACGAGCAACGCGACGATCCCCGCCAGGACGACGAGGCATCCGGCCGTCGCGGCCACCGGGGAGACCTCCCTGCCGCCACCCCCGCCCCGCGCACCCGTGGCCACGCAGATGTCGCAGTAGGGGTAGCCGTCCTCGGGCATGAACTCCCTCCGGCCGCACCGGCGGCAGCTGCCCGTCGCGGAGGCCGCGCCGTCCCACCACTCCGACGGCAGGTGGGACGGCACCGCCGCGGCGAGCGTGTCGATGTTCTGCTGGATCACCGACCGGCCCTCGGCGCTCACCGCCACCGTCAGCGCCCTGCGGTACCCGGCGATGGCCGGGGCGACGTCGCCGGTGGCGTTGAAGTAGCCCGCGAGCGCCTGGCAGGCCGCCGCAGCCACCGTGTCGCGGACCTTGGCGTAGTCCTCGGCGTTCAGGCGGAGTTCCCTGAGCTCGTCCAGGCGGGGCTCCGCGTCGGAGAGCAGCCGGTCGGCGTGCCGGACCCCGGCCCTGGGCGCGGCCTCGGCGTTCCGCACCGCCTCCGTGCACGAGAGCATCAGGACGTTGGCCAGCAGCACCCCGAGGTCCCGCTCGATCGGAACGCGGACATGCCCGCTGGCGGCGAGGCGCTGGGCCGCCCGCAGCCGGTCGAGGGCCGCGGTGAGGTCGGGGTCGCCCACGGCGGACTCGTCCTGCGCCTTCTTGTTGACGCACGCGACCGCCCGCACATGGACGGCGGACGCGACGGCGTCCGCCGCGCCCGCCGCCACGGGGTCCTTCGCGCCCAGGACGACGCGCAGCACCCGCAGGTCCGCCTCGGAGTCGTCGACCAGCGCGCCGGCCGCGCGGATCAGCACCCCCGGCGCCTCGCCCGGCCCCGCCGCGGTGTCGATCCGCAGCCTGACGGCGGAGGCGACCGGCGCGGTGGCCTCGGCGAGAACCGCCTTGACCGTGGAGTCCCGGACGAACCCCTTCATGACGGCGACATGCTGGCGCGCGGCGGCGTCGCCGCCCCTGACCCGGGCCGCGCGGACGGCCTCCGCCGCGTGGATCGTGAGCAGAACCCGCGGCAGCGCCTCGCGGACGGCGGCGGCCGAGACGGCGCGCAGCCGGGGGTCGCCGAGCTCACGGATGCGGCCGTCGAGCAGGCGCCAGCCCGCGTCGTCGTCCAGCGCCAGGCGCCAGGCGGCGTAGGCGCGTTCCCACTGGCTCCTGCCGGGCGGGACCTCCGTCTCGCGGCCTTCGAGGACGGTGGCGTGGGCGAGCACGGCCAGGTTGTGCAGGGCGATGCCGCGCTGCTCCGGATCCGGCCCCCCGTCCCGCCGTGCAGATCCACCGCGCGGGCCCGGGCCGTCGCCGTGGACAGCGCGCGGTCGTGCACCAGCAGCGCCTCGGCTATCTGGTCGCCGACCCGCTGCACCGGGTTGAGCGCCGAC
>NZ_LAVK01000386.1 GCF_001083795.1 Streptomyces sp. SBT349
GGCCGACGTCGACACGGCGGAGGCCGGGTGGGCCTCGGCCTTCCGGGGCGCTACGGCCGCTGAGCCGTTCGGCCCCGGGCCCGCCGCCGCGGCGTCGCCGCCGCTGCCCGGCTTGTAGTCGGCGAAGAAGTCCCACCAGGCACGGTCCACGGAGTTCGGGTCCTGGAGGTACTGCTGATAGATCTCGTCGACGAGCCATTCGTTGGCGCCGAAGCCCGTGGCAGCGCTCTGAGCTGCTCCTGGGTCGGTCTCGGCACTCGGTGTGTTCGGGGACTGTGGCGACACGGCGGCAACCGCCCTCTTCCGCTCCGCAATGGTGATGGACAGCGGAAATCAAGGCTACGCCCCTTACGGGGTCCGGCGCAGTCCTGATCCACCAGTCGTGGCCTACACCACATTCATTTGGGGGTTTCAGGTCACGTTGCCCCGGGAAATGCATCAGGTTCGGCGCAAAACAGTAACCACATGGTAATGACCGGTCGCGACCGCCGCGGAGCTGCGCCGATGGGGCGCGGGCAGCGCGAGGCCCGCGGCCACCTGGGCCCACGGCCGGTGTCCGGCGCGCGGACGGCCCCCGCCTCCGGGCGACCCTACGTCAACTGTTTGCCTGGGCGTTACCTGGAAGCGTGAGCCGGATCCGGCAGCCGCGACGAGATTCCGCCACCCCGATCGTTCCGCCGTGCAGATCCACCGCCCAGCGGGCGATCGCCAGGCCGAGACCCGTTCCGCCGTCACTCGGAGTGACCCCGTTGGTGGTGCCACGGCCGAAGCGCTCGAAGACCAGCTCGCGCTGGGACTGCGGGATGCCGGGTCCCTCGTCCAGGACCTCCAGGACCAGGGCGCCGGCGTGGTGGCCCGCCCTGGCCACGACGGTGACCTGGCCGCCCCGCGGGCTGTGCTTGACGGCGTTGTCCACCAGATTGGTGACCACCTGGTCCAGGCGCTCGGGGTCGGCGTGCGCCCTGAGGCCGACCGGGGTCACGTCGAGCCGGAACCGCACGTCGGTGCGGGCATGGCCCCGGCGCAGGGCCACGGTCGCGTCGTTCAGCACGGCCGCGAGGTACGGCTCCACCTGGAAGCCGCGCGGCTGGAGCGGCACGGCGCCGTTCTCCAGGCGGGACAGGTCGAGGAGCTGCTCGACCAGGCGGCCGAGGCGCTCGGTGGAGCGCAGCGCGGTCTTCATGGTCTCCGGATCGGCCTCGGAGACGCCGTCGACCACGTTCTCCAGCACGGCGCGCAGCCCCGCGATGGGGGTGCGCAGCTCGTGCGAGACATTGGCGATCAGCTCCTTGCGGTGCTGGTCGGCCGCCTGGAGGTCGGCGGCCATGCGGTTGAACGCCAGGGCCAGGTCCCCGAGTTCGTCGCGGCGGGCCACCCGGACCCGGCGACCGTAGTCGCCCCTGGCCATCGCCCGTGCCGCGGAGGTCATCTCCAGCACGGGCGCGGCGAGGCTGTGCGCGACGAACTGGGTGACCAGCAGCGAGGCGATGATCGCGATCATGGCGATCACTTGCAGCCCGATGTCGGAGCGGTAGGCCATCAGGATCAGCAGGGTCGTGATCGCGACCGAGATGATCACCAGGCAGCCGAGCGCGGCCTTCACCGAGCGGAATGGATCGAGCGGGCGCAGCACGCGCCACATCATGGGCCAAACCCTGCGCACCAGGGAATGCCTGATCAGCTCGGACACCTCAGACCTCGTTGGGCGCCTGGCTCCTTGCGGCACTCTCGCCCGCGAAACCGGGCGGTGTCTCCAGCGCGTACCCGACGCCGTGAACGGTGCGGATGCGCTCCGCGCCGATCTTCCGCCGCAGCGCCTTGACATGGCTGTCGACCGTCCTGGTCCCCGAGGCGTCGGCCCAGTCCCACACCTCGGCGAGCAGCTGCTCGCGGGTGAGGACGGCGCGCGGCGAACGGGCCAGGCACATCAGCAGGTCGAACTCGGTGGGGGTGAGGTGGATGTCCTTCCCCGCCGCTCTGACCCGCCGCTGGGTGCGGTCGATCTCCAGGTCGCCCAGGCGCACGCTGCCGGGGCGAGGCGTGGTCGCGGCGACCGCGGCCCGTTCTATCCTGCGCAGCAGCACGTGCGAGCGGGCGACCAGCTCGCGCATGGAGAACGGCTTGGTCATGTAGTCGTCGGCACCCACGCCGAGGCCGACCAGCATGTCCGTCTCGTCGTCCCGGGCCGTCAGCATCAGCACGGGAACCGGGCGTTGGGCCTGGACGCGGCGGCACACCTCCAGCCCGTCGAAGCCCGGCAGCATCACGTCGAGGATGAGCAGGTCGGGGTGCCAGGCGGCCGCGGTCTCCACCGCCGCGGGGCCGTCGGCCGCGGTCTGCACGAGGAAGCCCTCGGCGCGCAGTCGCGCGGCGATCGCCTCGACGATGGTCGGGTCGTCCTCGACGACCAGGACGCGCCGCTGGGCGCCGGGCGTGGTCACCGTGGCGTTGTGGTGTCCGGCCCGTTCCTGGGGTGTGGGGTCGGAGTGGCCATGGGGTGACGGCGCCTTGTCCTGATGGTTCCGATCCATCGTTGGTGTCCTGATTTCTGTTTGATTCATGTATCCCGCCCCCGGGATTCGTCCTGGTGCCAGTCGGCTGGTTCTGGCTGTCGTTGTGCTGATCCTGTGCTGATGAGCACTCCAGCAGCGTAGAGCCGATAAACAACCGTCGGCTATGCGGACTGCCTGGCGAGATGATGGCTGGCGAGAAACAGCACGTCGGGAACGCCCCGGACGACCGGTACTTCTCTGGTGCGAACGCTGGTGAAACCGGCATCACGGAGATCGCGGGGGAAAGCATCGGAAGGGCGGGCGGACCAGACGGCCAGCACGCCGCCGGGGGTGAGGGCGTCGCGGCACAGGGCGAGCCCCGCGGGCGAGTAGAGGCCATCGTTGTCCGCAGTCACGGTCCAGTCGGGCCCGTTGTCGATGTCGAGGCAGAGCGCGTCGTAGCGGCCGGCCGCGGTCCGCAGGTGGGCGAGCAGGTCGTCGGCGACCAGTTCGGCGCGGGGGTCGGCCAGGGCGTCCGAGGTGAACGCGGCCAGTGGCCCGTCCCGGTGCCAGTCGATGACGGCCCGCTCGCGCTCCACGACGGTGACGCGGCCCCAGCGCGGATCGGCCGCGGCCTCGGCCAGCGAGAAGCCCACGCCGAGGCCGCCGATCAGCAGCGCGGGCGAGGGGCGCGCGTCGAGGGCGTCGCGGGCGGCGGTGACCAGGAGGCGTTCCGAGCGGCCGTCCGAGGTGTCCATGAGGAAGCAGCCGTTGGCGATGATCTGGAACAGCCCGCTGTGGCGGCGCAGCACCACCTCGCCGTGGGGACCCTCCCTGCGGTCGAGCACGACGGGGCGCGAGCCGTCGTCCGCGCCGGCGCTTCCGGACCGGTCCGAGGGGCCGGTTGAGCCTGGGGAGAAGGTGTGGGCCATGCGGACATCTTCGCGCGGCCACCCGGCGGTTTCGGCCGCGGGCGGCGCGGGGGCGGCCCGGCGCTACAGCTCGACCAGGACGGCGGTCGCGTCGTCGTGGGCCTTGCCGCGGGGGAACGCCGCCCCGTCGGGGTCGGCCGCCGCGGCCGCGCGCACCTCGGCGATGGCCGCGCCGGGGCCCCTGCCCGCCAGCGCGGCGAACAACTCGGGCCAGCCGCCGAGGCGGAACGTCTCGACCCAGCGGCCGAGTCCGTCCGTCACGGCCGCCAGCGAACGCGCCTGGTCGCGCGTCACCGCGCCGGTCACCGCGAGCTCCGCCGCCGCCGGGTCGGCCGCCGCGGTGAAGAAGCCGCCCGGCGCGTTCCGCATCCCCTCGATGAACGCGGCGCGCTCGCCGGGCGGCAGGCGCCTGGCCGCCGGGCGCAGGTCGTCGAGGCGGTGGTCGAGCACGGTCCGCACCGTCCCGTCCGGCGCCTCGACGAGCAACGCCGAGTCGGAGAGCACCAGATACTCGACGGCGGCGTCGTCCCAGCGTGCGCAGACGACGGTGGACTGGGGGGTGCGCGGGTGAGAAAGGTCACATGTCGGCCGATGGGCGTCCGCCGTACGGGAGATGGCCAGGGCCAGGCACTCGGTGAGGGACGCCTCCCGCCGGGAACCGGCGAGTTCGAGCAGGGTGCCGCCCAGCCGTGCGGCGAACCACGCCACCCCGTGCCCGCACCCGGTGGGTCCCGCCGGGGCGGTCACCCCGTCGAGCACCACCAGCGCCCCGCCCCGGCCGGCGGCGGGCACCGCCGTGGCGGCATAGTCCTCGTTCGGGTGGTCCGGGGAGCCGGGCACGGTCGCTGACTGGGTGCGCATGGTGATCACTCTGCCGTAAGCTGGTAATTGTCAGCGAATGCGGTGGTTCCTCCGGGTACTTCTCCAGCCGGGTTGGAGATCTTGCCAGGGGCGGGGGCGGAATTCCAGTCCGTTGCGTGCTCCCCCTGTGCGGGGCCGGAGTGGCGGGTTGTCCGCCAACTCCCGGGTGTTGTTCACTCCTTCGGGTAAGGCCGGAGGGAGTCGGCCCATGGGTGCCGCCGGCGCTGGCAAGGTCGGTGCCCACGTGACGAGAATGCGAGCACAGGTGCGGAAGAAGAGACTGCACGACCCTGCCGATCCGTCTCCTTCCGCACCGTCAGGCACCAGGTCCCACGCCGCGCGCAGGCGGCGTGTGCGGGTGCGAAGCAGGCTGCTCGCCGGCGTGCTGCTGACCGGCGCGGCCGTGGCCGCCGCGGGGGTGCCCGCGGTGCACGGGGCGTACACCGACCTGGAGGGCGCCAGGCAGCTCACCGAGGACTCCGAGCTGGGCCGCCGCGCCATGACCCTCTCCCACCTGCTGGCCGACGAGCGGGAGGCCCTGGTCGTGGCCGCCACCGCCGGCGACCCCGAGACCCTCGACGCCGCGCTCGGCACGGAGGCCAGGGAACGCACCGACCGCGCCGTGTCCCAACTCCCGGACGAGGCGGGGGAGTCCGTGCACGAGCTGCTGACCGGGCTGCCGGAGGCCAGGGAGCTGGCGCTGGAGGGCGGCAGCACCGCCCTGGAGACATACGAGACCTACACCGCGGCCATCGACGAACTGGACGCCGTCTTCCGCTCCGTCAGCCGCTCCCGCCCCGAGCGGGCCGCCGACCCCACCGGGGACGCCCTGCCCGACCTGGCGCGCGCCGTGCACGCCTCGTCCGCCACCCGCGGGCTGCTCGTCGCCGGGCTGCGCGCCGGGGGCGGGGCGCCCGAGCTGGCCACCATCGCCCAGCGCGAGGCCGCCCGCGAGGAGGCCGCGCTCGCCGACTTCGCCACCACCGCGGCCCCCGGCGGCCTGGACGCCTACGAGCGCGAGGTGACCGGTGAGGCCGCCGCCGAGGCCGAGGAGTTCATCGCCGAGCTCGCGGACGCCCCCTACCTCTCCACCGAGGACCAGGCCGCCGACGAGGGGGCCGTCCACGAGGCGCTGACCGCCCGCACCGGCATGCAGCGGTCCGTGCTGACCTCGCTCGCCGCCGAGCAGGCCGCGAGCCTGGACGCCGTCCGCGAGGACGACACGACCTCGCTCCAGGTCACCGGCGTGGTCGTCACGTTGGCCCTGCTGCTGGCCCTGGCCGTCAGCGTGCAGACGGCCCGCTCCCTCACCCGGCCGCTGGCCACCGTCCGCCTCGGCACCCGCCGCGTCGGCGCCGACCCGGCCGGCCAGGAGCCGGTCAAGTACACCGGGCGCAACGACGAGTTCGCCGAGGTCGTCGCCTCGGTCAACGCGCTGCGCGCCAGGACCGTCGCGCTCCAGGAGCGGGCCAGCAGCGCCGTCCTGGAGGCGGCGGAGGCGGCCAGGGACAGCGGCGGGCTGCGCATGGAGCGCGACCGGCTGCTGGCCGAGCAGAGCGACCTGACGGCCCGTCTCGCCGCCCTCCACGGCGCGGTGCACGGCATGTTCGCCCACCACGCCCAGCGGCTGCTGGCCCTCGTCGGCGAGCAGCTGTCCATCATCGAGGGGCTGGAGGAGCACGAGGCCGACCCCGACCGGCTGGCCGTCCTGTTCAGCGTCGACCACCTCGCCGCCCGCATGCGCCGTCACGGGGAGAACCTGCTGCTCCTCGCCGGCGCGCCGCCCGTCGCCGACCTGGGCGAGGCGCTGCCGCTGATCGACGTGGCCCGCGCAGCCGTCAGCGAGATAGAGCGCTACGAGCTGGTCGAGACGGCCCCCCCGCCGCCGCCCGCCAGGATCGTGGGCGCCGCCGCGCGGGACGTCAGCCACCTGCTCGCCGAGCTGCTCGACAACGCGACCGCGTACTCGCCCACCGGGGCACGGGTCCGGCTGACCGCCCGGTGGCTGGAGAGCGAACTGGCGTTCCTGGTGGAGGACGAGGGCGTCGGCCTGTCCCAGGGACGCCTGGCCGAGCTCAACGCACGCCTCGCCGACCCCGTGACCCCGCCGCCCGGCGCCGACCTCGCCGGCGGGGGCGTGGGCATCGGCATGGGCCTGTACACCGTGGCCAGACTGGCCGCGCGCCACGGCCTGCGCTGCTGGCTCGCGGCGCGCCAGGGCGGCGGCACCGTCGCCCAGGTGGTGCTGCCCGGTTCGCTCGTCGAGACGCTGTCCGACGCCCTCACCGGCCCCTACGCGGCCCCCCCGCTGCCCGACCTGTCCCACACCGCCGCGATCCCCGTGGTCC
>NZ_LAVK01000387.1 GCF_001083795.1 Streptomyces sp. SBT349
GGCCCCACCGCCCCCGCCACCGCCGAGTCCCTGAGCACCCTGTTCCTGCGCGCCTGTGCCGAGGGGCGCCTGGAGGAGATCCACGACCTCACCGAGCGACTCGCCGCGTTCCGCCCCACGTTCGAGGACACCGAGCCCCCCGGTGAGAACTCCCGGGAGATCACCGCGACCCGGTCCCCGCGCGGCGTGCGGTTGTGCGGCGGCCCCCAGGGGCCCGAGGTGATCTGCCTGCCCTCCTTCGTGTGGAAGCCCAGCCCTCACCAGTACACCCGACTCGCCTCGCACTTCCGGGGCCGCAGGAGCCTCTCGGCCATCGACCTCATCGGCTTCCGCACCGGCGACCCACTGCCCTCCTCGATGGCCGCACTCACCCGGGCCATGGCCCACGCCGTCCTCCGGCAGGCCGACGGCGCCCCCTTCGTCCTGGCCGGCCACTCCTCCGGCGGCTCGCTCGCCGCCGTCGTCGCCCGCCGGCTGGAGGAGGCCGGGACCCCTCCGGCGGGGCTGGTCCTGCTGGACTCGCACTGGTGGGGCGATCGCACCGGCCTGGGATCCGACGGGGCCCTCCTCGCCGTGGCCGACACCCTCATAGGAAACGACAGCGCCGTCTCCTCCCTCGAAGAGGACTGGGGAGACGCCTGGGTCACCGCACGAGCCCGCTACTTCTCCTTCGACTTCCGGCCCGAGACGCTCGCCACCCCCACGCTGCTGCTCAGAGCCACCGAGCCCTTGCCCGGCGCCTCGGCCGACGGCGCCTGGCAGGCGGCCTGGAAGCTGCCCCATACCGCCGTGGACGTCCCCGGCGACCACTTCTCGATGCTCGACGCGGCCCACACCGAAGCATCCGCCGAGGCCATCGAGGACTGGCTCGCCGGCCTCGCCTGACATCCGCCATCCACAAGGAGCGTGTGATCGATGAACAGACTCACCCACGGCCTCGTGCTGGGCGGCGGCCATGCGGGCATGCTGGCGGCCACCGCGCTCGCGCGGCACCTCGACTCCGTCACCGTCGTCGAGCGGGACCACTACCCCGAGGGCCCCGGCCACCGCAAAGGCGTGCCCCAAGCCCACCACGGCCACCTCTTCGTGGGCGGCGGCGTCCGGGCCGTCGAGTCGCTCCTGCCCGGCACCACCGAGCGGCTGATGGCGGAGGGCGCCCACCGCATGGGCCTGCCCGAGGACTCCATCACCTTCAACGCCCACGGCTGGCAGCACCGCTTCCCCGCCAGCCACTTCATGATCACCTGCGGGCGGGAACTGCTCGACTGGGTCGTACGTGACCAGACCCTGCGCAACGAGAAGATCACCGTCGTGGAAGGCGCCGACGTCGGCGAACTGTGCGGCGACGACCGGCGCGTCACCGGCGTCGTGGTGCGGGACAGGGACGGCCGGAGCCGGCAGATCGACGCCGATGTCGTCGTCGACGCCCGCGGACGGGGCTCCCGCCTCAAGCAGTGGTTCGCCGACCAGGGCCACCAGGTCGAGGAGGAGGTGCTCGACCTGCGACTGCGCTACGTCACCCGCGTCTTCGCGCCCCCGCCCAGGACGATGAAGGAGTTCCACGCGGTCTTCAACCTCTTCTCCGACCCCACCGTGCCGGGCCCCGTGAGCAACGCCGTCATGCTTCCCATCGAGGGCGACCGCTGGATGCTGACCGCCTCGGGCATGCGCGGCGGCGAACCGGCCACCGACGACGAGGGATTCCTCGCCCACCTGCACAAGTTGGCCCACCCCCTCCTCGCCGAACTGATCGCCCTCGCCGAGCCGCTCACCTCCGCCCAGGTCACGCGCACCACCGCCAACCGCCGCACCTACTACGAGCGGCTCGACCCCTGGCCCGACGGGCTGATCGTGGTCGGCGACGCCCTGGCCGCGTTCAACCCCATCTACGGGCACGGGCTGAGCGCCGCCGCGCTCGGCGTCGTCGCCATGGACCGGGCCCTCGACACGCACGGACTCGGCGACGGCGCCGCCCGCCACGCCATGCGCGCGGTCGGCACGGTCGCCGACGAACCGTGGCAATGGGCCACCGCCCAGGACATCCAGTACATGGACCTGGAGGACGACGAGGCCAACAACCTGCGGAATCAGATGGGCGAATTCGTCAAGATGCTGAGGGACGCCGGCCCGGTCCAGCCCGTGGTGAGCGCCGCACTCCTCGACGTGCACACCCTCTCGGCCCCGCAGAGCAGCCTGCAGGCACCCCATGTGATAGCCGCCATACGCCGCGGCGCCCGCCGCCCCGTGCTGACCGGCCCGCCGCTGACCGACGCGGAACGCGCTTTCCTGTCGTCCCACGCTCGGACGTGATCCCGCCGCCGATCCGACCTCCGGCTCGCATCGCGGCACCTGGTACCGACAAAGAATCACTCATCAACAACCCCTGAAATTCGAGAAATTGGAGTGCTGTGGAGCTCAACCTCGCCACCAAGACGGCCGTTGTCACCGGTGCCAGCCGGGGCATCGGACTTGTCACCGTCCGGACTCTGATAGACGAGGGCGTCCGTGTCGTCGGCGCCGCCCGCACCATCACGCCCGAGCTGAAGGAAACCGGCGCGCACACGGTGTCAGCCGACCTGAGCACCGAAGAAGGCGTCGCCACCCTCATGGACAGCGCCCTCGCCGAACTGGGCGGCATCGACCTGCTGGTGAACAACGTGGGGGGATCGAGCGACCGCCCCGCCGGCTTCCTCGACACCGAAGACGCCGAGTGGACCCGCCTGTTCGACCTCAACGTGCGCAGCACCGTCCGCGTCTCCCGCGCGGCCCTGCCCAGTCTGATCGAGCGCGGGGGAGCGATCGTCAACGTCTCCTCCATCGCCGCATTGAGGCCCGGTCCCGTCCCGGTGGCCTACGGCGCGACCAAGGCCGCCGTGAACGCGCTGGGCAAGTCCCTGGCCGAGGAATTCGGGCCCCGGGGCGTGCGCGTGAACACCGTCTCCCCGGGAGTGGTCCGCACCTCCGTCTGGGAGGATCCCGACGGGCCGATCGGCAAGATGCTTGCCCAAGCCGGTATGGACCATGCCGAATTCCTCAAGCAGGTCCCGGAGAAATTCGGCATCACGACCGGCCGCCTCGCCGAATCCGAAGAAGTCGCGGCCCTGATCGTCTTCCTGCTCTCCGATGTCGCCCGCAACATCACCGGCGCCAACTACCTCATCGACGGCGGCGCGATCAAGACGGTCTGAGATACGGCCGGCGACGAGGAACGGGGGGAAGGGCAGAGCCCTTCCCCCCGCGTCACCCGTCAACGCACGGATCAGCCGTCGCCGCCGAGCCTCACCGGAAGCCGAACGAGACGCCGCAATCCCGGGTGCGGAATCCACGGCAGCTCCTCGGGCGGAACCGCGAGAGTCAGGCCGGGATAGCGGTCCAGGAGAGCCGAGAAGGCGATCTCCGCCTCATTGAGCCCGAGCGCCGCGCCGATGCAGTAGTGCACGCCGTGGCCGAACGACAGGTGTTCCGGCTTCTGCCCCCGGAAGCGGGTGACGTCCAGCCGCTCCGGGTCCGAGAACTTCCGCGGGTCGCGGTTGGCGCTCACCAGGACCCCCGACACCTGGTCGCCCACCTGGAAGCGGTGACCGGCCAGCTCCATCTCCTCCGACGCGTACCGCATCCGGGTCCGCATCGGCGGACTGCACCAGCGCTGGAACTCGTGGATCGCGTCCGGGATCAGCGACGGGTCGTCGCGCAGCAGCGCCAGCTGGTCCGGATGCGTCAGCAGCCCGACCGTGGCGTTCGCCACCAGGTGAGCCGTGTTCTCATGGCTCCCGGTGACCAGCGCCATGACCATCCCGACCATCTCGACGTCGGTCAGCCGCTCGCCGTTCTCGTTCGGGGCATGGACCATCGCGCTGATCAGGTCGTCGGCCGGCTCCGTCCGGCGACGCTCGATGAGCCCGTGCAGGTACTCGATCGCCGGATACGCGGCAGCGGGCAGCGCCTTGGGGTCGTGCGACATCAGCCCGTGCGCCCACTCACGCCAGCGCGGGCGGTCCTCCAGGGGGACGCCGACCAGCTCGCAGATCATCCCCACCGGCATCGGCTGTGCCCAGTGCTCCACCAGGTCCACCACGCCGTCGTCGTCGGCGTGGCCCGGGAGCGCGTCCAGCGAGTCGTTGATCAACTCCTCCATGCGCGGCCGCATCTCGCGAACCCGCGCAGGGGCCAAGGAGTGGAAGACGGCCTTGCGCAGCCGCGTGTGCCGCGGGGGATCCCGGTCGGCCATCATGTCGCAGATATAGGGGTACAGATCCTCGTTGATCCCCGCCTGCTTCATCAGCTCCGCGAGCGACGGCGGCGCCAGCCCATCCGGCACGTTCTCCGTGTCGTGGACGAACCGCGGGTCCTTCAGGAAGGCCCGCACATCGTCATAGCGGGTGACGAGCCACAAGGCACTGCCGTCGGGCAGCCTGACGCGCACCACCGGCGCCTGCTCGCGCAGCCGACCATAACCTTGGTATGGCTCGTTGATGATCTCCGGGGCCATGAAGTACAGATCCTCGGAGGCTTCCTCCGCGGCCGTCGCCGCTTTCGCCTTGTCCGCATCTGCCGATATTGTCATCAGGTTCCCTCTGCTGATTCCGGGGCGGCTCGATCGACGAAGCTGACATCCGTTCTTCCCCAGAACGCCTTGACATCCTCGATCAAACCAGAAGAGTTCAGGCGACATATGCTCACGGCGTTGATCTTCAACCGCTTTCCGCCGGGGTCCTCAGGATTGTCGATGTGGATCTTGACAGGAATCGCGATATGCCGCCCGTCGTGCGAGGCGCTGATATCGTCGGGCGCCTCATGTACGTGACCCTTGATCGCATCGGTAAGGTGCCGCCGCAGTGCGGCTTTCCCCTGGATCGGAGGCGACCCCACCGGATCCTCGAAGCGGACGTTATCGGCGAAGACCTTGAGCAGCCTGTCGATGTCTCCCGCGTTGATGCACCGAACGTACTCCAACGCGACGGCTTTGCGCTCCAGTTCGTCGAGCACGGACCTTCCCTCTCCTCGGTATCCTCTCCGTACCCTCTCTGTTCATCATTCCGTGTTCGCGTTCATCGATTGAGGCCACCACGGAGAGTCGCCGCCTGATGTTATGGCAGCACCGTCTCGACGGGCACCCCAGATTCGCTCCCGTCGCCCCCTACTCATCCCCTCATTGTTAGGGGTGGCGTAGGGGTGACGACCTGCAGCGCCCTTCTTTTAGGGTTCAGTAGACCCTTCTCGATTCAAATCCTGGGGGAATGGGAAAAGTGGCTGACCAGAGGCATGAGATTTCGAATTCCGGGCCGGAATCGGAAGCTATCGCCATTGTGGGTATGTCCTGCCGCCTTCCCCAGGCACCGGGGATCGACGCGCTCTGGCGGCTTCTCCGTGAGGGCACGAGCGCCATCACCGAGGTGCCCGAAGGGCGTTGGCCCGACGATGCCTTCTCCGACAGCGACGTGACCGACGAGGAGCGGAAGGGTCTCCGCTGGGGCGGCTTCCTGGACTCCGTGGACGGCTTCGACGCCGGCTTCTTCGGGATCTCCCCCCGCGAGGCGTCGGTCATGGACCCGCAGCAGCGCCTCATGCTCGAACTGGCCTGGGAAGCGCTGGAAGATGCCGGATCCGCCCCCCAGACCCGCGATGGCCAGCACACCGGCGTCTTCGTCGGCGCCGCCTCCAACGACTACGCCGTCCTCCTGGACCGCCAGGGACCGGCCGCACGGACGTCCCACGCCAACGCGGGCGTCCAGCACAGCATCATCGCCAACCGGGTCTCCTACGCCCTCGGCCTCCAGGGCCCCAGCTTCGCCGTCGACGCCGGCCAGTCCTCGTCCCTGGTCGCCGTGCACATGGCATGCGAAAGCCTGCGCCACGGCGAGTCGACCATCGCCCTGGCCGGCGGCGTCAACCTCAATCTGCTTCCCGACAGCACGCTGGCGGTGGCCCGCTTCGGAGCGCTCTCCCCGGACGGCCGCTGCCACACCTTCGACGCCCGGGCCAACGGCTACGTCCGAGGAGAGGGCGGAGGCGTTGTCGTACTCAAGCCACTCTCCCGTGCCCTCGCCGACGGCGACCGGGTGTACTGCGTGATACGCGGCAGCGCCGTCAACAACGATGGCGGCGGCGAGGGCCTGACGGTGCCCAGCCGCATCGCCCAGGAGGATGTCATCCGGCTCGCGTGCGGGCGTGCGGGGATCCGGCCGGGTGAACTGGAATACGTGGAGCTCCATGGGACCGGGACCCGGGTTGGCGATCCGGTCGAGGCAGCTGCTCTTGGCGCGGTCGCGGGCGTGGGAGCGGGCAGGGAGGCGGACGCGCCACTCATCGTCGGATCGGCCAAGACCAACGTCGGTCACCTGGAGGCGGCGGCGGGCATCGTCGGGCTTTTGAAGACCGCGCTCTGCCTCGGCCATGGCGAGTTGGTTCGCAGCCTGAACTTCGAGACGCCTCATCCCGAGATCCCGCTCCAGGAATTGCGGCTCCGGGTGTCCGGAGAGAACGCCGACTGGGCGAGTCCTTCCGTCGCCGGTGTCAGCTCCTTCGGCATGGGCGGCACGAACTGTCATGTGGTCCTGTCCAGCGCGCCCCCGGTGGATGGCCAGGTTGCGGGTGGGGGTGGGTCTGGGG
>NZ_LAVK01000388.1 GCF_001083795.1 Streptomyces sp. SBT349
CCTCCGACCCCGACCCCTCCGACCCGCCGCCGGGCGAGGACGAGGCGCCGGTGCTCTCCGAGGGCGACGAGGGAGCCGAGGTGGCCGAGCTCCAGCAGCGGCTGCTCCAGCTGGGCTGGGTCTACGACGGGGAGGTGACCGGCGTCTTCGACGCCAGGACCGCCGAGGCCGTGCGGCTGTTCCAGTCCGGCTACGGCGTCGAGGGCGACCCGGCGGGCGTCTACGGGGAGAACACCCGGCGCGCGCTGGAGGAACGCACCACCGAGCCCTGACCGCGGCGCCCGGGGCCTGCGGCGCGCTCCGGCGGGAACGGATCAGGCCCTGAGATAGCGCAGCACGGCCAGCACGCGGCGGTGGCGCGGTGCCCGCTTCCGCGGTCGGGCCGGCGTCCGGTGCGCGCCGACGGTCCTCGGACGGTACGAACCCGCGGGTCCCGCGCGCGATGGGGGAGGCACGTGGATGAGGGGCTCGGAACTTCCGAACCCCCGGCGCCGCGCCCGGCGCCGCGCCCGGCGCCGCGACCGGGCCCGCGCGCCCGGCGCCTACTCGAAGCGCGCCGGCGCGTCGAAGGCCGCGCGGCGTGTGGCCCGGCGCAGTGCCCGCAGCACGCTCCCCCCGGCCACCAGGATCAGCCCCACCGTGAGCAGCGCCCGCGGGATGTCCCAGCCCAGCGAGGTCGTGAGCACGTAGGCGACGTAACGCGCCAGGTTGTCCGGCAGCGGGTCGCCGGGCACGAACGAGATCCCGCTGCTCATCCCCGCGATATAGGGCCAGCCCTGGAGGTTCATCACCAGCCCGTAGCCCAGCGAGGACGCCGCGCCGTAGGCGGCGAGCAGCGCCAGCTCCGCCCGGCCGCGCAGCGCGTGCGCCCCCGGCAGCAGGCCCGCGCCCATGGTCACCCAGCCCATCGCGAGCATCTGGAACGGCATCCACGGCCCCACGCCGCCGGTCAGCAGTGCGGACGCGAACATCGACACCGCGCCCAGCACGAAGCCGAATCCGGGGCCCAGCACCCGCCCGGCGAGCACCATCAGGAAGAACATCGGCTGGAGCCCCGCCGTGCCCGCGCCCAGCGGGCGCAGCGCCGCGCCCGCCGCGGCCAGCACGCCGAGCATCGCTACCGCCTTGGCGTCCAGGCCCGAGTCGGCGATCGTCGCCACCACCACGGCGAGCAGCAGCGGCAGCAGCAGCGCGAACAGCCAGGGGGCGTCGGTGGAGTGGGCGAGCCCCGAGGCCGAACTCGCCAGCAGCGGCCAGCCGAACGCGACCACCCCGACCGCCGAGACCAGCGCGAGCGCCGTCCCCGAGCGCGGGCCCAGACGGATGGGGCGAGCCGGGCGAGCCGGGCGGGGCTCTCGACCGGGGGCGTTCACCGGACGCCGCCGGGCGCCGGAGCGCCGGGCGCCGCGCCGCCGTTCAGGGCCGCGCCGACCTGGGCGACGGTCAGCCAGGGGCCCGGCGCCAGCACCTTGGCCACCTGGGGCGCGAACGACGGGGAGGCCGTGACCACCTCGGCCGTCGGCCCGTCCGCGACCACCTCACCGTCCGCCAGGACCACGGTCCTGTGCGCCACCTCGGCGGCCAGTTCGACGTCGTGCGTGGCCAGCACGGCGCAGTGCCCGGCCGCCGACAGCTCGCGCACCACCCCGGCCAGCCGCGCCTTGGCCCCGTAGTCCAGGCCGCGGGTCGGCTCGTCGAGCAGCAGCACCGGCGGCGCGGCGGTCAGGATCACGGCGAGCGCCAGCGCGAGCCGCTGCCCCTCGGACAGGTCCCTGGGGTGCGCGGCGTCGGGCACCTCGGGCAGCAGCCGCGTCACCAGCGCGCGGCAGGTGCCGGGCGCCGCCCCCGCGTCGGCGTCCGCCGCCGCGCACTCCCCGCGCACCGTCTCCTCGAACAGCACGTCCCGCGGGTCCTGCGGCACCAGGCCGACGCGGCGCAGCAGGCGCCCCGGCCCGGTCCGGTGCGGAACGACGGGGGCGCCCTCGCCCCCGCCCAGCTCGACCGAGCCGCCCGCGGGCGCGTGCATGCCGACCAGGGTGCGCAGGAGCGTGGACTTGCCCGCGCCGTTGCGGCCCATCAGGGCCACGGTCTCGCCCGCCGTCACGGTCAGGGAGACGCCGCGCAGCACCTCGACGCGGTCGCGGCGCACCGCGAGCCGGCGGACGGCCAGGAGCGGAACGGCCGCCAGGGGCGCGGGGGCGGGCGCGGGCGTCGGCGCGGAGGCGTGGGTGGCGAGCCGTTCGCGCAGGGGCGCGGCCCGGCGCCTGGCGTCCCTCACCGACAGCGGCAGCGGGTCCCAGCCCACGAGCCGCCCGAGCCCCACCACCGGCGGGTGGACGGCGGAGCGGGCCATGACCTCGGCGGGCTCCCCCAGCACCGGCGCCTGACCCGGGCCCGGCAGCAGCAGGATCCGGTCGGCGTGGTGCACCACTCGCTCCAGGCGGTGTTCCGCCATCAGCACCGTGGTGCCCAGGTCGTGCACCAGGCGGTGCAGGACCGCGAGGACCTCCTCGGCGGCGGCCGGGTCCAGCGCGGACGTGGGCTCGTCGAGGACCAGCACGCGCGGGTGCGGGGTGAGGACCGAGCCGATGGCGACGCGCTGCTGCTGCCCGCCGGAGAGCGCCGCCAGCGGCCGGTCGCGCAGCTCGGCCAGGCCCAGCAGGTCGAGGGTCTCCTCGACCCGGCGCCGCATGGTGGCGGGCGGCAGGCCCAGGGACTCCATGCCGTAGGCGAGTTCGTCCTCGACCGTGTCCGTGACGAAGTGGCCCAGCGGGTCCTGCCCCACGGTGCCCACCACGTCGGCCAGATCGCGCGGCCGGTGGGTGCGGGTGTCGCGCCCCGCCACCTCCACCCGGCCGCGCAGCGTGCCGCCGGTGAAGTGCGGCACCAGGCCGGACACCGTCCCCAGCAGCGTGGACTTGCCGGTGCCGGAACCGCCCACGACCAGGCAGAGTTCGCCCTCGGGAACGGTCAGGTCCACCGGCCCCACGACGGGTGGCCCGCCGTCCTCGTACGTGACGAGGACCTCGGAGAAACGGATCACGCGGGGCTCCTCGGGGAGGGCACATCCGGCACGTCGGGCGCGGGCGCGGGCGCCAGCGTGGAGGTGGGGCCGGGGGCGCGCGCCGGGTCCTGGGGGCGCGGGGCGACGGCGGCGGGCAGCAGACCGAGCAGCAGCGCCGCCGCGGGCCACACGGGCAGCTCGGGCGCGGCCAGCGGGACCACGGGCGGCTGGAGCGCCAGCGGGTCACGGGTCGCGGCATAGGCCGTCAGCGCCGCGACGGCCGCCCCCGAACCGGCCACCAGCCACGCCCGGGCCCCCCAGCGGTCGGGCCGGTAGCGGGTCCGCGCGCTGCGCCTGCCGCCCAGCCACAGCCCGGCCAGCGCCGCGAGCAGACCGGCGGCGAGCAGCGGCAGCGCGACGTTCGCGCCCTCGGCGGCCAGCAGCCCGTAGGAGCCGGCGCACACGCCGAGCAGCCCGCCGAGTGTGAGCGCCGTGGTCGCGCGCCGCACGCCGGGCGGTACCTCGGCCGCGCGCCCGTAGCCCCGGGCGTCCATCGCGGCGGCCAGCGCCACCGACCGTTCCAGCGCGCCTTCGAGCACCGGCCGCGCGACCCCGGCGAACGAGCGCACGCCCCGGTCGGAACGGCCGCGCAGCCGCCGCGCCTCCCGGGTCCGCAGCAGGTCGGCCACCAGCCGGGGCGCGAACGTCATCGCCACCACCACCGCCACCCCCACCTCGTAGAGCGCGCCCGGCAGCGACTTCAGCAGCCGGGCCGGGTTGGCCAGGGCGTTGGCCGCGCCCAGGCAGATCAGCAGGGTCGCCAGGCGCAGCCCGTCGCAGAAGGCGAACATCAGCGACTCGCCGGTGACCCGCCCGCCGATCCGCACGCCCTGCGCCCAGTCGGGCAGCGGCACCTCGGGCAGCGTGAACAGCACACGCGTGCCGCCGATGGGGGAGCCCAGCACGATCGCGAAGACCATCCGGACCGCCACCACCAGGGCGCCCAGCGCCAGGAAGAAGCCGAAGGCGTGCGCCCAGGGCGCGTCCGTCCTGCGCGCCGCCACCACATAGCCGGCGACGGCGACGAGCAGTCCGAGCAGCAGCGGGTTGGTGGTCCTGGACGCGGCGGTCGCCAGGCCCAGCGCCCACAGCCACCACGCGCCGGCGTGCAGGGCGTTGCTCCGGCCGGCCACCGGCGCGCGCCACGGCCCGGAGTTCACGCCCGCCTCACGCCTGCCGCCGCCTGGCGCGGGCGCGCGCCCACGCGGCGCCGCCGAGCAGGGCGACGGCGCCCGCCCCGGCCGCCCAGGCGAGGGTCGCGCCGCCGTCCGAGCCGCCCGAGCCGTCCCCGGCCGAGCCGTCCTCGTCCGCCGGGCCGCCGCCGGCCAGGCTCTCGGCGCAGCCCGCCTCGGGGTATCCGGCGATCGCGCACAGCAGGGCGTCCGCGTTGTACCGCAGGGGCTCCGCGGTCGCGGCCAGGGCCTCGGCGGCGGTGGCGCCCTCGGGGAGCGCGGCGCACTCCGCGCGCCTCTCGGGCGGGGTCGCGCCGCCCGGCGCGTCGTCGGCGGTGCCGAAGTCGATGACGAGCGCGACCCGGTTCCCGCCGTCGCCCCCGGCCGTCCCCTCGCCGCCGCAGACGGCCGCGAAGTCGGCGGGCCCGCGCGGCCCCTCGGCGTCGCCCGACCTGGCGCTCGCCGTGAACCGGAAGCCCAGCACGTCGCCGTCGCCCGGCCTCAGCAGCCCCGGGCCCTGGGTGGCGTAGGACCAGCGGCCCTCGCCCTCGTCCCAGGTCCAGAACGACCAGTACCGGTAGCCGCCGGGCTCACCGCCGCCGCCCCCGCCCCCGTCGTTCCCGTTCCCGTTCCCGTCCGCGTGGGCGACCGCGCCGCCCGTCAGGACGAGGCAGGCGGCGGCCAGGGCCGCCGGGCCCCACCGGGCCCGGGGGCGTGGTCTCATGACCCGTGCGCTTCCCGCGCACGCCGGCGCCTGAAGCTCAGCACCACGCCGATGGCGACGCCGGCGACCAGGCCGATGCCGAGCACCCACAGCAGCGGCGCCGTGTCCGAATCGCCGAACTCCGGGCTCCCCGCGGCGTCGTCCGGGCCCTCGGGCTCCGGGTCGGGGCCCAGGTCGTTGAGCAGGGCGGGCAGGTCGCTGCGACCGAACTCCGTGGGCTCGAGGCCGCCCGCGTGCGCGACCAGCATCAGCGTCCCCACCGCCACCGGGCTCTCCGCGAACCCGGCCCAGGAGGTGTGGTGGTCGGCCAGCCAGTTCAGCGGGGTGCGCCAGGACTCGTCGTGGCCGCCCGCCGCCAGGGCGAGGATCGCCCGCGCGGTGGCCAGGTAGTCCGGCTGCTCCTCGCCGCCCGGCGGGGTGGACACCAGGTGCTGCCCGCCGCCGCGCAGCTCCTCGGCCAGGTACGCGGCGCCCGCCGAGGCGGACTCCGCCTGCGGCGAGGGCGGCTCCCCGGCCGTGCCCCCGGTCTCCGCCCCGCTCTCCTCGCCGGCCCCGCCCGTTTCGCCCGTCTCGCCGGTTTCCCCGGTCTCGCCCTGGCCGCCCTCGCCGCCGGGCTCCTCGCCGTCGCCGCTGCCGCCGCCGTCGCAGTCCAGCGGTACGACGTCGGCGCGCTCGCGGTCCGGCGTCACGACCAGCCCCTCGCCGTAGGACGCGAGCACCGCGTCCGCCGTGGCGAGGTCGGAGACGAACAGGTCCCCGCTCTCCGGGTCGGGCTGCCAGGCGAACGCGCCGCGCTCGCTCTCCTCCCCCGTGTCGCACCCCAGCTGGAGCGAGGCCAGCGCGTCGAACGGCGAGTTCTCCTCGCGCCGCACCTCGGCCGGGTCCTGGCCCACCGCCGCGAGGGCGCCGACGACCAGGGCCGTGGAGTTGGCGTCGGACGCGGCGCCCGGGTTGAAGCTCCAGCCGCCGTCCTCGTTCTGCACGCCGGTGAGCCAGGTGACCGCGTTCGCCACCGCCTCGTCCTGGCCGCCGACCGAGGCGAGCGCCTGGACGGCGGCGGCCGTCGCGTTGGAGTCGGCGGCGGTCACGTCGTCGCACGGCTGCTCGGGGTCGGGGCGGTAGGAGAGGAACGAGCCGTCCGCGCACTGCTGCCCGACCAGCCAGTCCACCGCGAGCCCGGCGGGCGTGTACCCGGCGGTGGACTGCGCGAGCAGCACGATCGACTGCCGCCACACCCCGTCGTACTGCGGGTCGCCCTCGCCGAAGAGGCCGGCGGGCGGCGTGGTCGGGTCCGGGGCCTGAACCGGCCGGGGCACCTGCGCCACGGCGGCCGGGACGGGCGCGGGGGCCGCGGCGGTGAGCAGGACCGCGGTGGCGCAGGCGCCGGTCAGGGCGGCGGTGCGGCGTCGCCTGCGCGGGAACGGGGAGAGGGACACGCGGTTGCCTTTCGCTGTGCTGGTCCGCCGGCACGGCTGACCACCACGGCGCGGCGAGGCGCTGCGGGGCACCGGGCGCAGCGCCGTATTCCTCGACGGTGCCGACCGCCGGGCGGGGCGGCCGAAGGCCAGTGCGCTCCGCGGCCGGGCGTTCCGGCTGGGCGAACGGGCCGGGTGGGCCTGTCTCTTATACA
>NZ_LAVK01000389.1 GCF_001083795.1 Streptomyces sp. SBT349
TCCCCCGCCATCCCGGTGGCCGAGCCGGACGCGGTGCCGCTCAGCGGCGACCGCTTCCACACCGACCCCGCGGAGCTGTACCGGGAGATGCGCCGGAAGCACGGGCCCGTCGTCCCCGTCGTCCTGCCGGGCGACATCCCGGCCTGGCTGGTGGTCGGCTACCGGGAGCTGCACCATGTGACCGGCGACACCAGCCTGTTCACCCGGGACATGGGCCTGTGGAACCAGTGGCCGCGGATCCCCGCCGACTGGCCGCTGCTGCCCATGGTCAACCGGCGGCAGCCGTCCATCTACTACACGGTCGGCGAGGAGCACCAGCGCCATGTGGGCATGGTCGTCCCGGCCCTGGAGGGGGTGGACGCCTTCGAGCTGCGCCGGCACGCCGAGCAGCTCGCCGACGCGCTCGTCGACTCCTTCTGCGGCCAGGGCGAGGCCGAGCTGATCGGCGGCTACGCCAAGCTGCTGCCGATCCTCGTGCTGGGCCGCGTCATCGGCTTCCAGGACGCCGAGGGCCCCGAGCTCGCCCGGAACATCAACGCGCTCGCCGACGGCGGCGAGGACGCCATCGCGAGCCACCAGTACCTCACCGCGGCCATGCGCCGCCTGGTCGCCGCCAAGCGCGAGACGCCCGGCGCCGACGTCTGCTCGCGCATGCTCGCGCACCCGGGCCCGTTCACCGAGGAGGAGTACGTCCTCGACATCCAGGCCCTCACCGCCGCGGGCCACCTCCCCACCTCGGACTGGATCGGCAACTCGCTGCGCCTGATGCTCACCGACGACCGGTTCGCCGCCTCGCTCTCCGGCGGGCGGCACAGCGTCGGCGAGGCGATGAACGAGGTCCTGTGGGAGGACACCCCGACCCAGATCCTCGCCGGGCGCTGGGCCGCCCGCGACACCCACCTCGGCGGCCAGCACCTCCAGGCCGGCGACATGCTGCTGCTCGGACTCCAGGGCGCCCACGGCGACCCGCAGGTCCACCACGGCGGCCACGCCGCGCACACCGGCGGCAACAACGCGCACTTCTCGTTCAGCCACGGCGAGTTCCGCTGTCCCTTCCCGGCCCAGGAGATCGCCGAGGTGATCGCCAGGACGGGCATCGAGGTGCTGCTCGACCGGCTCCCCGACATCGATCTCGCCGTGCCCGCGCAGTCGCTCGTCCGGCGCCCGTCCCCGTTCCTGCGCGGGATGACGGCCCTGCCGGTCCGCTTCTCCCCCACCCCCGCCGTTGGAGGCACGCGATGAGCTGTCCCGTGGTCACCCTCGACCCCCTCGTACGCGACCGGGCCGCCGAGATCCGCCGGCTCACCGGCATCACCCCGCTGGCCAGGATCACGCTGCCGGGCGACGTCACCGTGTGGACCGTGACCAAGCACGCCGAGGCCAGGAAGCTGCTCACCGACGCCAGGCTCGTGAAGGACATCGACGCGTGGGGGCTGTGGCAGGACGGCACGGTCACCCGGCAGTGGCCGCTGATCGGCATGGTCGACGCCGGGCGGTCGATGTTCACGGTGGACGGCGCCGAGCACCGCAGGCTGCGCGCCAAGACCGCGCAGGCCATCACCGCGCGGCGGGTGGAGTCGCTGCGCCCGGTCATCGAGTCGATCACCGCGGCCCTGCTCGACGACCTGGCCACGGCGGGCGCCGGGGGCGGCCCCGTGGACCTCAAGGCCGTCTTCGCGCTGCCGCTGCCGATGCGGGTGGTGAGCACCCTGATGGGCGTCGACCACGCCGAGCACCCCCGGCTGCACCAGCTCTACACGGCGTTCTTCTCCATGCTCACGCCCCAGGACGAACGGCTGGCGGTCATCGACGAGCTGGACGAGATCTTCGTGAAGACGGTCGCCGAGAAGAAGGCGGCCCCCGGCGACGACCTCACCAGCGCCCTGATCCTCGCGGACGAGGGCGGCGAGCCGCTGACCGACGAGGAGGTCCTCGGCAACCTCAAGGCGATGGTGGCCGCCGGGCACGAGACCACCATCAGCCTGATCACGCACGCGGTGCGGGCGCTGCTCGGCCACCCCGACCAGCTCGCCGCGGTGCTCTCGGGCGAGGTCTCCTGGGAGAACGTGATCGAGGAGACGCTGCGCTGGGCCACCCCCGCCTCGCACCTGCTGCTCCGGTTCGCCACCGAGGACATCCGGGTCGGCGACACGGTGATCGCCAAGGGCGAGGGGCTCGCCATCTCCTACGGCGCCATCGGCTGGGACACCGACCAGCACGGCCCGTCCGCCGACCGGTTCGACATCAGGCGCCCCGCCCCCATCCGGCACATCAGCTTCGGCCACGGGCCGCACATCTGCCCCGGCGCCTCGCTCTCCCGCCTGGAGGCCAGGATCGCGCTGCCCGCGCTCTTCTCCCGCTTCCCCGGCCTCACCCTCGCCGTGGACGACTCGGAGCTGCGCAATATGCCCATCGTCACCCAGAACGACCTGGTCGGACTGCCCGTCCTGCTCGGGTGACGGCCCCGGTGGCGGCCCCGGCCGTCCGCGTCACGAACCGGATGTGCGGTTTCCACGCCCGAGGGGCTACGCTCCGGCTCGTGGCCGATATCCAGATTCCCGCTGACATCAAACCCGCCGACGGCCGGTTCGGATCGGGCCCGTCCAAGGTCCGCACCGAGGCGCTCGACGCCCTGGCCGCGACCGGAAGCTCCCTGCTCGGCACCTCCCATCGCCAGGCCCCGGTGCGGAACCTGGTCGGCAGGGTCCGCGAGGGCGTCCGCGCGCTGCTGTCCCTGCCCGAGGACCACGAGGTCGTCCTCGGCAACGGCGGCTCCACCGCCTTCTGGGACGTCGCGACGCACGGGCTGATCGAGGCGAAGTCGCAGCACCTCTCGTTCGGCGAGTTCTCCTCGAAGTTCGCCAAGGCGGCCAGCAAGGCACCCTGGCTCGACGAGCCGACGATCATCTCCGCGAACCCCGGCAGCCACCCGGTGCCGCGCGCCGAGCGCGGGGCCGACGCGTACGCCCTGACGCACAACGAGACCTCCACCGGCGTGGCCGCGCCCGTCCAGCGGGTCTCCGGCGCCGACGAGGGCGCGCTGGTCCTGGTGGACGCCACCTCGGGCGCGGGCGGTCTGCCGGTGGACATCACCGAGACCGACGTCTACTACTTCGCGCCGCAGAAGTCGTTCGCCTCGGACGGCGGCCTGTGGGTGGCCTCGTTCTCCCCGGCGGCGCTGGAGCGGGCGGAGCGGCTCGCCGCCTCGGGCCGGCACATCCCCGAGTTCTTCTCGCTGCCCACCGCCATCGACAACTCCCGCAAGAACCAGACGTACAACACGCCCGCCGTGACGACGCTGTTCCTGCTGGCCGAGCAGCTGGAGTGGATCAACGGGCAGGGCGGCCTCGGCTGGGCCGTGGACCGCACCGCGGACTCCGCCGCCCGCCTCTACGGCTGGGCGGAGAAGTCCGAGTACGCCACCCCGTTCGTGACCGACCCCACCCAGCGGTCGCAGGTGGTCGGCACCATCGACTTCACCGAGGGCGAGGGCGGCGTGGACGCGGCGGCCGTCGCCAAGGCGCTGCGGGCCAACGGCGTGGTGGACACCGAGCCCTACCGCAAGCTGGGCCGCAACCAGCTGCGGGTCGCGATGTACCCCGCCGTGGACCCGGCCGACGTCGAGGCCCTGACGCGCTGCGTGGACTACGTGATCGAGCGCCTCTGAGCGCCCTGTCCGCACCCCGCTCCACGGCCCCACGGCCCCGCGCTCGTACGCGGGGCCGTGACGCGTTCCCGGGGGCGTCCTACCTGCCGAGGTTCTGGAAGCGGCGGACCGCGAGCGGCAGGAAGACGGCGGTGAGGACCACCGGCCAGACCACGGCGAGGAGCAGCGAGTTCTCCTCGACCCAGCTGCCCCCGGTGGGCATCGGGTTCCCGAAGAGCTCGCGGATCCCGTTGGCCGTGGCGGAGACCGGGTTCCACATGGCGACCGCGCCCAGCCAGTCGGGCATCAGCGAGGGCGGCGTGAAGACGGAGGAGATCATCCCGAACGGGAAGGCGACGGCGAACAGGTTCCCCGCGGACTCCTGGTTGGGGACCAGCAGGCCGAGGAAGATCCCGATCCAGATCAGCGCGAACCGCAGCAGGAGCAGCAGCAGGAACGCGTAGAGCGTCTCCAGCAGCGAGCCGTCGGAGCGCCAGCCGATGACCAGGGCGATGGCCGCCATCACCGCCAGGTCCACCGACGCCTGGATGACGTCGGAGACGCCGCGGCCCGAGACCACGGCCGAGGGCGCCATCGGCATCGAGCGGAAGCGGTCGATGACCCCCCGCTCCTTCTCGATCACCACGTTCATCGCGGTGTTCATGAAGCCGAAGGCCATCGTCATGGCGAACATGCCCGGCATGGCGAAGTCCTTGTAGTCCATGCCCTCGCCCACGTCCATGGCGCTGCCGAAGACATAGACGAACAGCAGGACCGAGACGATCGGGAAGCCGAGGCCCCACGCGATCATCGAGGGCTGCTTGACCAGGTGGGTCAGGTCGCGCCTGACCACGGTGAGGCAGTCGGCGAACGCCCAGTACACCCGGCGTTCGGGCCCCTCCGGATCGGCGACGGCCGGCGTCGTGTGCATCACTCCTCGGTCCCCTTCCCCGTCAGCCGCAGGAACACCTCGTCCAGCGTGGGCCTGCGCAGCCCGATGTCCTCCACGCCCGCGCCCGCCTCCTGGAGCGCGCGCGCCACGTCGGTCAGCGCCGCCACGCCGTCGGAGACGGGGGCGTGCACGCTGAGCCGTTCCTCGTCGGTCTCGGGGCCGACCCCGCGCGTCACCCGGGCCACCGCCTTGACCGCGGTGGGCAGGTCGGCCGGGTCGGAGACCACCACCTCGATGCGGTCCCCGCCGACGGCCCGCTTGAGCCCGGCCGGGGTGTCCTCGGTGACCTTCCGCCCCTGGTCGATCAGGACGACGCGGTCGGAGAGCTTGTCCGCCTCGTCCAGGTAGTGGGTGGTCAGCAGCACGGTGGTGCCCAGCGCGGTGAGCCCGCGGACCGCCTCCCACACCTCGACGCGGCCCCGGGGGTCGAGCCCGGTGGTGGGCTCGTCCAGGAACAGCACCTCGGGCGCGAGGATCATGCTGGCCGCCAGGTCGAGCCGGCGCTTCATGCCGCCGCTGTACGTCTTGACCTGCTTGTCGGCCGCGGCCCGCAGGCTGAACGCGTCCAGCAGCTCCTCGGCCCGCCGCGCGGCCGTCGCGTGGTCCAGGTGGAAGAGCCGCCCGAACATCCGCAGGTTCTGCCGGGCGGAGAGTATCTCGTCGACGGCCGCCGCCTGCCCGGTCATCCCTATCCGGCGGCGCACCTTGCGCGGCTCGCGGCGGACGTCGAATCCGGCCACCTCGGCCCGTCCGCCGTCGGCGCGCAGCAGCGTGGCCAGGATGCGGACCGACGTGGTCTTCCCCGCGCCGTTCGGCCCGAGCAACCCGCAGACGGTGCCGCGCCGCACGGCCAGGTCGAACCCGTCGAGGGCCTTCTTCCCGTCGTCTCCGCGGCCATATCGCTTGGTCAACCCCTCGGCGACGACCGAGAATTCGGATCGCGATGCCATGTGCCCCCTCCCTCTCTCGTTTCTGGGTACGCTGTACTGAGTACACCGTACCCGAGACCGCGTACAGCGTACCCAGATATTGCGGAGCCGGAGGCGGGCGGGGGTGAGCGCCTAGGATGGCGGGATCATGACGTCGGCACACAGCGGCGGGGACATCAGCCGCAGTCTTGAACTGATGTGGCAGGGCCGGGAGATCTCGGCACGGGGTCCCAGGCCCGCGCTCACGCTCGACGGCATCGTCACCGCGGCCGTGGGGCTCGCCGACCGCGAGGGCCTCGCCGCGCTCTCCATGCGCCGGGTCGCCGCCGAGCTGGGCGTCGGCACCATGTCCCTCTACCGGTACGTCCCCGGCAAGGGCGAACTGCTCGACCTCATGCTCGACCACGTCTCCGCGACGGACGACGAGGAGGCGGAGAAGATCCGCGAGGCGGACTGGCGCTCCGCCATGGAGATCATCGGGCGCGCCACCTACCGCCACTACCACGACCACCCGTGGCTGCTCCAGGTCAACCAGGCCAGGCCGCTGCTCGGCCCCAACGCCCTCCACGGCTTCGACATCGCGCTCGCGGCGCTGGGGGGCCTCGGGCTCACGGGCCCGGAGAAGATCAACGTCATCATGACCATCGACTCCTACATCACCGGCATCGCGCGGCACTACGTGCTGCTCCGGCAGGCCAGCGAGGAGTCGGGCGTCACCGACGAGGAGTTCTGGGCCGCCCAGGAGCCGATCATGGTGACGGCCATGGCCACCGGCGCGTACCCGCACGTCTTCTCCCTCGACGAGGAGGCGTTCGGCACCGACGCCGAGGAGACCGTCCGCTTCGGCCTGGACCTGGTTCTCGACGGCATCGAGGCGTTCATCGGCACCAAAGGGGAGCGCGGCGCGTCCTAGCGGCATGTTCCCCGTGACGCGCAGGGCGCGACGGCTCGCGCCGCTCCTCGCCCTGTCGGTGCTCCTGGCCGCCTGCGGCACCGACGGCACCGACGGCGGTGGGGGCGGCGGTGAACGCGGGGGC
>NZ_LAVK01000038.1 GCF_001083795.1 Streptomyces sp. SBT349
CTGGGGTACGGCTTCCGCTGACTCACGCCGTAGCGTTGGCGCGAGCAGGCCGGAATCCGGTGTTCCGCTGATCATCAGGAGGTTCTGCCGCATCTTCAAACCAGATGGACTTCCAGCGGTAGAAGTGAGCGAAACGGATGGCAGCCTCCGAGCGGCAGGAGGATGCGAAACCCGCATGCCGCTCGAATCACCGCAAAGCAGGTCAGCGACGAAATGCACTTTTCCGAACAAGCCTAAGTAAACGCCCTCTCAGAGGGCGGTTCGTGGGGTGGTGTCCGTTTCTTGGTGGGGTTGGGGATGCTGGTCGCGGGCGTTCGGGCAGTTACTGCTTTGTGGTGAAGCTGCCGGTGTCGGCCTCGGTGAGGACATCGAGCTTGACGAGGCGTTTCAGCTTGGCGCGGGTACCTTCGATGTTCTTCGGCAGTAGTTCGTGGTCGAGGGCTTCGCAGACGTCACGGGCCCGGAGGGGGCCGGTGGCCTCGTTGAAGACGGCGAGGATGCGGGGGTAGTCCGGGTGCTCGGGCAGGTCGGGGGCGGAGGTCCGGGCTGGGAGGCGGTCAACGAGAGCGGTGATGGTCTTCCGGGTGATCGCGAGGTGTTCGAGGTGGGTCTCGGCCTGCCGGAGCCGGCCGTGCAGTGCAGCGATCTGCGTGCGGACATCGTCGGCCAGGGCCCGGGCGGCGTCCTCCTGGACGTCGAGCGCCTCGAGAAGGGGCTGGATGTTCACGCACTCACCGCCTGCGCATCGCGCCAGGTGGGAGTGTTCGCGCCGGTGAGCCGGCGGACCATGACGTGGGTCATCGCCCAGTAGACGCGGGAGGCTGAGGAGACCGGGCGGTGCTCGTAGTCGCGGACCAGGCGCCGGTGCAGTATCAGGATCCCGTAGGTCTGCTCGACCCTCCACCGCTTCGGCTGCGGGACGAATCCCCAATCCTGCGGGTTGCGTTCGACGACCTCCATGTCGATCCCGAGCGAGGTGCCGTGGTCGACGACGGCGTTCTTGAAGCCCTGGTCGACCAGGGCCTTGTCGGCGGCGCCTCCGGCGTTCTCGGCGACCTGGTCGAGCAGCGCGGTGCCCGCGGCGTTGTCGTGCGCGCTCGCGGCGAGCACGACGACGGCGATGACCAGGCCCAGCACGTCCATGGCCGGGCCCCGCTTGCGGCCAGGCACCCGCTTCAAGGAAGCGGTGGCGCAGACGCTCGCGGAGTTGGCCCGCCGGGGCATGACCGTCCGACCAGGGACCGTCGCGGACACGATCGAGCGCAATACGCAGGTGGTGGCCGATCGACTGGGTACCCAAGTGAGGTCTGCCTGGCGGCACTTCGATGCTGCCGTGCTCGCCGACACCATCGCGCGGCAGCACCAGGCATTCGAAGACGCCAGCCAGGAGGAGGATGCCGGGCAGGTCCCGTCACCACCGGTGGGCAATCCCCGAACTGGCCGTGCTGCTGGCCGGTGTTCCGGATGGCCTGGTCGCGACCCGCGGAGATCTGTACGGCGTCATCCTCAATGTTGCCGTCAATGCCTGGAAAGCAGGCCACATCCATGGTGAGGGCGGCTGCGGCGAATGTGAAGAGAGCCGCGGAGTGTTCGGCCATGACTGGGGAGCCCGCATGAAGACCATCACCGACATGCAGCCCGACATCACCAAGTGGTTCGACCGGAAGGTGTGGACAGCCGAGCTCCACGACAGCGGTTTCAGCGTCACCGTCGCTGAGCCGGGGAGCGGCTACCAGCGGCAGCAGGGCTCGCCGAACGAGTCGCCCGGGCTGCGGATTGAGATCCCTCGGGGCTGGCGTCCCCGAGGTTGCCCGGACGGGAATGGTCAAGCCCTTGGGTAAGCTCCCGGGCAGGCCAACCACCTCTTGGCCCGGGTCGGTTTCATGAATCGCACCCAGACCGAGGGGACGGACGCACCCTTCGGTTCTACACTCCGGCGAGCTCGCCGCGTGCGGGGTGACCCCGGCGGTCTTCCTGAGCCGGGATCGGGCGGCGACACCCTTGTCGACCGGGACGGAAGCCCAGTGCCCGTGGGGATAGCGGAACACCCCGCTCGCGTGGGGAGAAGACTTCCAGACCTGGGATGTTACCGATCTTTGCCACATCGTTATTGTGTGCCGAGCCATGGATGAGGAAACCGGCCTCCCCTGAGAGAGCCACGAACCAGACGGTACGTCGAGGTAATCCGGAACGCCCGCACTCGTGGAGAGACCCGAACTGCTGTCTGTCGCCCAGAGGATTACCTGAAACCCTATCTCGGGTGCTGGTTCAACCACTCCTCGGCAGCGATCCGTTCGTTTCGCTCTGTCTTTGGATTATCCGCGAGGCGAGAAACGTAGGAGCGAATGACAGTCACATCGTGCGGACGCGGGACGACGAGGAAACCGATCCCCTCATCCCATGTCGTTCCCCGAAGAATAAGATCGCCGGCGAGCGACAACATCGAGAACTCCGGCTTATCGGGCGCCGGGCCCAGAACTCGGTCTTTGACGTCGACTCCCACGATCAGCCAGTCGTGCATCAATTCCACCTCGGCCCAGCGCAGTAGAGGCGAGGATGACGCGTCGGCGTAGTCGACGCCCACCAAGAAGCGTCTTTCCTCCTCATTGAAGAGCTCGTATTCCAGTGCCATGGAAAACCAGGTCGAATTGGCTTTCTCGATCAGGCCGGGAACGTCCCCCTCGATGACCGTATCTCGCCTTCCGTCCTCCGCTCGACAGCCAGTTGCCAGGGAGGCGGCCCTAACCGGCAACAGCGCCCCATGACGGACATCGGGAACACGTACCGCCAGTCCGAATCGAGCAAGTGATTCGGCTACCTTCAACTCTTGGCGAAGAAAACTCGTCATGCTCTCTCTTCCGGTCGTAGCGCGCGGCGCTAGACGGCAACTTTCTCATTCACGAGGCTGATAGGGGTAGATTTTGGTGTAGTCGTGATTGTCGACCCATCCGACATTGCCGTGCCTGTTGACGAGAATGCGATACCTGTTGCCGCCGCCGTCAATATCGTAAATTGCAGCGCCGCCCCACCTTCTGGATATAGAATTAGGGGTGTTCGGTCGCGGCGTAAAGACATCCGGTGTGCCGTCGGGATTGAGTCGCTGTGGCCGACCATTCTGAAGGATGTCCTCAACTCCTCCGTGCACAATATTGGGTATAGGCGGTGGCCCCGGGTTGGGATTTTTCTTCGGGCAGTTATGCACGAGTACCGGAACCTCGCCCGCCAGCACATGGTACGTGTGGGTGCCCTCGACGGTGAGGTTGTGCACGGTGGCGGTTGTGGTCGTGTGGGTGACGGCTGTGACGGTGGTGAGGGTTCCGGTGCTGGTGAGGAGGGAGGTGCCGGGGGTCAGGTCGGCGGCGTCGAGCCAGGTGTTCAGGTCCGGGGCCCAGAAGGGGTGTTGGTCCGTCGCCGTGATCGTGGTGGGGGCGCCTTCGATGGGGGCGATGGTCAGGGTGGTGAGGTCTTTTGTGCCCGTGCTGGTGAGTTCTGCGGTGACGGTTCTGGGTGAGGTCTCGCCCGTCTCGGGGTCCGTTGTCAGAACGACGTCGCCGATCTCGACGTCCTCGATCTGCTCGGTGCTGCCGTCCGCCATGAGCACCGGTGCTCCCGGCGTGAAGCTGTTGCACGGGGTGTCGGCTCTGGAAGGTGAGGGGGTCTCCTGCGGGGCGCCTTTGAGTTTCTCGTATAGTTTTTTCAGCTTGTTGAATTTCCCGAAGGGTATGTAGTCGAGCAGTGATTCACCGCAGCTTGAGCTGAACAAGTTGCCGGAACACTCTTCGTAGGCATTCCACGGATCCGGGAGAAAGAATCTGACCTCGGGCGGCACCACGCCCTTGTATGCGCCCTCCAAGAATTCCGATACATCTCCGGCGTCAGGCCAATCACCGGGTGGGTCCCAGCCCACGTTCTGTGAACTGCTGCCGGACCGGCCCGCGCCACCGCGTGATCGGCCCCCGCCGTTGCCGTTCCGGGCGGCGCTGTTGGCCGCCTTCGCGGCGGCTTCCGCTGCTTTCTTCGCCGCCGATGCGATCGCGTCGAAGAAGCCGCCGAGGAAGAGGCCGGTGGGGTCGGAGAAGGCGAGGGGGTTGTTGTTGGCGTAGGTGTAGCCGTGGATCTGCTGGGGGTCGGTCAGGTCCATGACGGGGTCGACGGAGATGAAGCGCCCCAAGGCCGGATCGTATTCGCGGGCGCCGAGGTGGGTCAGGCCGGTGCTGGTGTCGGTGGTGCCGCCGACGAAGCCGCGCGTCCCGGGCCAGGTGCCGGGTGTGTCGCCGCGGTAGTCACCGAAGGGGAGGGTGCGGCGCTGGGTGAGTTCCAGGTTGGCGGTGTCGATGGCGAGTTGGCCGGTGCCGTGGTGATCGGCCATGGTGATCGAGACGGACTCGTCGTCCGCGATGACGGCCGTGTGGCCGCCGCCAAGGGCGATGTAGCGGGTGGCTGTGGGGGTGGTGGATCCGGCCGGGAGAGTGACTTCGGTGTGGTCGCCGAGGTAGAGGGTGGTCTCGGTGGGGGTGCGGCCGATCAGGCGCTGACCGTCGGCGTCGTAGAGATACTCGGTGATCTCGCCGTTGGCTTCTTCGACGCTCGCGAGGTGGCCTTCGGCGTCCCAGGTCAGTTCCTGGGTGTCACCGCCTACCTGGCGGGTGGCGGTGTTGCCGGTGGGGTCGTAGGTGTACTCCTCCAGTGAACGGATGCCCGGGGCGTCCTCGACCACCGAGGTCAGGGTGTGCGGCTGGGCCGCGCCCGGCTCGGGATAGTCGTAGACGCGCTCGGTGTCCTGCTCGTGCAGGGTCTCCGTGAGGCGGTTGCCGACGGCGTCGTAGGTGTAGGAGTGCCAGTACGGAGCGGGGCCGCCCATCGTTCCGCCCGAGGGAGTGGGGGCACAGGTCGTCGCGGTCTGGGCCCAGGCCTCGGTCAGGCGGCGCAGGTAGTCATATTGGAAGCACTGGACGTCCGTGCCGGTGGCGGAAGTGTCGGCGATGGAGAGGACGTTGCCGGCTTGGTCGTAGGTGTAGTTCTCCCGGCGGTCGAAGGGGCCTTCCCAGCGCTGGACGGCGGTGGCGGCCAGGCGCTGCGTGCCCCATTCGTATTCGTAGGTCGCTCGGACGACGGGGTCGCCGTTGTCGTGGATGTCGTGGGCGGCGTACCTGCCGGTGGGGTGATAGGTGGTCAGGACTTGTGGTCCACTGGCTACGGCGAGTTCGGTGGGGCGGAGGGTGGCGGCTTCATAGGTGAACGCGACACCGTTGCCGGGCTGGCCGCCGACCGCCGGGAGGGCCATTGACTGGGTGAGGCCCGACGCGTGGTATCGGGTGGTGTGCTCGTAGGTGCCGCCCAGCTCCTGCTCTGTCTCCGGAATGGTGATGCGCGAGGTCAGGGGGCGGTAGAGCCTGTCGTACGAAGTGACCTCGGTGGTGTATGCCTCGCCGTCGTGGTAGCGGATCGACTTGGCGAGCTGGCCTCGGGCCCCCGTGATCGTGTCGTACACCCACTCGGCGCGCAGTGGCCCCTCGGCGCTTCCCTCACGCAGTGCGGTCTGACGGCCCAGGCCGTCGTATGCGTACGCGAGCGTGATGTCACGGGCGTTGGTGCGCGTGGTTAGTTCGCCTCGGTCGTTGAACGCGCTCTCGCTGCGACCCGCGTCGGGGTCTGTCGTGGCGACGGTCCGGCCGAGTTGGTCGTAGGCGTATGTCCACTCATTGCCCGCCGGGTCGGTGACGGAGTCGATCTGACCCGAAGGCGTCTGCGTGTACTGAGTGCTGTCGAAGTCGGCGTCGGCGGAACGCTCGTGGTGCTGGCGCAGTTCGGTCATCTGACCGCGTGCGTCGGTGAGCGTGGTGGTGGCCGTGGCGCCAAGGGGCGGGATGACCGTGACACGGTCGCCGTGGTAGCTGGTGGTGGTGGTGCCGAGGACCTCGCCGCCGTCTCCGTCACCCGCTATCTGCCGGGTTTCGATCTCCCGTCCCAGCGCGTCGTATGCGTGCCGGGTCTGCGACTCGATGCGCTGCGGCTCATCCGGCAGGAACAACTCCCGCGCCGGGGCGCCCAAGGCGTAGTAGGGCACGAATGTCCTGCTCAGCAGACCGCGTTCGTCGTAGAACCGGTCCGCCACCAGGCGGCCGCCGTCCGGCCCCGGTTCTTGTGTCTGCCGTTCGCGGAGGAAGCCGTCGTAGACGGTGTAGGAGGCGAGCTGGTTGTTGCCGGCGTTGTCCAGGGTGCGGGTGCCGACGACGACCGGCTCGTTCTCCTCGATGTGGTAGGTGAACTGGTAGCTGGGCAGCATGCCGGTGCGCCGGTCCGCGAGCCAGACCTTCTCGGAGCGGCCGAGAGCGTCGTAGGACAGCACCGTCACCTTGCTGTTGGTGTCCGTGAGGCGCGTGGGAACGCCTCGCACCGGGTCGAGTTGCGTGACCTCGGTCATGGCCGTGCTCGGTGTGTCCGGGTCAACGGGTGGGTCGGTCGACGTGGTCTGGGTGGGGAAGCCCGTAGCAGGGCTATACGCAACGGTGCTGGTGCGGCCGTCGCCGCGGGGGCTGCGAGTGAGGGTGGACCCGGTGACGGTGAGGTCGGCGGTGAGATCGGTGGTGCTGACCTGCCGGCCGTAGGAGTCGTAGGTGGCGCCGGATTCGAGGTAGCCGGCGGTGGTGCCGTCGTGGTCCTTGAGAACGGCGGTGGCGGTGACATCGCCGGCTGTCGGCGCCTCGCCGTAGTCGCCGCCGTCGTAGGCCCAGCGCTCGTCGGTGATGACGTCGTCGGCGCGGTCGGGGGTGGCGGTGCAGGCCACGGCGACGGTCTCGGCGCGAGCGGGCAGGGTGAGGAGGTTGGCGTCGGTGCCGGTGGCGTAGGTGGTGCGAGTGCAGCGGTCGTCGGCTGAGGTGGCGGTGTCCGCGAGGTCGTTGACCTCGGTGGGGCGTCCGGCGACGGTGTCGTAGGCGGTGTCGACACGTGTGGTGCGCCACCTGCTGCCGGCACCGTCGTCGAGCGAGGTCCAGGTGGTGGTGCGGGCGGTGCCGGAGAGATCGGCGGTGATGGTGCCCCAGTCGCGCACGTCACTGGCGGTCTCGTGGTGCCAGGGCCGGGAGACGGACTTCTCCAGGACATCGCCGTCGACGCCGTCGTAGGTGACGGTGCGATAGGCGAAGCCGTGGACGGCGGGGTGGTCGATGATCGGGTCGCCCTCGCCGGCCGGGAGGGCGACGGACATGTCCTTGGTGCCGCCGTCCTCGTTGAGGCGGTCGCCGTGCATGCCCCGCAGAAAGTAGGTGTCCTCCTGCGACAGCATGCCGATGTCGCCCTCGCCGCCGGACAGGGTACGGACGTGGCCGTAGCCGCGCCACTGCGACCAGGTCTTCTCTTCCTCGGGGACCAGGCCGTTGTCGTCGTCGAAGTGCCAGGCCGCGTCACCCGGATACCGGTACTCGGTGACCTGATCCGGTGAGCGGCCGGTACGGTCGGTGCCGATCACACCCGTGACGACGTACTTGTTGAACCACTCCAGGTCCGGTGTGATATCGCCGCCGCCACCGATGTACTGGGGGAAGCAGCGCGTCGTGTTGGTCTCCGGCGTCGGCAGGTTCGCCGGGTCGCATGCCTCACCCGAGTACTGGACGTCGATCTGACCGCCGTACTCATCGGCGACGGTGGCCAGGCGCTCCTTGTTGAACGGGGCATAGCCGTCGCCGAGTTCGTCCAGGCGGTTGGGGAGCTGCTGATAGGCGAACGTCGTCTTCGGCAGCGTGATGGCCGGGGTGGCGGTGTGGCCGGTGCGCTGGACGCTGTCCAGGAGGAGCTGGTAGTCCACGTCCGCCATGCCCCAGCGGTGGGTCAGGGACCAGGAGTCGACGGGCTGGTACGCGCCCGAGGCCAGAACCTCGGTGGTCACCTGGGTAAGGCGGTTGCGGGTCCAGAACGTGGGTGAGGAACGACCGCTGTCGCAGTCGGTGCCCGCCTCGCAGTTGAGGTCCCAGGGCGTGTCGTACCAGTACAGCTCGTTGTCGTCGATCGCGGAGGCCGCGCAATCCACGCCGTCCTGCGGCAGGCAGCGGGTGCTGCCGGCGAAGTCCACCCGTGCCAGGGCACGGGCGCTGTACATGGCGTTCTCGCGGAGCCCGTACTCGACGCGGTCCAGCGTGCCGCCGCGGGTGTATCGGACGTCGTCGGTCTCGTCGAGGAACCGGCCGTAGGAGTTCTCTTCCTTGTTGTAGTAGTAGGCGATGGCGTTGCCGCGCGCGTCGACGGCATAGTCGAGGTTCCAGCGCCATGCCTGGGTGCAGGAGGAGGCGGCGACGGTGGCGGCGCGGCATGGTTCGCCGGTGTCGTTGCCGTAGACGGGGACGGTCCAGGTGGAGTCGGTGGTCTCCTTGCCCGAGGTCCAGCCGGGCAGCCGGTGGTAGCCGAAGTAGTACCGGATGCCCTCGGGGGTGGTCATCTCCCAGTACTCGTTGTCGTTGTCGCCGTTGGCGCGCTCGCCGGAGGTGAGGCGCCGGATCCGTGTGCCGTCGTCCTGCTGGAACTTCCACTCGTTGTCTCCGGCCGGGACCAACTCACCGGCCCGACCGTTGAACGAGATGAAGGCGTTGTCGTACTCCCAGCACAGGTCACCCACCTTGTTGCCGTCGGCGTTCTCCACTTCCTCCTCGGCACAGGACTGGTAGGTGCGCTCGATGTACCCGGGCCACAGGTCGAACCCGTCGCCGGCCCAGGACGCCTGGTTGTTGGTGCCGCCCGTCCGGCCGTCGATGGAGCCGGAGGAGTACGACAGCCCGACATTGGGGGTCAGACTGCCCGGAACGTCCGGTACCGGCATGTCGTAGGACCAGGCGAAGTCGCCGGTGTTCAGGCCGACGTCCCAGGTAGCGGACGAGGCAAGGGCGGTCGCGGTGTAATCGCTCTCCACGCCTTCCTCGTCGGCGACCGCCGCGAGCACCACCGGCCCCGAGGCGGTCACCTCGACGCCGGTGGCGGTCAGGGTTTCCGTCTCGGTGTCGTTGACCGAAGGAGCCGGGGTCTGTTCCCGGCACTCGGCCGCCTCGGGCGTGTCCACGACGCAGGTGGGCAACTGGACGAACGTCAGCCGCGAACCGTAGCCGCCGCCGAACGCCCCGGCGAAGCCGGTGTAGTTGAGCTCCACCTCGACCGCGCCCACCGAATCCTCCTCGCCTTCGACGGTCAGCAGCACGCCGTTCACACCGGCGTCCTGGCTCGCCTCGCGGTCCAGGATCTGGACTTGTGCCGTGACCCGTGCCGAATCGGCTCGCGCTTCGGAACCGCCGCCGGGGCTCAGCCGCACCGGCAGGTCGCCGGCGGGCACCGGTGCGGCGGACCTCGCGGAGGAGGGCAGCGTGACCTGCTCCGACCCCGCATCCGGCCAGGCGGCCCGAGGAGGAGTCTGTGGCACCCGCGGGCCTTCTTCCACGGTGCGGGGGATGACATCGAGGCCGTCCTCGCCATCCACGGGCTGTTCCAGCTCCGGCAGCTCGCCCCAGCCGTTCCCCTCGGCCCGGGCCGAGGGGGAGGCCATCGCCTGAAGGAGCGAGGCGAGCATGATGAGCGACAATCCCACCGCCATTCGACGCCGGACCGTGCGGAACGCCCTGCGGAGTCTGACCGGTCCCTGCATCCGTCTCTCAGTCCTTCGTCCAGGAGCCACGGTCGTGCGCGGCGGTCGGCTGCGTTCGATCTGCTGGTCAGTACGCGTGTGCTTTGTCATCGCGTGACGGGGACGCGGGTGGGAAGCCCCGAGATGCCAGTGGCGAGGAGCGTCACCTGGGATGGCGCGAGCGTTCCCTCGAACGTCCAGAGGTCATCGATGGCACCGGGCCAGTACTCCCCCCAGGCGCCTCCCGCCCTGGTCCGGCCCACCTGGAGGGAGTCGTCGGCCTCGAAGGTCAGCACGTTCTCGGCACTGGAGGACGAGCCGCAGGAGTCGTCCTCCCCTTCCAGGCAGGACGTCTCGGCCAGCACCCCGTTGACATACAGCTCGGCCTCGCGGCGGAAGCCGTCGTAGACCACGGTCAGGTGATTCCATTCGCGCACGTCGTAGAAGAGGGCGTTGTCCACGCGGGTGACCGACGCCTCCGACGTGTCCGCGTCGGGCATGACCAACTGCCATGTTCCCCACCCCTCTTCCTCGGGGTCGGGCACGAACCGCACGGAGACCGCGCTGTGGTGCTCGCCGCCCGCGCTGAACGCGGTCGCTCCGCCCTCCGGAACGGCCGCGGCCCGCGCCCAGCCCGCGACGGTGAAGCTGGCGGTGGTGTCAACCGGAACGGTGGTCGTGGCGGCGTGGTCGTCGACGCCGTCCAGCAGAAGCGACCCGGAGTCCACCGCGCCGGGACCGAGCGCGGCGCCGCCCTGCAAACCGAGTGGGTTTCCGGCGGACGAGGAATCAGGCGTGGTGCCGGCGCCGGCGTCGTCGAACTGCCATCGGGACCCGACCAGGGGCCGCTGTTCGTAGAGCTGCCGGACCTCGCTGGCGGTGACGACGCGGTCGAAGAGCCGTACGTCGTCGAGCTTGCCGTCCAGGCGGTTGATGACCTGACCCTCTGCCTCGGACGCTCCCAGCATCAGGGAGCCGGTCGCGTCCCAACGGTGGCTGAACGCGGTGGAGTCGGCCAGTTCACCGTTGACGTAGAGACTGATGGTCCCCGCGTCCATGTCATAGACCCCCACCACGTGGGCCCACGTCCCCAGTCCGGCCGCGGGACAGTTGGGTGTCGCGGCCGAGCACGGGTTCTGGTTCACCTCGACGTTCGCCGCGTCGGCGGCGTCCGAGGTGGCGCGCAGGAAGGTCCAGCCGCCGCCGTCCGGGCGGTGGTAGAGGGAGAAGCCGCGGCGCTCCGCGCCCCCCTGCGTGGCGGCCACCATGAACCGGTTCTCCTTCTCGGCCGGCAGCCAGGCCCAGAGGGACACGGCGAATGACTGATGGGTGTCCAGCACCGGCTGGCTCGTGGCGGCATAACCGCTGGCACCATCGAACGAGGCGGCCGCGCCGTCAGCGCCCTCTCCGCCGAGCGTGACCTCCCCGGTGATCGCTGCGCGGGTCTCCTGGCTGCGCCCCGCCACCGATGTGACGTCGTCCGGCTCGTCCAACGACCACACGGCCTTGGCCGGGCGGGACGTTTCTGTGATCGGTTGCCGTTCGACGAGCTGGGTGACCTGCTCCGGCCGAAGCCAGTAGTCGTAGAGCTGTACCTCATCGAGTCGGCCGGTGAAGTACGAGCCGTCCCCGGTGGCTCCCAGCGTGGTCACTCCGCGCGCCTCCCACGCCCCGGTGAAGCCCGTCGAGGCGGCGAGAGAGCCATCGACATAGAGCCGCAACTGCTGGTTGACGTTGTCGAAGACGCCGGTCACATTCGTCCATTCCCCCAGCTCCGGCACATGGCCCTGCCGAGCCCGGACAGCGGCCGCTCCCGCCACATCGGACGCATCGCGGGAGAAGGACCAACCGGTCTGCGGGTCGACGGTCAACGCGAAGCCGTCGGCGTTCCATCCGGCCTGCGACACGGCGGTCCCGGGGCCGCTCAGTCCTCCCTCGGGCAGACGGGCCCACAGCGAGACCGAGAAACTCTTGGACGTGTCCAGCACGGGAGTCACCACGGAGGCATGGCCGCCCTGCCCGTCCAGCTCCAGGGCCCCGCCGACGACACCGTCAGCTCCCGGCGCGGCACCCGTGGTGAGGGCCGCTTCCCATGGCTCGCCCTCGCCGGTCAGGGCATCCGCGCCGGGCTCGTCCTCCATGCCCCAGACCATGCGTTCGGGCTCCCCGGCGCGTACCACGAAGAGATAGGTGCGCACCTCCGACCAGTTGCCGGCCTCGTCAAGCGCCTGTGCCGTGATCGTGTTGATCCCCGGCGTCTCCGGCAGGAGTTGGAGCGTGCGCGGGGCGCCACCGGACGTCTGGACCCATCGGTTGCCTGTGCGACTGGCGTTGACATGGACGGCATAGCCGGTCACGTCCGACGCTGCGCTGTCGAAGGTGAAGCTGCCGTACTTGCCGATGCCGTCGCGCCACGGGTCCTCCGGGTCCGACGGGTCGGCCTCGGGATACTGAGGGGAGGTGATCGTGGGCGCCGCGGGCGTACTGGTGTCGTAGACGAAGGCACACCGGTGTGCCGACCCGTTGGAGGACCAAGGCGAGTAGCTCACGCCGTCGAAGGTCCTGGCGAACCATTCGATCCGGCGGTCGGTGGGCAGGTTGGTGGGCAGGGAGACGGTGAAGGTGCTGCCGGACGCCTTGAACCCCGTCGGGTTGGGGGCCCAGCGGATGATGTCGCCCTGCCCGTCCCCGGTGTCCCAGCGTGCGCCGAACTCCACCGCGACCCGGTCTCCGTCCGGATCGGTGACATGGAGAGCGCTGATGCTGCCACGCGTCTTGACGTGCGCGGGGTCGTCGGGTGACGGACAGGTGCCGCCGTACTGCATGACCAGCTGCGAGGTGCGGATCTGCGGCGGGCGGCGGTTGTACTCCACCCGCAGGTGCGCCCGGTCGGAGAACCGCTTCCAGCTCAGCGGATCCGTCTCCGAAGCGGCACGCAACCCCAGCGTCAGCGTCGAACGCCGGGTGTCGGCCGCCTCGCGGACAGCAGCGGTGACATCGAACTCGGCATCCTTCGCCGCGCAGTTCTGATGTCCGTAGGCGAATGACCGGGTATCCAGGTGCTCGGCCCAGAACCCGTTGCCATCCTGCGAATCCCATGTGGTGCCGGAGCTGATGCTCCACGTCTGGTAGAGCTCCACCCGAGTGGCGGTGCAGGACGCGGAATGGACGTTCGGCACCTGGAACTGCGCCTCGATGACGTTCGTTCCCGCGAAACGCGAGACCGGCATCCGGTAGAACAACCGCTTTCGGTCCTCCGGCTGACAACGCGTCCAGTCGCAGTACCCCATGCCGGCGTCGTCCTCACCGTTGAACAGCCACTGCGGGGAGTCGTGCCAGTAACGCGACACCATCGTCCAGGCGGATGCTCTTGGGGTGTACACCTGCGGATCGATGTACACCGGAAACTCGGTCTCCTCGTCTCGCAGAATGTCCGCATCCGGGGTCAGTACCAGACTGTCGCCGGTCACCTCCAGGCCCACTCGGGCCTGCCGCCCCGACTCGCCCGCTCCGACCTCTTCGGTGGCGGCCTCGCGCACGGCCGTGCCTTCCGGCGTTCCGGCGCTGGAGTCCCACATCACCGGCGCCGGCGCCTCGAACACCGGGGAACCCGCTCCCTCGTCGATGGCGGCGAGACCACCATCGGACGTGGTCTCCACCTCAACACCCTGCGCCTCCAACCCGAGTGTCACCTCGGCCAGCTCAGGACTCGCCGCTGCCTCCGGCGAGTGGACGACGAGGAGTTGAGTGAAGCCGTCGACCTGTGCCCCCATCCGCAGGTCGACGTCCGGGAGCACGTCCTCGTAGACGGCGAGGGCACCATGCAGCGTCGGAACGGGCAGCGCGCCGGGCCAGTGGAACTCCAGCACCCGGCCGTCCCGCGTCAGGCTCGCCATGGGAGCGTCCTCACCGCCACCGGAGAACGCGAGTTCCACGGTCGCTGTGACGGGCGCGACCGTTCCGTCCTCGCGCACGAGCAGGTCGGTGTTGACCTCTTCCCACTGTCCGTTGACGCGCGTGCGCACGGGTCGCAGATACTCCACCGCTTCGAACGTGCCTTCGGGAGTGGCGAACACCTCGGACGTCTCGCCGCGCAGTGACAGAACCTCGACCGGCTCCCCGGTACGCTCGGCCTCCGCCAACGCCTCGACCTCGGACGCGGCCTCACCAGCCGCCGGCGCGGGTTCCGCGGCCGCGGCCGCGGCACGTTCGCCGCCCGAAGCCGATGGCTGAGCGGTGCCCAGCAACCCAGCCGTCAGCACGACGCCCAGCCCCCACGACACGCCACGACGCAGCCGTGTCCGCATGCTCCACCCTCCCCGATCCCAACTGCATCATATGTCGCACACAGAACCAGAGCGAATGTAGAGATCATTCGCACGCATGTCCATGGGGTGAAACCGAAGCAAGTCGGGCCACCAGGGGGTGATGTGAGAAACCACTGAGGGCGTAGCCGGTGCCATGGAACACCGCGTCAGCGGCATCCTCGCTGCCGTCGGCACGCAGCGCGCCGCTCTCGGTGGAGGCGGCGAACGCCCTGAGGACTGCAAAACGCGGGGAGCGGACAGCCGCGCGCCAGTTGCTCAGCTGGCAGTCGGGAACAACCCCGCGTCCGCGGGGACGACGGGTGACGGGAGTCCGAGGTCAGCCGCCTCCTGGGAACACCCCCGCGCCTGCAGGGACGACACTTCCTGACCTGGGGCTTCAGGTCGTGTGAGGGCCGTTTTCATTCGGTGGCGATTCGCGCTCCGGGGGCCGTTGCAGCCATGCGGCCGATTCAGGGTGGTCGACGGCCTCTGTGACGCCTTGAGTTTAGTGGCTCATCCCTGACGGCGCGGAGTGATCACGTTCCGGTGACCGGGGTCGCCTCGCCTCTGGTGGGGAAAATGCCCCGCCCTTGTGCCGTGTGGCCGACATTCTTGAAGAGGCTGAGTGACTAACTGAGTGACAACCGCCGTGTGCGGCCCTGGATGGCTGCGGACTGCCGTGGACCGTCCCCGCAGGTCGTAAGGGCGGGCGTGCTGGTGGGCGGGAGGTGGAGTTGCATGGTGGCGAACAGTGGCGCGTAGGGGTGGGTTTCGACCGCTTCGGCGATGGCCTTGTCCAGCGTGCGGATGGTCGTGCGTATGCCCTTCACCAGCTGGACCTGGACGCGGACGAGCTGTTCGACGACCGTTTCGCTGAGGCGGGAGGCGGCCTTCGGCGCTCGATCAGGACGTGGCCGGGCTTCCTGCCGGAGTAGCCGTGTCGCTTGCACCAGGCTTCCAGGCGTCCGGCGGTGAGCTTGGCGGCGGCGGCCGGGGTGGGGTATCGCTGAAGGAAGGCCAGGGCGATGTCGCTGTCGAGGCTGGCGAAGACCGCCTTGGCGCCGGGCCAGTGGGCGTCCAGCAGCGCGGCGAGCTGGTTGACGGCGCCGATGCGGGCCTCGACGTGGTCGGCGCGGGTCCGGGTGAGGGCCTGGAGATCGAGGGTGGCCTGCCCAGTGGGCTCCAGGCGGGGCAGCAGGTGCCCGTCGGTGCGCAGGTAGTCGGCCGGTTTCATGCTGTCGCCCGCGTCGGTCTTGGCCTTGGAGGCGCCCCAGCGCGGGCGCATCGCGTGGAAGGCGTTGGGGTGCACCGGGACCACGGGGTGACCGGCGGCGAGCAGCCGGTCCACGGCCAGGCCGCGGCTGGTCTCGATCATCACGGGCAGATCCGCCGGGACGCCGTGCTTCCCCAGCCGGGCCAGGGACTTGGCGAACCCTTCCTCGGTGTGGGCGAACTCCCACCGGTCGATGCGCTTTCCGGCGTCGTCCATGACGGTCACGTCATGGGTCTCGGTCGCCCAGTCCCATCCGATGAACACGAAGGTCGTACTCCTGTGACTTCGACGGAGCACCTGCCCGGTGGTGAGGTCGTCTGCCGGGAGCTCATTAATCGGCCCTCCGCGGGGCGTGTCCCTGAAGCCGATCAGACGACCTCGGCCCGGCGGGGCTGGCGGAACTCACGCTGGCCGTCGAACGGCTCGCACTACTGGCCATGCACCCACCGGGACCGAGAGGCCACAACCCTACCGAAGAGGGCTGCAGAAGGGATGGTCCTCTAATGAGCGCGCGAGATGAGTTGGGAACAACCCCGCGGGTGCGGGGAGCAGCCGCACCTGGCCCTGGAGGACCTGGTCGAGCAGGGAATAACCCCGCGGGCGCGGGGAGCAGAGGAGCTGACCTGGGGTTCTATGCCGGCAGGGTGCCGATTTTACTTACTTCCTGAGAATCGGACATTTCGCCTGACGTCTCCACTGCGGACGGATGATGAGTTCAACACCTACCACGCTCAGCTGGCTGACGTGACTCCTTCCACATGCTTACAGACGGTCCGCTTCATCCGCCGTGGCTCGACAGTGGGTGAGTGACTAATTGAGCGACAACCACCTTGGTCACTGGTGGACTCGGGTGGATCGTCCTGGATCGTTCGCGCAGGTCAGCGCCCGCATATGAGCCGGGGGGCGCAGCCGGACTTGCATGTCATGCAAGAGGTCAGGAGTTCAATTCTCCTTAGCTCCACAGGTCAGAGGCCGTCTCCCGTGAGGGAGGCGGCCTCTGTGGTGCGGGTGAGTGACTGATGTGGCGGTGGCGCCGGTCTGGATGAGGGGTCGGATCTGCTTTCGATGGATCCTCTCTGTGGTGGTTGTGCTGGTGTGGCCGACGAGGGGGGCGATCTTGTCGGTGGTGATGCCGTCGTCGGAGGGGACGGACACGAAGGTGGGTCGCCCCTCGCGTCCTCTTGGACGACCTGACCTACGGCCTCCTCTGGGCGCTGATCCAACTCGACGACGGGCTCTTGGCCGACGACCAGGAACTCGACGGGGAGCGAGAGCTGTTGACCACCTATCTCGCTCTTCCGCGTTCGGCGCCCAGCAGGATGTCTCTGCCCTCCCTCACCTCCGTCGGAGCCAACTGGCTCGGCTCGGCGCTACCAGCGCTGGCGCAACGCCAACGCCCGCCACCCCGACGTGCTCTCCGCGCAACGCCGAGAGCGTGCCCGCATCCGCAGCGAGAAAGGCATCCGCTGGGGCGGAGGTGCCAGATGCCCAGCGGCGTGAAGGATCAACAACCGGCACAGCCCACTCCCACATCACGGACCCCGAGGAGCTCTGCATGGACCACCGGGACGTCGACGCCGCCGTGGCAGAGATGCTGCGGATACTTGGCCCCCATACCGACGAGGACTGGACGGTGCCGGCGGGGCCGCTCGAATGGACCTGCTGGAAAACGGCAGCCCACATCGGCCACGACCTGCTGGCCTACGCAGGGCAGGTGGCAGCACAGCCCGCAGACGCCTACCTTCCCATCGACCTGAACGTTCGCCCCACTGCCTCGCCTGCCGAAGTACTCCAGGTCGTCACCGCCTGCGGCGGAATGCTCAGCAGCGCCCTGGCCACAGCCAACCCCACCCTGAGGGCCTGGCACTGGGGCCCGTGCTACCCCGAAGGTTTCGCGGCGATGGGCGTCGCCGAAGTCCTGCTGCACACCTACGACATCACGCAGGGACTGTCCGTGGACTGGCTGCCGCCAGCACCGCTGAGCGCGGCAGTACTCAACCGGCTCTTCCCCGCCGCCCCGTCCGCAGACCCCATACAGGTGCTCCTCTGGTGCACCAGCCGCGGAGAACTCGACGGCTTCCCTCGCCAAACCTCGTGGAGGTGGGAAGCAGCACGACCAGGCTGATCGACCTGACCCCGGTAAACGTTCCGGGTCACAGCAGGTCGCGCGACTGAAGTGCGCTGGGGGCGCTGGACGGCTGTACCGGCGGGGGTGGGATCACGTGGGGTCGTGCATCGAGTTGTCGTACGTGAACGCGGTGCACGGGTGTCGTCGGCGTCCGCTATGGGACTGCGTGACGTGCTGGTTCGAGGATGACCCTGCCTGCGCTACTGAGGCCCTCTGGGAGTGTGATGCAAGGGATTCTGCCCTGCTTGCCCCGTTACTCGGCCGAGCCGGTAGCCGGGGGCACCTTCAGAACGAAGAAAGGGAAGCACATTCTGGTCGAGAGGCTGTGGAAGTCGTCGGGGTACAGCTCGCGAGCGGCCGGATCGGGCTGTGGCTCGCTGATGACGGCCAGGCGGAAGCCGGCCGCGGTGAAGACGTCGGTTATCGCGTGCAGTGGCCCGCGCCAGAAGGTCATCGGGGCGGCCTGCCTCAGCAGGTCGGCCCAGTCGGCGGTGTAGCTGGTGGTCGCGGAATAGTCGGGCCGAGGATCCTGGATCGCGTAGTCCACGAAAGGGTGCTGCACCGACGCGATCAGTCGGCCGCCGGGCCTGAGTACCCGCCGTGTCTCGGCCGGCGTCGGCACCCAGCCGCCGCCGCGCCAGCTCCACTATCCCGGCGCTGGAGTCGAGGCCGGTGACGAGGGCACCCCGATCGCGTAGCGCGGCGAACAGGGGGCCGGAGCCGCAGCCGGCGTCGAGGATCCGGCGGCCGACCACGTCCCCGGCGAGGGACAGCATCGCGGGCCGCTCGTAATAGGCGTTCAGGAGGCTCGTCTCGCTCAGCGCCGAGTACGCCCCGGCGAAGCTGTCATAGTCGTTCGCCTGGGCGGGAGGTGCCGGCTGGGCATGGTTTTCGGCGGTCGTCATGCTGCGGTCTCCGTCTTGTCATCTCGGCATATCGCACCGGCGCGGGGAGCAGGAGGAGCTGACCTGGGGGTTTACCCCGGCAGGGTGCCGGTTTTCGACTGACGTCTTCACTGCGGACGGATGATGAGTTAGTTCAACACCTACCATCTTCGGCTGGCTGACGTGGCTCCTTACGAACGCTCACAGGCCGTCCGCTGAACCACCCTGGTCACCGGTGGAGGGGGGACCGTCCCGGATCGGCGGGGGCCACTTCTGTCGATGCCGCCACTCGGCCCGACGTGGATGCTCATCCGCATGTCCGGAAACCGCCGCGTCATCAGATCGGCGCACGGGGAGGCATAGCTGCGCCACACACAGCGACGAAGCCAGGGGGCGATACATGGCATTCGGCATCGAACGCCTGCAGCAGACAGCCAACCGCATCGAGTCCACCGTGACGGCACTCGCCACCACCACGCTCACGGCCCTCAGCGCCTCGGGCGAGCAGAGATTCGGCCGCCTCACCACTGCCATCAGCGGAACCGAGACTCGAATCAACACGCGAATCGACTCTGTCAACGTCCGCGTCGATGCGGTCCAAGCCGACCTCCGCGCACTCAAGCACGCGACCCACGCACTCCTCGAAGATGAGCGAACACGGCAGGAGATCGCCAAACTCCATACCCTTCTCTCGGAGCAGAAGGCTGAGATCGCAGCCCTACGCGCCGAAACTGAAACCAGGCGCCGAACGCTCGAACCAGCGGAGACGCAGCCAGAACCCGAACGAGTCTCGGCACCCGACCCCCGTGCCGGCGAGGCAGCCCCGCACACCCGGTCAGAACCACCCAGCGGGAGCCCCGACGACGTCAAGCTCTGGAAGCGACACCTCGACCTGCTGCTCGCATCCGCCGGAATCGCCTCGGCCAAGCTCACCTGCCATCACGACCTCTGGGCCTTCTACGTTGAGAAGACAGCCCACGAACAGCACTTCCGCATCCCAGCCGACATCAAGGACACAGGGAACGGGAAGGTACAGGTCACCCTCTCGGGTCGGACGCTCATCGCGTCCCTCACTGCCCTGTGGGAACTCCGCGGTAAGAGCAGGGCCAGCGAGTTGGCGAACGGGGACTGGGCTCTCTCCAACGAACTGTACGAGGCCGTCGCCGCCATCATCGAGTCGGCCAGCCGAGGACGCCGGACTGGCGAGGATGGAGGGTTGTCCGTGGTGATCGATAGTTCCCTCAAGCCCAGCCCCGAGGCGACCGTGACCGCAACATCCCGCGGTGGGGGCGCCGACGACACTGGCCCCGAAGGCGGCGCATCGGACACCGGTATCGCAACCGACTGATTTGAGACACGCCTTCGCCCCGGACCGCACGAGGCGTCCGGGGTGGAGGGTAGGTCCCGTTGACCCCTCCGCGCGTGCCGCATCGGTGGCGATCCGCGGACCTTCGTGGGTGAAGCCGGCAGTAGACGGCCGATCATCTGACGCGGTGTCATATCAAATTTCGCCCAAGCTCGCCCATCATCGGGCTAGTTGGCCCACTTTGGCGCTATAGACGTATCCGGAGCGTGGCTTTACGTTTCCTGCGGACATGCGTGGGAGACGTGGTCCTTTCGTGGCCTGTGGGGGGTTCGCATGAGGGCGGAGTGGCGTGCGGTGCTGGCGTCTGCCGTGGTGGGGGTCGTCCTGGCGGGGATTCTCGGTGCGGCGAGGCCGTCGACGGAGTCGGGTGGCGGTGATGGCGCTGGCGCGGTGGCGGAGGAGACGGTGGGGGAGGCGTTCTCCGAGGAGGAGGCGCTCGCCGAGGCCGCCAGGACCGGCGAGCCGGTCGAGGTGCTGTCCCTGCGCGGGGAGAGTCGCGATGTCCACGCCACCCCTGCCGGGAGCCTGGAGGCGCGGGAGTATCTGCGGCCGGTGCGTACCCGGTTGGGTGGGGAGTGGCGGGAGGTCGACACCGGCTTGGCGCCCGCCGGCGACGGCATGGTGGGTCCAGCCGCCGCCACGGTGGCCCTGGCGTTCTCCGGTGGCGGGGACGGCGATCCGATGGTGCGGATGGAACGGGGCGGGAGGTCGTTGGAGGTCTTCTGGCCCGGGGATCTGCCCGAGCCGGCGCTCGACGGCGCTACCGCGGTCTACGAGAACGTGTTCCCCGATGTCGACCTGCGCCTGGGTGCCCAGGCCGACGGCTACACGCAGTTGCTGGTGGTGCACTCCGCCGAGGCCGCCGCCGATCCGCGGCTGGCAGAACTCGTGCTGGGGCTGGAGACCGAGGGCATGACCGTGGAGGCGACGGCCGAAGGCGGGGTCGCGGCGGTCGACCACGGCGCGGGCTCGCCGGTGTTCGAGGCCCCGGCGCCGTTGATGTGGGACTCCATGCCCGAGAGCGAGGGGGCACGCGAGGCGACCGCCGAGGTCGGCGGGCGCCAGGGCCGGGTGGGCGTCGAGGTCACCGACGAGGGGCTGGTGCTGACGCCCGACGCGGACATCCTGCGCGGCGAGGACACGCACTACCCCGTCTACATCGACCCGCAGATGCACTCGCCCCGAGCCACCGCCTGGACCATGGCCTCCCGCTACTGGCACAACAGCCCGCAGTGGATGTTCAACGGTGAGAACAACGCGGGTCTGGGCCTGTGCGAGTGGGCCTACTGCAAGCCGAACGACCTGAAGCGGCTGTTCTACCGCCTCCCGGTCTCGCACTTCGCCGGAACGCAGGTCATCTCCGCCGAGTTCGTGGTCCGGAACGTGTACTCGGCGTCCTGCACCGCCCGCGAGGTGCAGCTCTGGCGCACCTGGAGCATCAACTCCGGCACCACCTGGGACACGCAGAACAATCCCGGCTTCTGGGTGGAACGCCTCGACGACCGCACGTTCGCCCACGGCCACGACGGATGCGCCGCGAAGGACGCCGAGTTCAACGTCACCGGCGCCGTCAGGGAGATGGCGGGGAACAACGCCTCCACCCTCACCCTGGGCATGCAGGCCACCAGTGAGGGCGACCCGCTCACCTGGAAACGCTTCGCCGACCGCGCCCATCTGCGCGTCAACTACAACCGCCCCCCGCCCCAGATCCGCATGTCCCAGCTGTCGATGGAGTACGGCGGGGCGTGCAAGCCACCGTCCAACCCCGCCTACGTGGCCAGCCGAGGAAGGATCTCGGCGCGCGATGTCACCGACCCCGACGGCGAGTCGGTGCGGGTCGAGTTCGGCGCCCGCTGGGACGCCGGCGACGGCCAGGGCAGCATCATCCGCTGGCAGGACATGACCACGGCCAAGCGGTCGGGCTCCCTCTTCTCCATCGCCCTGCCGTCGAACGTCCCCACCAACAAGCGGGTGGAGTGGTTCGCACGGGCCTATGACGGTCACAGCTACTCGCCCTGGTCGTCCAACGGTTCCGCCGAGCGGTGCGCGTTCATCTACGACCCCACCCGTCCCCAGGCCCCGGCCGTCTCCTCGCGGCAGTACCCGGAGGCCGATCCCGACGACCCAGACGACCCCTGGCGGGACGGCATGGGCAAGTACGGCGACTTCACCTTCGACGCGCCCGACGCCGACGTGGTCTCGTACCAGTACGGGATCAACCAGGACCCGACGGCGGCGAACTCCGTCACCACAACGGGCGGCGCCGCACGGACCGTTCAGGTGCTGCCGCAGAAGCCCGGCGTCAACTTCCTCACGATCAAGTCGATCGACGCGGCGAACAACGCGTCGACCATCCGCACCTACGACTTCACCGTCCGGGCCGGCGAGCCGGAGCGCATGGTGTGGGGCCTGGACGAGGAGGAGGGCGCCACCGCGGTCACGGGTGAGGGTGAGCCCTGGCGCGCGGCGCTGTCGGGCGGCGCCACGCCTGGAGTCCCGGGCGCGCGGGGCAGCGGGCTCCAACTCGACGGTGTGAACGGCTACGCGGCCACCGAGATCCCGGTGGTGGACACCTCGAAGAGCTTCGCCGTGTCGTTCTGGGCCCGGCTGCCCGAGGAGGGCGTGACCTCGCTCGGCACCGCCGTCTCCCAAGCGGGTGTCAACACCTGGGCGTTCAGATTGTCGGTTGATCCGGCCGAGGGGTGGACGTTCGCCCGCACGGCCTCCGACAACCAGCCTTTCGAACTCAGCGCGCGGCAGGGGCAGTCGGCGGCGGTGGGGGAGTGGACCCATGTGGTCGGGGTCCACAACAACGCCGACCAGGAACTGGTGCTGTATGTGAACGGTGAGCGCGTGGCCTCCGTGCCGTGGACCACGGCCCTGTGGGAGGCGCGCGGCGCTTCGGTCCTGGGAGCGACGGCGAACGGTGACGCCGCGCCGAGCCGCTTCTTCACCGGTGACCTCGACGAGGTGCGCTACTACGACTACTGGCTGAACGACGCGCAGGTCCGCCAGTTGCACGCCCATGAGGACATCACCAGCGGCAGTCGGCCGGCGACGGCGGTCTGGGCGATGGACGAGGCGGCGGAAGCGACCTCGGTCGTGGGCCGCGCTCAGCGGAGCGCGGCTCAGCTGAACGGTGGCGCGGCGACCGGAGGCGAGGGCATCGCGGGCGGCGCCCTCACCCTCGACGGCGCGACCGGTCGTGCCCTCACCGGTCAGCCGGTCCTGGACACGTTCCAGTCGTTCGCCGTCTCGCTGTGGGCATGGCTGCCCGCCGGCAAGGAGAACCGCTATATGACGGCCGCCACCCAGGGCGGCGCGTCCGGCCGCGGCTTCTCCCTCTACCACCGTCCCAACGGCGGTGGTTGGTCGTTCATGCGCGCCACGGGGCCGGGATCCGACGCCGCCAACGTCGAGGTGGTGGACAACCCCTGCGAGGCGGGCGAAACGGAGTGCCCCGCCGTCGGCCTGGGCACCTGGACCCATGTCGTCGGGGTACACGACCTGGACGGCAAGCGGCTTCAGCTGTACGTCAACGGGCGGTTCGCCGGGTCACAGCCCTACGACCACCGCTGGGAGGCGACCGGCCCCGTCATGCTCGGCGCCTCGGAGCACCCCGACGGCATCCGCAACCACATGGACGGGGCGCTCGACGACATCCGGATGTACGACCGGGTGGTCTCCGCCGAGGAGGTCAGGCAGCTGTACGCCCAGCGCCCGCTGGTCGGCGCCCGCTGGCAGTTCGACGAGGTGACGGGCACCGCCCCGGCGCTCACCCCTGACTCCTCGGACTCCGCCAACGCCCTGACGCTGCGCGGTGACCCGGCCGTGGGACCGGGGTGGATCGACTCGGGCGCGCTGGTGCTCGATGGCGTGGACGACCATGCCGAGACCACCGAGGTTCCCGTGGACACCACGACCAGCTTCACGGCCGCGGCCTGGGTCCAGGCGGCCGCGGTCCCCGAGGAGGGCGTCACCCTGTTCAGCGCGGCGGGAACGCAACGCAGCGCGTTCAGCGTGCGGTTCGTACCCGCCGCGGACGAACCCAGCTGGGGGCGGTGGGAGGTTACGGTGCCGGACGCGGACACGGCCACCGCCTCGGTGGTGAGCGTGGCCAACCCCCGGCCCTACGACCCACTGGAGTGGAACCACGTGGCCGTTGTCTACGACGGTTTCCGCCGTGAGGTGGAACTGTATGTGAACGGGCTGCGGGTCGAGGTGCCTTGTTCCGACGAGGCCCAGAGTGCCTGCGGCGGCATGTCCTGGGGCGGCAATGTGCTCTCGTTCCGCGCCGGGCATTCCCTCCAGGTGGGCCGCTCCCGTACCGCGGGCGCCTGGGACGAGTACTGGCCAGGATCCATTGACGATCTCTGGGTGTTCAAGGGCGCGTTGACCGGCGACCAGATCGCCTGGCTCTCCGGTCGGTGGGGCGACATCCCGACCGAGATCCCCGATCCCCGCTGACCCCACTCCTCACGTCCACGTCCACGTCCACCTTCACCTTCACTTTCACTTTCACTTTCACTTTCACTTTCATGCTCAAAAGCCCTACCAGATAGAGGGATTGAGAACGCCGATGAGCGGCAGAGCGTACCGACGCATCGTGGCGACCTGGCGCGCCCGCCTGGTGCTGATCATGGCGGCGCTGATGGTGACATCGCTGCTCCAGACCACGTCCTCTCCCCCCTCCGCGGCCCAGGACGCCGGGGGGTCCGACGAGGCGGTGAGCGGGCAGCCCGTCCCCGGAAGCGACGGCCTCGAGGTGCTGCCGCGCCCGGTCGAGGACGGACCTCGGGTGCCGGAGGAGGCCCCCAAGGCCGACTGGCCGGAGCCGGGCCGGGCCGACATTGAGCTGTCGGCGGCGGCCGGTGGCGAGGCCAGGTCCCAGGGGGCGCGCCAGGCTGGGGAGTTGCCCGTGTGGCTGGGATCGGCCGCGGAAGGCGACGCTGGCTCAGGACTGGCCGCCGAGGTGCGGCTGCTGGACCGCGAGGCGGCGGAGGCCGCCGGGGTCAACGGTGTCCTGCTCAGCGTCGAGCCCGATGCCGAAGGCGCCGGGGGTACGGTCGATGTGCGTCTGGATTACGCGGAGTTCGCCGAGGCATTCGGTGGCGGCTTCGGGTCGCGCCTGACCTTCCGGCGACTGCCCGCGTGCGCGGCGGACACGCCGGAGGACCCTCAGTGCCGCACCTCCGCCCCCCTGGCCTCCGAGAACGACGCCGAGGGACGGACGTTGACCGCCACCGACGTCGAGCTCCCCGCCTCAGGACAGGTGGTGCTGGCCGCCGTCGCCGACGACGAGAGCATGGAGAGCGACTACACCGCCACCGAGCTGTCGTCCTCCGCGACCTGGGACGTGGGACTGAACACCGGCGACTTCGCCTGGTCCTACGACATGACGGTGCCGGACGTGCCGGGCAGCCTGGTGCCGAACGTGGGCCTGTCCTACTCCTCCGGCGCCATCGACGGTCAGACCGGCGGAACGAACAACCAGGCGTCCTGGGTCGGTGACGGCTTCGAGCTGTGGCCCGGCTACATCGAGCGCCGCTACCAGTCCTGCGCCGAGGAGGGTGTGGAGAACGCCGATGGTGGTGAGGTCGGCGACCTGTGCTGGGAGTACGACAACGCGTTCATCTCGTTCAACGGGCAGGCCGGGGAGCTGGTCCCGGCCGGGGACGACGAGTGGAAGTTCCAGCGGGACGACGGCTCGCGCATCCGCCGCCTGACCTCGGACGAGCGGGCGAACGGCGACGACGACAACGAGTACTGGGAGCTGACCTCCTCGGACGGCACCCGCTACTACTTCGGCCACCACCGGCTGCCGGACTGGGAGTCGGGTGACGAGACCACCGACTCCACCTGGACCGTCCCGGTCTACGGCAACGACTCCGGCGAGCCCTGTCACGCCGCCGCCGTCGCCGACTCCTCCTGCACCCAGGCCTGGCGGTGGAACCTCGACTACGTGGTGGACACGCGCGGCAACGCGATCGCCTACTACTATGACGCCGAGACCAACTCCTACGGCCAGTTCCTCGACGAGGCCGACAACGCCCGCTATACGCGCGGCGGAACGCTGGACCGCATCGAGTACGGCCTGCGCGCGGACACCGTCTACGACCAACCCGCCCTCGCCCGCGTCGACTTCGGAGGCACCTCGCGCTGCCTCCCGCAGGAGGGCGCCGACTGCGCCGCCTCGGCGATCGACGACAACGAGCTGTACTGGTACGACACACCCTGGGACCTGAACTGCGACGCCGACGAGGACTGCGACGCCGGACGGCTCTCGCCGACCTTCTGGACCCGCCACCGCCTCACCGACATCACCACCCAGGTCTACAGCTCCGGCGACTATCGCGACGTCGACTCCTGGGCACTCCAGCACCGTTGGGGCATGGCGGACGTGGACTACCAGCTGCTGCTGGAGAGCGTCGAGCGCACCGGCCACACCGCGACCCCGGCCGTGACGCTCCCGAAGACGACGTTCACCTACACCCAGCGCGCCAACCGCCTGGACGAGATCGGCGACGGCTACGCCCCGTTCGTCAAGGAGCGGCTCTCCTCGGTCGCCGACGAGTACGGCGGCCAGATCGACATCACCTACTCGGGCGAGGCATGCGACGCCTCCGCCCTCCCGACGCCCGAGACCAACACCACGCGCTGCTTCCCGCAGTACCTCGGCGGCGGGGTGGACATCGACCCCGACCTGGAGTGGTTCAACAAGTACGTCGTCGAGGCGGTGACCGCGACCGACCGCACCGGCGGATCCCCCGAGCAGGTCACCCGCTACCGGTACCTCGGCGACGCCGCCTGGCACTTCGACGACGACAACGGCCTGGTGCCCGAGTCCGAGAAGACCTGGTCCCAGTGGCGCGGCTACGGCCAGGTGCGGGCGATGACCGGCGGCGAGGGCACCGACGCCATGATCAGCCAGGAGGACACCTACTTCCTGCGCGGCATGGACGGCGACCGGCGGAACGAGGACGGCGGCACCAAGTCCGTCTCCGTCGCGCTGCCTGCCGGTGAGGGCGAGGCCATCACCGACCACCCCGCCGCCGAGGGCTTCGCCTACCGCACCGCCCGCTACGACGGCGTGGACGGCCGGGTGCTGGAGAAGACCGTCAACAGACCCTGGCACCACGAGACGGCGAGCGACGAACGCGACTGGGGCACCCTCACCGCCGACCTCACGGGCACCGCCCGCACCACGACTTGGACCTCACTGGACGACGGCGCCGGCAGCCGATGGCGCACCACGCGCACGGACAACACCTATGACACCGTCGCCGGCCGACTCACCCAGACCAGCGACCTCGCCGACACGACGAGCGACGCCGACGACCGATGCACCCGCACGACCTACCTGACCAACGACGACGCGAACCTGCTCACCCTGCCCTCCCGCGCCGAGACCGTCGCCGTCGCCTGCGATGCCACCCCCGACCGCGCCGACGACGTCATCAGCGACGAGCGCTACGCCTACGACGGCCGCGCCCACGGCGCCACCCCCACGACCGGCAACCGCACCGCCACCGCCGTTCTCCAGGACCACGACGGCACCACCGCCACCTATCTGGAATCCGGAGCGACCTACGACGCCTACGGCAGGCCGCTGACCGCCACCGACCTGACCGCCGACGTCACCGCGACCGGCAACACCGTCACCCGCGCCGCCCGTTCCGACGGCCGCACGACCACCACCGCCTACCAGCCCACCACCGGCTTCGCCACCACCATCACCACGACGACGCCCCGCGCCAAGCCGGACGTCGCGACCTCCACCCAGGTCACCACCACCACGTTCGACGCCCTGCGCGGCCAGCCCACCCGCGTCGCCGACACCAACAACCGTGTCACGGCAACGGCCTACGACGCCCTCGGCCGCGCCAGCGCCATCTGGCTCCCCGACCAGCCCACCATCGACATCCCCACCTACCGCTTCGCCTACCGGATCGAGGACGACAGCCCGGTCTCCGTCGCCACCTACGAGCCCGAGCTCAACGGCGGCTACCGGATCTCCTACGCCCTGCTGGACGGATTCCTCCGCGACCGCCAGACCCAGGCCCCCGGCCCCGACGGCGGCAGGCTGCTCACCGACACCTTCCACGACCAACGCGGCCTGGTCACCAAGACCTTCGCCACCTACTACGCCGAAAACGCGCCCACCCAGAGCATCTTCCTCCCGGAGGACGCGCTCAACGTCGAGACCCAGACCCGCTACACCCACGACGCCCTCGGACGGGAGACCGAGGTCCAGCAGTTGGAGGGCAACACCGACGGGGCCACCCTCCTGTCCACCCTCACCACCACCCACCACGGCGACCGCACCACCGTGGTCCCACCCGAAGGCGCCACCACCACAACGACGTTGATCGACGCCCGCGGCCAGACCAGGGAGTTGCGCCAGCACCACGGGCGCTCGCCCAGCACCGACTTCGACGCCACCCGGTACACCTACACACCGGCCGGGCAGCTCGCCGGGGTCACGGATCCGGCCGGGAACAACTGGTCCTACGACTACGACCAGTTGGGCAGCCGCACCACCAGCACCGACCCCGACGCCGGGACCAGCGAGAGCACCTACGACGACCGCGGCCAGCTGCTCACCACGACCAACGCCCGCGACATCACCCTGGCCCACGTCTACGACGGGCTCGGCCGCCAGACCGAGCTGAGGGAGGACGGGCCGACGGGCCCCCTGCGCGCCGAATGGGTCTACCACACCCTCTCCCGCGCCGAGGGCCAGCTCACCAAGAGCGTCAGGTACCACGACGGCGCGGCGTACACCAGCCAGGTCACCCACTACGACGCGCTCTACCGGGCGTTCCGCGGCAGCACCGTCATCCCCGAGGAGGAGGGCGCGCTGGCCGGGACCTACCAGTGGGGCACCAACTACCTCGACTTCACCGGACTGGTCGGCGGCCACAGCTACGACGGGGTGGGCGGGCTCAGCGGCGAGGGCCCGACCTACCGCTATGACGAGACGCACCGGCTGATCAAGACGTTCGGCCTCGACTTCGACTCCGACATCAGCTACGACTTCGTCGGCAAGCCCCAGCTGTTCACGCTCAGCCAGGGCGCGAGCGGCTCGTTCACCGAGGTCCGCGCCATCTGGGAACGCGGCACCCAGCGCCTGTCCGCCATGCGCGTCCAACGGGAGAACCAGCCCGGGTTCGATCGGGCGGAGACCTACCGGTACGACGAGAGCGGCAACGTTCTCTCGATCGCCGACACGGCTCGCACCGGCACGGATGCGCAGTGCTTCCAGTACGACTACCTGCGCCGGCTGACCGAGGCGTGGGCCCAGGCGACGGAGAGCTGCGCGGGAACGCCCTCCGCCGGGGCCATGGGCGGCCCGGCGCCCTACTGGCACTCCTACAGCTACGACCTCGCCGGGAACCGGCTGACCGAGTCGCTCCATGAGCAGGAAACCGAGCGGACCTACGACTACCCGGCTCCCGGCAGCCCGCAGCCGCACACCGTCACCTCGGTGACCGAGGACGCGCCCGGGGTGCGGTCGCTGGAGGAGTTCACCCACGACGCGGCGGGGAACACCGCCACGCGGCAGGCCGGCGGCGACACGGAGGAGCTCACCTGGGACGCCGAGGGGCACCTGGCGCGCGTCGAGGAGGCCAACGGCGATGCCACCGAGTACCTCTACGACGCCGACGGCCAGCGGCTGATCGGCCGGACACCGACCGAGACCACGCTCTACCTGGGCGGGCACACCGAGGTCGTTCTGGCGGAGGGCGAGGACACGGTCACGGCCACCCGTTACATCGACATGGGCGGCGGCCACATGGCCGTGATGGCCGACGACGGCACGGTCTCCTTCACCGTCGGCGATCACCACGGCACGGGCCAGCTCTCCATCGACGCCGCCACGTTGGACGTCACCCAGCGTCGCACGCTCCCGTTCGGCGGCCCCCGGGGCGAGGCACCGAGCACCTGGCCCGGCACCCGCGGCTTCGTCGGTGGCACGGTGGACACCAGCACGGGACTGACCCACCTGGGCGCCCGCGAATACGACCCGGCGCTGGGCCGGTTCATCTCCCTGGATCCGGTGATGGACCCGGCCGACCCCCAGCAGATCCACGGGTACACCTACGCGAGCAACAACCCCCTGGCGTTCTCCGACCCGACCGGCCTGATCGAGGACCACTGCTGGTTCTACGGATGCAGCTTCGACGACGACGGCAGGGTCACCGGCGGCGGCACTTCCGGTTCCTCCTGCGGCGCGGCCTGCCAGCAGGGCCAGCAGGCCGCGGCCGAGTACCGCTGCGGCGGCCCGTGCGCAGCCTCCCCGCCACCGGCCTGCGACGCAGCCTGCCGCGCGGCGGCCGAGTACCGGTGCGGGTGGGACTGCTTCGGGCCTCCGCCTGTGTACGAGGACCCGCCCTGGTGGGCCGAATTCCTCATCGGCGCCATCCCCTTCGTCGGACTGCCCGACTGCATGGACGGCGTCGCCCTGGCGTGTCTCGACAGCGCGACCGACGTGGTCATCGAGGCCAAGATCGCGTTCCTGGCAGGACGGACAGCCCTTGAGGCGGGCGTCGACGCTCTGCGCAACAGCGACGGTTGCAACAGCTTCCCGCCCGGCACGTCGGTACTGCTGGCGGACGGCACATCCAAGCCGATCGAGGACGTCGAGATCGGCGACGTGGTCCTGGCCACCGACCCCGAGACCGGCGAGACCACACCTCGAACGGTCACCGCGGAGATCACCGGAACGGGACCGAAGGAACTCGTCACCCTCACGGTGACCACGGGCAACGGCTCGACCACCACGCTCACCGCCACCACCGACCACCCCTTCTGGGCCCCCAACCAGAACGCCTGGATCAACGCTGCCGACCTCGACCCCGGCATGTCCCTTCGCACTCCTCCGGGCACCGAGGCCACTGTTACGGCCACTCGAACCACCACCACAACAGCAACCGTCCACAACCTCACCGTCGAAGGCGTCCACACGTACTATGTACTCGCGGGGCAGACATCGGTTTTGGTGCACAACTCAGGGTCAGACTGCGATGTAAGCATCTACAAGGCGCCAAGCCGGGGTACGACGCAGAGGTTGCTGGAGGACGGGTTTGACCCCGCTGATTTCCCGGGTGCAGGGAATGGATACCCCGACGGTAGGGCGTACTTCGGTCTCCAGGATGAAGGCCGAGAGATCGCCCTCGATTATGCGAGTCGCGGGGGGTATGACTCGGCGGTAATTCGAGTAAGAATACCGGAGGCCGATTTTGGTCGTTACTTCAGTTCATATGTTGGATCTCATAATGGAGTGCCTGGGGTGGAGGTTGCCATTCCGAACGCGCAATTCGAAATATTGAATCGCTATCCGAGGGAATTGATTGAGTGAATGGCGGAGATCTGAATCCTTCTGAGCTTGAGTTCGTGGGATCACTCGTCGTCGGCCGCGTTGTGGCGGTCTTCAATTGGGGTGTCATCGTGGATATTGGGTTGTCGAAAGTCGGCTTGATTGACGCCTTGTATGTTGATGACGAGGACAAGTATGAGCCTGGAGCGGAGGTGGCCGCGTATCTCGAGTCGTTGGACTCGATGAAAGATAAGTACATCCTGAGGCCCCCTCATCAGACCTCGCTTGCGGAGCGACTGAGAAATAAGGGGTACGATGTGTAGTTCTTTGAGGGAACTCCCGCGGTTGCCCGCCCATGCCGACTTGGAACGCGTCCTGCGGTCGGCTCGCGCAGCCCGCACCCTGTTTGGTCCTGGATCGGCCGCCCGAGTGGCCAGCGATGCACAGTAGTAGTAATCTCCAGCAGGGTGAGAATCCGAGCCCACGCTATCTTCTCGCATCCCAACCTCTCTTTGCGATAGGGGGTATCCCCATTTCATTTATGGAAATCGCTTTTGTTGAGAGCGTTCCTCCCGGTCGACCTGCGGTGGGGGAAGATTTTCGTGAATGCGATTGAGAGGGTGCCGTGTTTTCAGGGAGAACAATTGGAGATCGCGGCGCGAGCGATGGCCTCATAAAGGCCCCTGATGGTGGACAAACTGAACCCAGCCTAGGGGAGGTGGGTGGTGCTGGTGTCAGAGGTGAGGAGGGATGTGTAATCCGCCGGGGTGCGGAAGATGCGGGCGTGGGCGATGTTCAGCGGGGTGACCTCGCTGATCGGCGGGGCGCGGCCGTCCCGGGCGGGCAGATGCCGGTGGGCAGGTCGGTGAGGTCGATGGCCTGGGTTCAGGTGAGGCGGGACCGTCGTGGGTGGAGGGGTCCGTCGGCGAGTTCGCTGAGGAGGCAGCGGTCGAGCAGGAGGCGGCCGGGGGTGGCCGACAGGGCGCGGTAGTGGCCCTCGGGGCCGAGCCGGGGGAGCAGCCCCGCAACGCCTGGTGCGACGGCGCGCTGCACCGACGCCTCGCCCATCACGGCGCTCCTCTCGCGGTCAACGAGCCGACGCATCGCGGTGCACCTCGTTGGCCACCGCGAACGCCTCCGCCACCATCCGCGTCTCGGGAACACCCCCGCGCCCGCAGGGACGACGTCTGGCGCAGTCGAGCTCATGCCGCTCGGGTAGGAACACCCCCGCGCCTGCGGGGACGACTTCCATCACGAAATAGCCATCCCAAGCGCCGACGGAACACCCCCGCGCCTGCGGGGAGAACTCCTTATCCGCCCGGAGTCGGGCGGCGCGGGCCGGAAGACCCCTGCTCGCGCGGGGGAGAACCCCTCACCCACAGGAAGGGCTGAGATGCAGCGCGGAAGACCCCCGTTCGCGCGGGGAGAACGTCGTGTAGCCGGTCTCGATGCGGGAGATGGTCGGAAGACCCCCGTTCGCGCGGGGAGAACACCAGCTGACCTGGGGCGTTGGGAGGGCTTTGCCAATTCGTTATCGTTGACGCTGAGCGGTGGTGGTGTCCTGTCGGTCTTCCGCGGTGTTCTCACGGTTCCTCAGCTTGCCCCTCGTTCCTCGGGTCTGCGTCCTGAGCGTAGGCGAAGGCTCTGGCCGGTGTGGCTGACTGCGTGGTGAGTGACTAACTGAGTGACAACCGTCGTGTCCAGCCGTGGATGACCCTGAACCGGTGTGGACTGTTCCCCCGGGCCAGCGGGGGTGGGCCTGCTGGTGAGTAGGGGGT
>NZ_LAVK01000390.1 GCF_001083795.1 Streptomyces sp. SBT349
GCCCGGTCGGGGTCGCGGTCGGGGCCCCCGACCTCGCACCAGCCCCTGGCACCGGACGCGACGGGGGCCCCGACCGCGACCCCGACCGGGCCGGACGAACGGCCCCGCCGCCGCATGGCGATCCCGCTGATCGCGACGGCGCTGGTCGCGGCCATCGCCGGCGGGGCCCTGGCGGTGCAGCTCGCGGGGGGTGACGGTGGAGGGGAGAACGACGGCTCGAACGCCACGCCGTCGACGGACCAGGACGACGAGCGCTCGCCGTCGGATTCACCTGGTGAGGGGACGTCGGGAGGAGAGGCCGAGGAGGAAGGCGCTCCGCCGGACACGGACCCCGACGCTCCGTACTACGTAGCCCAGGAAGACGTGCGGCTCGACATCCGAGCCCCGCTCTTCCATGAGGAGCACGATGTGACCAGCGGCGGTGACTGCCTCGGGGCCAATATGACGCTGGTCGACCTGGAGGAGCTCACAGCTCAGACGGGTGTGGCCAATGGGAGCTTCGACCATCGTGGCGCCGACCCCGACATCGAGTACATGTTCTGCGACGAGGAGAGGGTGATCGAGGACGGCATCTCGTTCACCCCGGAACTCTTCGCCGGCTCCATCGACCGCCAGGACCTCACGGCCGAGCAGTGCTCCGAGGCCGCGCACAGCGCCCCGCTGCCGAACCCGATTCCCCCGGACGACATCCTGAGGGACAACACCCTTCGGGAGGGAACGGGCATCTGCATGGAGACCCCCGAGGGCACGGTGGTGCTGTTGTGGATCGACAGCATCGAGACCAATCCCAACAACCGGGATCTGCGCACCTACCTCACCACGGCGACCCAGTGGAAGCCGAACACCTGACGGCTCATCGCTCCTCGTTGGTGGGCCAGGAGATCTCGACCCGCCGGTTCCCCTCCCGGCCGTCCTCGGTCTCGTTGTCGTAGAGCGGGTAGTCCTCGCTGTAGCCGCGCACGTTGAACTGGATGCCGACCGGGTCCTCGATGAGGTCGAGGAGCACCTGGTGCGTGTTCCTGGCGCGGTTGTCGGAGAGCTCCTCGCCGCTCTCGTAGCTGCCCTGGTCGTCGGTGAAGCCGAAGATGTTGACCTGGGTGGGCTGGTGCTCGTCGATGGCGGTGGCCACGTCCATCAAGGCCTCGCGCGACTCGTCGGTGATCTCGTCGCTGCCCTCGCCGAAGATGACGTCGGTCTGGAGGGTGAACTTGTGCGTGTTGCCGGTGACTTCCTCGCGCTGCTCGCCGCCGCCACCGCCGCCGTTGGGCTCCTGGCCGCCCGGGTCCTCGGTCTCGCCGCCCGTGGCTCCCTCGGTGGCGGGCTCCTCGGGGGGCGGACTCCCGTCTCCCGTCTCCCCCGTGCCCAGGTCCTCCCAGACGAGGGAGACCTCGACCACGCGGGGCTCGGCCAGGGTGGCGCCGTCGCCGAGCATCAGCCCCGCCGCGTCGGGGTCGATCTCGGGAGGCTCCGGGGCCACGTAGTCGGGCGGCTGCTGGGCCGGCGGATCCTCGTCGGCGGAGGCGACCACGGGGGAGCCGAGGACCACGAGGGCCGTCCCCGTCATCACGAACAGCGCGGACCGGCCGGGGTGGTGCAGCACGTGCCTCATGTCAGCCCTCTCAGCGGATCTCGATGGTGGCGGGGGGCATCTGGCCGATGTGGAAGTCGACCTGCGCCGTCTCGGGCGCGGGCTCCGGGAACTGGGCGAACCAGTTGATGGTGTCCCCCGAGTTCACGAGCAGGCCGAAGTTGGTGCAGAGGCACCGGCCTTCGGTGTCGCGGAGGATCAAATACCGCCGCCTCTCCTCCTGGGCGACGAGAGTGGCACCCGCCATGGAGAAGTCGTTCCCGGCGAGCTCGCTCTCCGGCCCTGCCCACGCCGAGTCCCCCCAGGGCTCGCCGCCGCCGTTGTACAGCGTGCCCTCGACGGTCAGGAAGCCTCCGGCCTCACGGCGGGCGTCGGTGATCGTCACGGTGATCTCCTGCTCGCCCGTCACCTCGGCCAGCGGCCGGCCCGAGGGCTCCTCGCCCTCGGCATCCTCCGTGGGGTCCTCGGCGGGCTCTTCGTTCTCGCCGTTGGCCCCCGACTCCTGTCCCGAGGAGTCCTCGGCCCCACCGTCGTCGTCGCCGCCTCCGCTGCAACTGGCGACGGCGATCACCAGTGCGGCGCCCAGGGCGACGACGATCAAGATAAGGCGCGACTTGCTGTCACGGAGGTCCATCGGGCGCCATTCCTTTGTCTTCGATGCGTCGGTGGTGGTCAGTCTTCAAGGTGAACGTCGAACAGGTCCCGGGGCTCCGGCCGTTCGCCCTCGTCCGGGTTCTGGTCGCCGGGGTCGAAGTCCCAGTCGGGAGCATCCTCACACTCCAGCTCGACGCGGTCCTCTTCGTTGGTGCGGAGTGCGCAGGCTCCCGCGATCACGGCCGTGGCCTCGGCCCTCGCCGTCTGGCTCTCCGTGCCGGGGATGAGCGACTCGCCCACGGTGTCGCGTGTTTCGACGGCCACCGTGAAGCCGACGCCGTCGGTCGCCCGCCCGCAGGCGGCGATATCGGCGTTGTTGCGGTCGGCCAGCCGGGCGGCGGCGTCGCAGGCGGAGCCGTTCTCGAACCCGTCTCCGTCGAGGATGTCGCCAGGGTCGTCGTCACCGTCCTCGCCGATGGCGTCGAAGAAGTCGTCGAAGAGCTGATCCCTGGCCTCCTGGGCCGCGGCCAGGGCCGCCGCGTCGGCCGCCGACTGGCCCGAACTACGGGTCACCGCCGCCTGGGCGAAGACGAACAGCATCAGGGCGACGCCGAGGAGAGCGCTGACCATCCAGATGTAGAGCGGGAAGACCGCCCCACGATCGGCATGTCCTACTCGGCGCCCACGACTTGGCCGACCGCGTCCCGGATGGCGTTGGCGATGGTGGTCTCCAGCGGAAGCGCCAGCACGGCCACCACCACCGCCGCGATCAGCAACAGCAGGCCCGCGTACTCCACGAAGCCCGCGCCGCGGTCGGAGTAGGGGCCGTGTAGGCGGCCTTTGATGCGTCGTCTCCACGTCGACAGCAGCCTGCTCATGGCGTCCCTCTCCCTTGGCTGACGTCGGGTCAGCCGGCCTCTCCTGGCTACGGTACTGCGAGGCAGACGGGAGGACCCGTTCGAAGGTGGGATGCACCATGCCCGATCCCCTCCCCGCGGGCCAACGCGTACAGCTATCGGCACTGACTGTGCCACACCGGGCGCGGCTTGTGCAGAGAGACCTCGCCGAACCGTTGGCATTCCGTTGCCATCGATAGCTGAGCGCGACCCTCCGCTCCGCGCAAGAGGCACCGTGCCCATCCCGGGGGGTCCCGAAACCCCCCGGGGTGGAGGCGTCAGCCGCCCTCGCCGCCGCCCTCGGTGAGGGAGCGGGTGAGTTCGACCTCGAAGTCGTTCACCGTGGTGATCACCGTGTCCGCCATCTCGGCGAGGCCGGTGAGCTGTTGGGAGATGTCCTCGCGGCCGTCCTTCCAGCCGTCGACGAAGCTGTCCAGCGCGTCGACCACCCGGTTGTCCCCCAGCGCGTCGGTGTACTGGTCGAACGTGTTCCCCGTGCGGTTCATGTACTCCTGAACGCTCCGCAACTGCGGGGCGAACTCGGAGAGTTCGGCAAGCGGAATCGCGAGCCGTTCTTCACTGCCGGCCATGTCGGCCTCCCCTCGGATGGGTCAGGCGAAACGGAAGGTCGAGGTGATCGCGTCGAAGACGTCGAAGAACGAGTCGGTCAGGTCGAGGACCTGGCTGCTGCCGGAGACCAGCGCGACCGACTGCTGGCCGGGGACCGGGATGAAGGTCTGCATCAGCACCGCCCGCACATGGCGCGTGTCGCCCGGCACCGGGATGTCCTCGATGCCGCGCGTCCGGGCGGCCGGACCGACGTCCCTGATCTCCACGGTGGAGACCTCGCGCCACGGGTCCCCGGGACCGCGGCGCGCCATGGTGCCCAACTGGCCCACGATCTGGGCCGGATCGGTCGGCAGGATCTCGCCCGACGCCGTGCGCGCCCCGATGATCGAGACGGTCATCGACGCGGTGATCGGCGGGCTGCCGCCGAAGCTCTGGGCCATGCAGCCGCAGTAGACCGCCCCCTGGTCCCACGCCTGGCGCGCCTGGCGCCGCAGGAAGGACTCGATGACCTCCCGGTGCTCGGCCATCTCCGGCTGTCCCCGCACCCGTTCGTCGATCATGCGCCGGATGCTGTTCTCCCGGGTCTCCGGGCGCAGGTCGAACTCCCACCAGGAGTCGGGGACCGATATCCGGAACTCGCGCCGTTCGACGGTGACCGCGTCGGCCCACTTGTCGGCCATGGCCGTCATCCCTCCCTTGCCGTCTGATCCTGCTCTCCCGGGCGGGCCTACTCGCGCAGGCCCTCCTCCAGCTGCCTGTCCAGGTCGGCGAATCCGTCGGCCGCGCCGTGCAGGAAGTCGCCGAGCCCCTGAAGGGACTCCACCGCCTGCTTCCCGCCGTCCGTGAACTCCTGGTACGACTGCTCGAACGCCACCGAGGACCGCGAGGTGACATAGCCGCCGCGGACCAGGTCGCCGACATACGTCTTCAGCTGATCGAGCTTGGTCGTCAGCTCGTCCTTGGCCGCGATCAGATAGTCGCCCGCCTCGTGCATGTCGTCATACGTGACATCGATATTGCCTTCGCCGGCCATGGCGACACCCCCTCCGCACACCCAGCCTACGCGCGGACGTGATGCCCGGAACCGACGAGTTCGTAACAGCGGATCGACAGCGCGGCAACGGCGCCGCCCGTTCAGTCGCTGTCGAGTATGCCCGTGAAGTCCGTTCCGGAGCCCAGGATCATGCCGGTCACGATGATGATCATCGTGGCCGGCACCATGAACACCAGCGTCGCCATCGTCGCCATCGGAATGGCCCGCGCGGCGCGGCGCCGGGCGTTCTGCGCGTCGGTGCGGCGCATGTCGCGGGCGATCTGGATGAGGGTGTCCGCGATCGGGGCGCCGAGTTCCTCGCCCTGCTGGAGCGCGGCGACGAACTGGTTGACCGGCTCCGAGTCGTTGCGCCGGCGCAGCTCGTCGAACGCCTGGCGGCGCGAGACGCCCATGTCCATCTGGCGCAGCGTGATGCGGATCTCGTCGGCCCAGGGCCCGGCGTAACGGGCCGAGACCCGGTCCAGGGCCTGGCGGAAGCCGAGTCCGGCGGAGACCACGACGGCGAGCACGTCGAGGAAGTCGGGCAGGGTGCGGTCGATGACGTCGCGCCGCTTCCTGATGCCCTGCCAGATGGCCGCGTCGGCGGCGAACGCGCCGAAGGCCAGGGCGAACAGCGAGAAGATCGGCCACCCGGCCGTGGCGAAGACCACCGCGGTCACCGCCCCGAAGGCGCCGTAGACGGCGCGGCGCGCGGCGTAACGGTCGAGGGTGAGGCCGTCGGGGTGGCCGGCCTGGTCGATCCGCACCCGCTTGCGGTCCGCCGCCTTGCGCCCCATCAGGCGCAGCACCAGCGGCGCGAACCGCATGCCGAGCCGGTCGACCGCCGAGCCGCTGGCCGACACCCGGGTGGAGCCGACCTCCAGGGCCAGCGCCAGGTCGGCGGGGAGCGGCGTGCCGGAGCGCAGCATGCGCACGGCGCTGATGATGCCGAAGACGGCCACGCCCATGGCGAGTCCCAGAAGCAGTCCCACGACGCGAAGTCTCCTACCCAGTTCGCTAGACGTCGATCCGGCCGAAGCGGCGCACGACCACGAATCCGACCACATACAGCCCGAGCGCCACCAGCATGGCGATCTGCCCGCCGGCGGAGCCGGTGACCCGGCCGAGCGCGCCCGGCTGCATGGCGTTGATCATCAGCAGCGCGCCCAGGCCGAGCAGCGGCACGGTGACGGCGGTCGCGTTGATCTCGGCGAGCATGGTCCGCACCTCGCGGCGGGTCTCCTTGCGCTCCTCCAGGGTGCTGGTGAGGTTCCGCAGGGAGGCGACGATGGTGCCGCCGGCCCGGTTGGCGAGGATGAGCGTGGTGACCAGGACGTTGAGCTCGCGGGACGGCAGGCGCTCGCCGAGCTCGTGCAGCGCCTCCTCCAGGGAGCGGCCCAGGGCCAGCTGGTTGGCGACGGTGGCCAGTTCGGCCCCGGCCGGTTCGTCCATCTCCTCGGCGGCCATGGACAGCGCGGTCCGCATGGCGAGCCCGGCGGCGGTGCCGTTGGCGATGAGGCGGGCCAGCTCCGGCAGTTGGCCGATGAAACGCTCGGTGCGGCGGGCGCGCTGCCAGCCGAGGAAGACGTTGCCGCCCCAGAGCGCGGCGAGCGCGAAGACCGGGCCGAAGAACGGCGCGAGCACGGCGGAGGCGATCAGCCAGAGCGCGGCGACGGTGCCGAGCACGTACGCCGCGTACTCGCCGACGGAGAGGTCCAGGCCCGTGGCCTGGAGCTTCAGGCGCAGCCTGCGGCCCGCCTCGGTGGCGCGCAGCCGCCGGTCGAGGGCGTCGAAGCGGCGCCGGCGGCCCGGCGGGGCGCCGCCCGGCGCGGCGCCC
>NZ_LAVK01000391.1 GCF_001083795.1 Streptomyces sp. SBT349
CGCCTGGTGGTTCGAGCCGATGTTCTGCGGCTGGGGCGCCCAGTCCCACCGGTCGGGGGAGACCGGCCTGCCCACCCCCGACCTGTCCACCCACGCCGAGTACGACGCCTACCTCGCGGCCCTCGGGGACCATGGCCTGGTACCGGGCACGATCGTCATCGACGACAAGTGGCAGAGCGCGTACGCCTCCTGGCACCCCGACCCCGCCAAGTGGCCCGACCTGCGCGGCTGGATCGCACAGCGGCACGCGCGCGGTCAGAAGGTCCTGCTGTGGTGGCGCGCCTGGGCCACCGAGGCCGCCCCCGACGCGTACTGCGTCCGCACGCCCGACGGCCGTCCCGTCGCCCTGGACCCGGGCCATCCCGGGGCCGCGGCCCTGCTCGCGGAGAACGTCACCCGCATGCTCGCCCCCGACGGCCTCGACGCCGACGGGCTCAAGATCGACTTCACCGCCGACACCCCCTCGGGACCCTCCCTGACCGGCCACGGAGACCGGTGGGGGATGGCGCTGCTGTACGATCAACTCGCCCTGATCCACGGGGCGGCCAAGGAGGCGAAGCGGGATGCGCTGGTGGTGACCCACACCCCGCACCCGGCGTTCGCCGCGGTGACCGACATGATCCGGCTCAACGACATGCTGCGCCTGGACGACCCCGACCCCTGGGCCCCGGTCGTCCCGCAGATGCGGTATCGGGCCGCCGTGGTGGCGGCCTCGTGCCCCACCACCCCCGTCGACACCGACGACTGGTGCGCCCCCGACCGCGACCAGTGGCGCCGGTACGCCGCCGTCAAACAGGAGTTGGGCGTGCCCGCCCTCTACGCCGCCACCCACCTCGACCGCACCGGCGAGCCCCTGGAGGAGCGGGACTACGCGGCCCTGCGGGCCCGTTGGGCCGCGTGGCGGGAGGCACGCCGATGAGCGGAAGGACGCCGGGCAACGGCGGCGGGCGCGGCAGGCGCGCGCGCGTCACCCTGCGCCGGATCGCCGAGGAGGTCGGCACCTCCCAGTCCACCGCCTCCCGCGCGCTCGCCGGACACGGCTATGTGGCGCCGGAGGTGAAGGCCAGGGTCGAGGAGGCGGCGGCCCGCCTCGGGTATGTGCCCGACATCTCCGCGCGCACCCTCAAGGGCCACTCCAGCGGGCTGGTCGGCCTGCTGGTCTCCGACCTGCGCAACCAGTTCTACGCCCAGCTCGCCGCGGGCGTCGAGCAGGCCGTGGCCGCGGCCGGGCACCAGGTGGTGCTCGTCGACGACCACGGCGACGAGAGCCAGGCCGTGCGCGGCGCCAGGGCCTTCCTGTCGATGCGCGCCGCCGGAGTGCTGCTGGCTCCGGTCGGCCGCGAGGCCACCGACCTGCTGGTCGGGCACGGCACGCCCGTGGTCGAGGTGGACCGCCGCTCGGGCGTGCGCAGTTGCGACGCCGTGACCATCGACAGCGAACGCGGCGCGCGCGAGGCCGTCGGCCACCTGCTGGCGCTCGGCCACCGGCGGATCGCCGTGGTCCTCGACGAGACCATGTGGGCCACCGGCAAGAACCGGCTCAAGGGATACCGCGCGGCCCACCGCGACGCGGGGGTCCCGCTCTCCCGCCGCCTGGTGCTCGACCTCGGCCTGCGCCCGGCCGACCCGCAGCGCGACGTCGCGGCGTTCCTCGACGCCCACCCGGACATCACCGCCGTCTTCGCCGCGAACAACGTCGTGGCCGAGGCCGTCTGGCACGAACTCAAGCGCCGCGACACCGCCGTCCCCGACCGCTGCTCCATGGTGTCCTTCGACGACCTGACCTGGATGCGGGTGGTCGAGCCCGGCCTGACCGCCGTGCGCCAGCCGGTGTTCGAGATGGGCAACCGCGCCGCGCGGCTCCTCCTCGAACGCATCGAGGGCGGCCAGGGCCGCACCGAAACCCGCACGCTCGAACCGGAGTTGATCCTCCGCGGCTCGACCGCGGCGCCCGGTCGCTGACCGCCCGCTCACCCCGCCCCGGCCTCCGGGTCCCCGCTCTCCGCACCCGTTGACGCGCCCGTTGACGCGCCCCGGGGTGGAACGATCCGCGCTTCCCCGTGTATTGACGACCGAAACCCATGTGACTACGTTGCCATATGGGATCGATGCCATACGGCGTCTGCCACAGAGCTCAAGGGAGAGTGACCATGGCGGCACCACGACACGGGCGCTTCGCCAAGCGCCTTCGCGGGCGTCTGCGCCGGGGCCTGACGGCCGCCGCCGCGGCCACCGGGATGCTGACGATCGCGGCCTGCGGCGGGGTCACCTTCGCCGACGAGTCCGACACGTTCACGACCATGGGCTTCGGCGCGGGCGACGCGCTCTCCCAGGTCAGGCTGGGCCTCGGCACCGCCGCGATCGCGCCGCTGGACGTGCGGGTCAACGAGGGCGCGTTCGACGAGCAGCAGTTCCTCTCCTCGGTCGCCGCCGACGATCCGCCCGACGTCGTCCGCATGGACCGCGCCCTCATCGGCGGCTACGGCGCCCGGGGCGCGCTGGTCCCGCTCACCGAGTGCCTGGAGGACCGGGGCGTCGACCTCTCCCAGTACCGCGGCGGCGCGATCGACGAGGCCACGCTCGACGGCACCGTCTACGGCCTGCCCGACTCCTACGACAACAGGGTCCTCCTGGTCGACCGGGACGTCCTCGCCGAGGCGGGCGGCGGGGCCGAGGTGGACACCTCCGACTGGGAGGGTTTGCGCCGGCTGGCCGAGGAGCTGCACGTCCGCGACGGCGGTCGCGTCGACCGCCTCGGGTTCGACCCGAAGATCCCGGAGTTCTTCCCGCTGTGGGTCGAGGCCAACGGCGGCACCCTCATCAGCGACGACGGCCGCACCGCCCGCCTCGACAGCCCCGAGGTCGTGGAGGCCCTGGAGTACACCGTGGGCCTGATCGACGCCCAGGGCGGGTGGGGGCGCTTCAAGTCCCTGCGGGACTCGTTCGACCAGTTCGGCGCGGGGAACCAGCTGGCCCGCCACCAGGTCGGCGCCTACCCCATGGAGGACTGGTACGTGAACGTCCTCGCCGGCGCGTCGCCCGACATCAACCTCGGCACCGAGCCGTTCCTCGGCCGCGACGGGCAGCCGATCAACTTCGTCTCAGGCGCCAGCTGGGCCATCCCCAAGGGCAGCGCCCACCCCGAGGAGGCGTGCGCCTTCATCACGACGATGACCTCCGCCGAGTCCTGGGTCGAGGCCGCCGCCGCCAAGGCGCGGGAGGTCAGGGACACCGGGTCGCCCTACACCGGCGACTTCACCGGGAACATCGAGGCCGACCGCGTCATCCGCGAGGAGATCTGGGAGCCCACCGGCAACGCGGCCTTCGACGAGGCGAGCCTGGCCATCGACGAGGTACAGGACGACTCGTTCTCCGTCCCGGCCAACGGCGCGGGCACCGAGTTCCGCAGGGCGTGGCAGAGCGCCGTCAACCAGGTCCTCTCCGGCGACCACGAGCCGAGGGAAGCCCTCGAACAGGCCCAGGAGCGGGCGCAGACCGCCCTGGACCTCGCCTACCAGGGAGAGAGGTGACCCCGCCGTGACCGCACTTCCGACGACCGGCCCCGGCACCACCGCCGGCACCACCGGGCGCCGCGCCCGCGTCCGGCGCTGGCGCGCCTCCTGGCGCCACCGCGACACCCGCGCCGCCTACCTGTTCATCCTGCCGTGGATCGTCGGCTTCGTCCTGCTGACCGCGGGCCCGATGATCGCCAGCTTCGTCCTGTCGTTCACCAACTACGACGGCATCCGCCCCACGCAGAACGTGGGCCTGGACAACTACCGGCAGCTCTTCGACGATCCCTCGGTCGCCACCTCGCTGCTCAACACCCTGGTCTTCACCGCCCTGCGCGTGCCCCTCTCCATGGCGCTCGCCCTCGCGCTGGCCATGCTGCTGCTCCGCGTCGGCCGCGCCTCCGGCTTCTTCCGCACCGTCTTCTACCTGCCGGTGATGACCCCCTCGGTGGCCGTCGGCATCCTCTTCCTGCTCCTGTTCAACGGCAACGTCGGCGTCGTCAACAAGGCGCTCGACGTGGTCGGCGTCACGGGCCCGAGCTGGACGACCGACAGCTCCTGGGTCAAGCCGGGGCTGGTCCTCACCACCCTGTGGGCCCTGGGTGCCACCGTCGTGATCTACCTCGCCGCCCTGAAGAACGTGCCGCGCGAGCTCTACGAGGCGTCCGAGCTCGACGGCGCCGGCCGCTGGGGCTCGTTCCTCCATGTCACCCTGCCGCAGATATCGGGGGCGCTGTTCTTCACGCTCATCGTCAACACGATCGCCTCGCTCCAGACGTTCACCGAGGCGTACACCGCCTTCTACGGCACCGGCAACACCCAGACGTACAGCAGTGACGCGGCGCTCTTCTACGTCGTCTACCTCTTCCAGCAGGCGTTCCAGTTCATGCACATGGGATACGCCTCCGCGCTCTCCTGGCTGCTCTTCCTGGTCATCCTCGTGATCACCGTCATCCAGGCCCGGCTCAGCAAGCGGTTCGTCTACTACGAGGGGGACGCACGATGACCACGACGACCCCGGCTCCCACCACGCCCTCCGGCCCGGCCCCCGGCGAGGAGCGCGCGTGGCGCGCGCCGCGTCGGCGCGCGAGCCGGCGCCCCTCCGGCGGCCTCGTGGGCAGGACCCTGCGGGTCCTCGCCCTCACCGGCGCCTCGGCGATCTTCCTCTACCCGTTCCTCTGGCTGGTCAGCGCCTCGCTGAAGCCCTCGGAGTCCGTCTTCGACAACTCCCTGCTGCCGGAGGACTGGCGCTTCGAGAACTACACGGAGATCTGGGACGCCGTCCCCCTGGCCACCTGGATCGTCAACAGCGTCACCGTCACCCTGGCCGCCGCCGTGGCCGTCACCGTCAGCAGCGCGCTGGTCGCCTTCGGCTTCGCCTACTTCAGATTCCCCGGCAGGAACGCGCTGTTCGGCCTGGTCATCGGCACCATGATGCTGCCCGCCGTCGTGCTGATGGTGCCGCAGTACCTCGTGTGGGACGCGCTGCACCTCGCCAGCAGCCAGGTGCCGCTGTGGGCGCCGAACCTGTTCGGCAGCGCCTTCTACATCTTCCTGCTGCGGCAGTTCTTCCTCGGCCTGCCGCGCGAGCTGTTCGACGCGGCCCGCATCGACGGGGCGAGCTACTGGACCATGTTCCGCCGCATCGCGGTGCCGCTGTGCCGCCCGGCGCTGGTCGTCACGTTCGTCTTCGAGGTGCAGGCCGCCTGGACCGACCTCATCCGGCCGCTGATCTACCTGCGCGACCCCGAGCTGTTCACCGTGCCCCGCGGACTCAAGGCGGTGCTCGACCAGTTCGGCGAGGGCGGCGAGCTGCGGTGGGAGATCGTCTGCGCCGCCAGCGTCGTCGTCACCGTGCCGATGATCGTCGTCTTCCTCGTCTGCCAGCGGCAGTTCACCTCGGGCATCGCCACCACAGGACGGAAAGGCTGATGACGCACCACCCCCACGCCCCCGGCGCGGTCCTCGCCCTCGACATCGGAGGCACCAAGCTGGCCGCCGGGGTCGTCCAGTCGGACGGCACCACGCTGGCGTTCGCGCGGTGTCCCACCGCGTCCCAGGACGGCCCGCGGGCCGTCCTCAAGCGGCTCTTCGACCTCGGCCGCGCGGTGCTCGGCACGGCCGGGACCGCGCCGGGCGATCTGCTGGGCACCGGCATCGGCTGCGGGGGACCGCTCGACCCCGTCGCCGGTGTCCTGCTCGCCCCGCCCCACCTGCCGGGCTGGCGGAACGTTCCCGTGGTCGAACTCGCCCGGGAGGCATACGGGTTGCCCGCCGTCCTGGACAACGACGGCACCGCGGGCGCGGCGGGGGAGTGGCGCTTCGGCGCCGGACGCGGCACCCGTCACCTGGTCTATCTGACGGTCTCCACCGGCATCGGCGGCGGCATGGTGCTGGACGGCAGAACGTATCGCGGCGCCGCCGGCAACGGCGGGGAGCCGGGCCACATCACCGTCCGGCCCGACGGCCGCCCCTGCCGCAGCTGCGGGCGCGCCGGCTGCCTGGAGGCGTACGCCTCCGGCACGTCGATCGCCGAACGCGCCGACGAGGCCGTCGCCGAGGCGCGAGCGGGCGGCGTGCCGACCCTCCTGGGCGATCGCGACCCGCTGACCGCCGCCGACGTCACCGCGGCGGCCGGGGCCGGTGACCCCGTCGCCACCGCCGTCTGGGAGGAGACCCTCGACGCCCTGTCCACCGGCCTGATCTCCCTGGTCAACGTCTTCGAGCCCGAACTCGTCGTCCTCGGCGGCGGGGTCACCCGGGCCGGGGAGCCGCTGATGGGGCCGCTGCGCCGCGAGGTCGCCGAGCGGGCCATGGGTCCCGCCGCCTCAGCCGTCCGCCTGACCACCGCGTCCGGAGGCGACCAGGCCGGGGTCCTCGGCGCCGCCGCCATCGCCTTCGAACGCCTGGCGCCCGATGACCGCGCCCGATGAACAGCCCCGGTGAACGCCCCGTTCCGCATCCGCATCCGCACCGCCCTGGAGCTCCATGTCCC
>NZ_LAVK01000392.1 GCF_001083795.1 Streptomyces sp. SBT349
GTGTGGGGGGTGGCGGTGAGGGTGCCGCCGATGCTGCGGGCGCGTTCGCGCATGCCGGTGATGCCGAAGCCGGGGCCGGCGGCCGGCTTCTCCGGCCGGGCGGAGCCGTTGTCGACGACGTCGAGGTGGAGTGCCGTGCCCTGATGGCGTATCGACACCTCGATGGAGACGCCGGGTCCCGCGTGGCGGACCGCGTTGGTCAGCGACTCCTGCACGATGCGGAACGCCGCCGCGCCGGTGACCGGCGGGACCGGGTCGTCGGCGTCCAGGGTCAGCGTCACCCTGGCTCCGGCCGCCTCGGCGGCGCGGACGAGGCCGGGGATGCCGCCGAGGTCGGGCAGCGGGTCGTGGCCGCCGCCGTTCGCGTCGTCGCCGCGCAGCACCTGAAGCGTGGTGCGCAGTTCGACGCGGGCGTCGCGGCAGGTCTCCGCGATGCTCTCCAGGGATTCGGCGAGGGCGGTGCGGTCGAGGCGTTCGGGGTCGGCGATCAGGATGTGGGAGGCGACGGAGGTCTGGACGCCGATCAGGGTGATGCTGTGGGCGAGCAGGTCGTGCAGGTCGCGGGCGATGCGCAGGCGTTCCTCGGCGACGCGGCGGGCGGCCTCCTCCTCGCGGGTGCGTTCGGCGCGTTCGGCGCGTTCGCGGATGGCGGCGATGTACTGGCCGTGCCAGCGCACGGCCTCGCCGAGCACGATGGGGACGAGGAACCAGCCGGAGACCCGGACCATGCCCACGCCGGTGTCGGCGTCGGTGTTCATCCAGACGAGGACGACCAGGACCGGGATCCCGGCGGCCAGCACCAGGCTGCGGCGCAGCGTTCCCGACACGGCCACCGCGTACAGGGCGAGTCCGCCGGCCGTCAGCGGCGCGAGGTGGGGGTAGTCGAGGGCGTGGTAGGGCTGGACGACGCACACGTGCGCGAAGAGCACCGCCAGCGGGCTGCGGCGGACCCAGGGCAGGGGCAGCATCGCGCCCGCGAGGAGGAGCCAGCCCGTGAGGTCGAGTTCCTTGCCGTCCGGCTCGGCGACGACCGCCGTCAGCGCGCAGAACGCGCCGACGAGGACGGCGATGAGCAGGTCGCGCCGCGGGACACGGACGCCCGTGTCCCGCGGAGGTGGGAGAGCCCTCATCGCGCAGCCGTCATCCGGCCCCGGCCCCGGCACGGGCACGAGCACCGGCATCCGCACCGGCATCCGCACCGGGCTCGCGGGAGAGGGGGCCCGGCGACCACACGCGGCGGCCCAGCAGCCAGCTCGCCGCGGTGACGATGTAGGTGCGGACCAGGAACGTGTCGAGCAGCACGCCGACCGCGACGATGAAGCCGATCTCGATCATCATCACCATCGGCATCGACATCAGCACCGCGAAGGTGGCCGCCAGCACGATCCCGGCGGAGGCGATCACGCCGCCCGTGGTGCGCAGCGCGGTGAGCGCCGCCTGGCGCGTGTCCATGCCGCGCAGGTTCTCCTCGCGCATCCGGTGCATCAGGAAGATGCCGTAGTCCACGCCGAGGGCCACGCCGAAGACGAAGGTGATCACCGCCATCGACTGGTCGATGCCCTCGAAGCCGAAGACCGAGGAGAACAGCAGGCCGCCCAGGCCCATGGCCGCGCCCCAGGAGGCGACGACGGCGGCGAGCAGGATCACCGGGGCGGTGACGCTGCGGAGCAGGGCGATGAGGATCAGCAGCACGGCGCCGAGGACGAGGGGGATGACGAGCATCCGGTCGTCGGCGTTGGTGTCGGCGAGGTCCATCTGCTGGGCCGTGGAACCGCCCACCACCGCGTCGGCGCCGTCGAGGGCGGCCAGATCCTCGCGCAGCGTCTCGACGGTGGCCTTCTCGCCGTCGGACTCGGGCGGGCCCTCGGCGTAGACACTGATCTCGGTCCAGCCGTCGCCGCTGCGGGCCGTCCGGGCGTCGGCGACGCCCTCGGTGGCCCAGGCGGCGTCGAGGACGGCGTCGGCGTGGTCGCTGCGCGCCATGACCGCGATGGGCTGGGCGCTCTGGTCCGGGTACGCCTCGGCCAGTTGCTCCATGGCGGTGATGGACTCGGGGGTGTCGACGAAGGAGTCCTCGCTGTTGAGGGTGGAGGGCATGGCGAAGTTGCCCAGGGCCAGCGCGCCCATCAGCGCGAGGCCGCCGGCGAGGATGGCGACGGGGCGGCGGGTGATCGAGCCGCCCACGCGCGCGAAGTAGCCGCGCTTGGCGTCGGTGCCCTCGCTGCCGTAGGCGGGGATGAAGGGCCAGAACACGCGCCGTCCGCATATCACCAGCAGGGCCGGGAGCAGGGTCAGCATCACCAGCAGCGAGCAGACGATGCCCGCGACGCCGACCGGGCCGAGTCCCGCGGTGCTGTTGAGGTCGGCGGCCATGAGGCACAGGAGGCCGGCGGAGACGGTGGCGGCGGAGGCCAGCAGTGCCGGGCCGCAGCCGCGGACGGCGTGGAGCATCGCGTCGAAGGGGCGCTCGTGGCGGCGCAGTTCCTCGCGGTAACGGGCGACCAGCAGCAGTGCGTAGTCGGTCCCGGCGCCGAAGGTCAGCACGCTCATGACCGCGAGGTTCATGCCGTTGACGGTGACGTCGAACATCTCGACCAGGCCGTAGACCAGCGCCCTGGAGGCCATGACGGCGACGCCGACGCCGAGGAGCGGGAGCAGCCACAGCATGGGGCTGCGGTAGGTGAGGATCAGGAGGATGGCGACGATGGCGGCGGTGGTCATCATCAGGGTGCCGTCGACGGAGGAGAAGACCTCGTCGTTGTCGAGCGCCAGTCCGCCGGAGCCGCCGACCATGACGGTCAGGCCGTCCGGAAGCCCCTCGGCGACGGTCTCGCGGACGTCGCGGACGGCTTCGATGCGTTCCTCCTGTTCGGCGAGGCCCCTGATCGAGACGGGGTACATCTCGGTGGTGCCGTCGGCGGAGGGGATGCCCTGTGCCGTGGCCTCACCGGCGGTCTCGTACCGGGCGGCGATGCCGTCGACCTGGGCGCGGGCCGCCTCGCGGTCGGCGCCGGTGAGGCCGCCGTCGCGCTCGTAGACGAGGATCACCTCGGTGGTCTCGCCGCCGGGGAGGCTCTCCTGGAGCGCGACGACCTGGGTGGAGTCGGCGCTCTCGGGCAGGTAGTCGATGGTCTCGTTGCTCTCGGCGTCGGCCACCTTGCCGCCGAGGGGCGCGGCGATGGCGAGCAGGCCGACCCAGAGCGCCAGGATGCCCCACAGTATGGCCCGGCGGCCGCCGGGCCATACTGTGGGGCATCCTGGCGCTCTGGGTCGGCCTGCTCGCCATCGCCGCGCCCCTCGGCGGCAAGGTGGCCGACGCCGAGAGCAACGAGACCATCGACTACCTGCCCGAGAGCGCCGACTCCACCCAGGTCGTCGCGCTCCAGGAGAGCCTCCCCGGCGGCGAGACCACCGAGGTGATCCTCGTCTACGAGCGCGACGGCGGCCTCACCGGCGCCGACCGCGAGGCGGCCCGCGCCCAGGTCGACGGCATCGCCGCCCGGTACGAGACCGCCGGTGAGGCCACGGCACAGGGCATCCCCTCCGCCGACGGCACCACCGAGATGTACCCCGTCTCGATCAGGGGCCTCGCCGAACAGGAGGAACGCATCGAAGCCGTCCGCGACGTCCGCGAGACCGTCGCCGAGGGGCTTCCGGACGGCCTGACCGTCATGGTCGGCGGCTCCGGCGGACTGGCGCTCGACAACGACGAGGTCTTCTCCTCCGTCGACGGCACCCTGATGATGACCACCGCCGCCATCGTCGCCATCCTCCTGATCCTCACCTACCGCAGCCCCATGCTGTGGCTGCTCCCGCTCCTCGGCGTCGGCGTCGCCGTCATGGCCTCCAGGGCGCTGGTCTACGGCCTGGTCGAGATGTTCGACGTCACCGTCAACGGCATGAACCTCGCGGTCATGAGCGTGCTGACCTTCGGCGCCGGGACCGACTACGCACTGCTGCTGGTCGCCCGTTACCGCGAGGAACTGCGCCGCCACGAGCGCCCCTTCGACGCGATGCTCCACGCCGTCCGCGGCTGCGGCCCGGCACTGCTGGCCTCCGCCGCCACCGTCTCCGCCGGCCTCCTGTGCCTCATGGCCGCCGACCTCAACAGCACCGCGGGACTCGGCCCGGTCGGCGTCGCGGGCATCGTCTGCTCGCTGCTGGTGATGCTGACCCTGCTCCCGGCCCTGCTGGTGATATGCGGACGGCGCGTGTTCTGGCCCTTCATCCCCGCCTACGGCAGCGAGGGCACCGACGCCAAGCGCGGCTACTTCGCGCGCGTGGGCGGCTCGATCACCCGCCGCCCCGTCGCCATCCTCGCCGGCGGCCTCGCGCTGATGGGCGCGCTGGCCCTGGGCAACTTCGCCATGCCCTCCACCCTCAACAGCGAGGACTCCTTCGTCGACACCCCCGAGTCCATCACCGCCATGGAGCAACTGGCCGAGGCGTACCCGGACCAGAGCGCCCAGCCCATCGCGGTCATGGCGCGCAGCGACCACGCCGACGCCGTCCTCGACGCCGCCTGGGCCACCGAGGGCGTCGCCGACGCCCGGACGGCCCGCAGCGGCGACGGCTGGACCGAGATCAGTGTCTACGCCGAGGGCCCGCCCGAGTCCGACGGCGAGAAGGCCACCGTCGAGACGCTGCGCGAGGATCTGGCCGCCCTCGACGGCGCCGACGCGGTGGTGGGCGGTTCCACGGCCCAGCAGATGGACCTCGCCGACACCAACGCCGACGACCGGATGCTCGTCATCCCCCTCGTCCTCGGCGCCGTGCTGCTGATCCTCATCGCCCTGCTCCGCAGCGTCACCGCCCCGGTGATCCTGCTCGCCGCCGTCGTCGCCTCCTGGGGCGCGGCCATGGGCCTGGGCGGCCTGCTGTTCTCCTCGGTCTTCGGCTTCGAGGGCATCGACCAGTCGATGGCGGTGATCACCTTCGTCTTCGGCGTGGCCCTCGGCGTGGACTACGGCATCTTCCTGATGCACCGGATGCGCGAGGAGAACCTGCGCGGCATGGACACGCGCCAGGCGGCGCTCACCGCGCTGCGCACCACGGGCGGCGTGATCGCCTCCGCCGGGATCGTGCTGGCGGCCACCTTCGCGGTGCTGATGTCGATGCCGATGGTGATGATGATCGAGATCGGCTTCATCGTCGCGGTCGGCGTGCTGCTCGACACGTTCCTGGTCCGCACCTACATCGTCACCGCGGCGAGCTGGCTGCTGGGCCGCCGCGTGTGGTCGCCGGGCCCCCTCTCCCGCGAGCCCGGTGCGGATGCCGGTGCGGATGCCGGTGCTCGTGCCCGTGCCGGGGCCGGGGCCGGATGACGGCTGCGCGATGAGGGCTCTCCCACCTCCGCGGGACACGGGCGTCCGTGTCCCGCGGCGCGACCTGCTCATCGCCGTCCTCGTCGGCGCGTTCTGCGCGCTGACGGCGGTCGTCGCCGAGCCGGACGGCAAGGAACTCGACCTCACGGGCTGGCTCCTCCTCGCGGGCGCGATGCTGCCCCTGCCCTGGGTCCGCCGCAGCCCGCTGGCGGTGCTCTTCGCGCACGTGTGCGTCGTCCAGCCCTACCACGCCCTCGACTACCCCCACCTCGCGCCGCTGACGGCCGGCGGACTCGCCCTGTACGCGGTGGCCGTGTCGGGAACGCTGCGCCGCAGCCTGGTGCTGGCCGCCGGGATCCCGGTCCTGGTCGTCCTCGTCTGGATGAACACCGACGCCGACACCGGCGTGGGCATGGTCCGGGTCTCCGGCTGGTTCCTCGTCCCCATCGTGCTCGGCGAGGCCGTGCGCTGGCACGGCCAGTACATCGCCGCCATCCGCGAACGCGCCGAACGCGCCGAACGCACCCGCGAGGAGGAGGCCGCCCGCCGCGTCGCCGAGGAACGCCTGCGCATCGCCCGCGACCTGCACGACCTGCTCGCCCACAGCATCACCCTGATCGGCGTCCAGACCTCCGTCGCCTCCCACATCCTGATCGCCGACCCCGAACGCCTCGACCGCACCGCCCTCGCCGAATCCCTGGAGAGCATCGCGGAGACCTGCCGCGACGCCCGCGTCGAACTGCGCACCACGCTTCAGGTGCTGCGCGGCGACGACGCGAACGGCGGCGGCCACGACCCGCTGCCCGACCTCGGCGGCATCCCCGGCCTCGTCCGCGCCGCCGAGGCGGCCGGAGCCAGGGTGACGCTGACCCTGGACGCCGACGACCCGGTCCCGCCGGTCACCGGCGCGGCGGCGTTCCGCATCGTGCAGGAGTCGCTGACCAACGCGGTCCGCCACGCGGGACCCGGCGTCTCCATCGAGGTGTCGATACGCCATCAGGGCACGGCACTCCACCTCGACGTCGTCGACAACGGCTCCGCCCGGCCGGAGAAGCCGGCCGCCGGCCCCGGCTTCGGCATCACCGGCATGCGCGAACGCGCCCGCAGCATCGGCGGCACCCTCACCGCCACCCCCCACAC
>NZ_LAVK01000393.1 GCF_001083795.1 Streptomyces sp. SBT349
CCGGCAGGGAGTAGTCGACCGCGACCTCGGCACCGAGCCCGCGCAGCAGTTCCCCCTTCCGCTCCCCGCGCGCCGCGGCGATCACGCGCGCCCCGGCGGCGTGGGCCAGCTGGACCAGCAGCACGCCCATCCCCCCGGCCGCGGCGGTGATCAGCGTCCACTCCCCGGGGCGGGGGCGCATCGGGCCGTGGAGCGCCATGGCGGTCACGCCGTCGTGCGCCAGCGCCGCCGCGTCGGTGACGCGGACCCCGTCGGGCACGGCGGCGAGTCCCGCGGCCCGCGCGAGGACCCGTTCCGCGTAGGCGCCGCCGACCACATCCGTGGTGACGACGGGCCGCCCCCGCCAGCCCGGGTCGACGCCCGCGCCCACGGACACCACCCGCCCGGCGACGCCCCCGCCCGGAACGAACGGCGGCTCGACGGGGAACCACTGCGGCGCGTGCCCGCGCCGGATCTGGGTCTCGACGAAGAGCGTGTCCACGGCCTCGGCCGCGATCACCACCTGCCCCTCGCCCGCCACCGGCTCGGGCACGTTCCGCACCACCAGCACCTCGGGTCCCCCGAACCCGGTCACCACGATCTGCCGCATCCCGCTCACACTCCCGCTCTTCCTCGGTCGTCACCGCCACAGGCCAGGGTTCAACCTCAACCAAACATGAAGTCAAGGGCCGGGGAGCCCCGCGTGCGGGTCACGCGGGGTGAACGCTCCGGTTGCCGGGGCCGGGAGGCGGGAGCACAGTGGGGTCAGCCGCAGGGCACCGAGCGGTGACGTCGGGTGGCGAGTGGGCGGGAGCGGCCCGGGGCACCACACAGGTAGTACCCGATTCAACCATCTGTCGCCCCTGGAGGCGTCGCCATGGACATCCTGGTACTCATCGGGCGGATCCTCTTCGTCCTCATCTTCCTGAACTCCGCGATGGGCCATCTCACCCAGACCAAGGCCATGGCCGGGTACGCCAGGAGCAAGGGCGTCCCCGCGCCGGAGGCGGTGGTCTTCGGCTCGGGGGTCCTGATGCTGGTCGGCGCGCTCAGCGTGCTGCTCGGCGTCTGGGCCGACCTCGGCGCGCTGCTGCTGGTGGTCTTCCTCATCCCGACCGCGCTGACGGTGCACCCGTTCTGGAAGGAGACCGACCCTGGTGTCCGGCAGAACGAGATGCTCCACTTCCTGAAGGACATCGCGCTGGCGGGCGCCGCGCTCATGCTCTGCGGTCTCTTCGCGATCGCCGGGGGCGATCTGGGCCTGACCTGGACAGGACCTCTGTTCGACCAGGACTGAGGGCCGTCCGGGGAACCGGGCCGCCGCCCGCCTCGTTCCACAGACCGGACGTGCACAGACCCGAGGGGGGCGCGGGTGAACCTGCTGGACCTGCTGCTGGTGGTCGCGGTGCTCGCCGCGGCCGTCTCCGGGTTCCAGCGGGGACTGATCGCGGGGGTCGTCTCCCTGGTCGGCTTCGTCGGCGGGGCCGCGCTCGGGGTCTGGCTGCTGCCGTTCTTCGTGGACCGGCTGGAGGCGGGGTCCGCCACGGCCGCCATCGTGGCGCTGCTCGTGGTCCTCGTCCCGGCCGCCGTCGGACAGGCGCTCGCCTGGCCCCTGGCCGTCCATCTGCGCGACGGCGTGCGCTGGGCGCCCGCGCGCTGGCTCGACGGCGTGGGCGGCTCGCTGTTCAACGGCGTCGCGATCCTGCTCGTCGCCTGGATAGCCGCCAGCGCGCTGACCCCGACGCCCTCCCCCGAGCTGAACCGCGCGGTGCAGGGCTCGCGGCTGCTCGGGGCCGTGCAGGACGGGATGCCCGCGCAGGCACCCACCTGGTTCAACCGGGCCACCGGCGTGTTGAACGACGCCGGCTTCCCGCAGGTGTTCAACCCCTTCGAGAACGACCCGACCGCCGAGGTCCCCGAGCCCTCCGGGGACAACGTCACCGAGGCCGCCGTCGCCGCCGCGCAGAACAGCACGGTCAAGGTCACCGCGAGCGCGGGCCTCTCGGGGCAGGAGGGCAGCGGCTTCGTCTTCGCCGAGGAGCGGGTCATGACCAACGCGCACGTCGTGGACGGCGCCGACGTGACGGCGGTGCAGGTCGGCGGGGCCGGGCGGCGGCTGGAGGCGACGGTGATCCTCTTCGACCCCGGCATGGACGTGGCCGTGCTCGACGTGCCGGGCCTCGACGCGCCCTCGCTCCCGCTGGCCGGGGACGCGGGCCGGGGCGACCCGGCGGTCGTCGCGGGCTACCCGGAGGACGGCCCGCTCGACCTGCGGGCAGCCACGGTCGCGGGCAGGACCCCCGCCCAGGGACGGGACATCGAGGGCGACAGCGCGGTCACCCGGGACATCTACGTGGTGCGCTCCCTGGTCCGCCCGGGGAACTCGGGAGGGCCGCTGCTCACCACGGACGGGCAGGTCTTCGGCATGGTCTTCGCCCGGTCGGTCACCGACGAGGACACCGGCTACGTGCTGACCGCCGACCAGATCAGAGGCCACGCGGAGGAGACCGCCTGAGGTCGGCGGACACCGCCGGAACCTCCGGCGCGCGCAGCAGGTCGCGCACCGCCGCCGGGTCCCAGTGCCCCCGCGCGCCGGGGCGCGAGGCGAGGTAACCGGCGGCCGTGGCCGCGTCCCAGCCGTGCGCCGCGATCAGCCCCGTTCCCAGGTGGCGCAGGTATGCGGCGGCCGGGGCGTTCCAGGGCACGGAGACGCTGCGCCAGGGCGCGGTGAACGTCAGCACCGGCAGGCCGTCCCGGCTGCCCGCGCAGACCAGCGTCTCGTAGCGGCCCGGGCCCAGGCGGGCGCGGCCGGTTCGCACCACCCCGGGCAGGTCCAGGTCCACGCCCGGGTCGCGGCCCGGCACCCGTCCCATCTCCTGCGCGGCGATGTCCGAGAACTGATCGACCGTGAGCAGATGTGCGTGAGCGGGCGTCTCCCCGGGCGCGTTCGGGTCGTAGAACGCGCGCCCCCCGGTCCAGACGGCCGACTCGGTCGCGAAGTACAGCGTCCCGGGGAGCGTGACGGCCTCCGACCGCTCCGGCGGGCGCGGGTCCCGGCACCCGGGATGGGCGCGGGAGGGCGAGGCGCCGGGAGGGACGCCCCCGGCGAGATAACACGCCAGCCGCTCCAGATGCATATTCGACCCATATGCCGCGTACCACACGTGCGTTGGGGAAAGGGCCGGTGACCGGTCGGAGAAATCTCCGTCCGGGCCTGCCGATTGCTCCCTTTCTCCCCGGATACTCACTCGCGTCCCGCTCCAATCCGTCTCCGTCCCGGGAGTCATCGTGACGTTTCCGAGCCGCCGTCGTGCCATCGGGGCCGCGGCCGCCTTCACCGCAGCGCTCGCCGGGGCGGTGGCCGCGCCCGCCACCGCCACCGCCGCCACCACCGGACGCGGCCGGGGCCCGAAGCCCCTGCGCCGGGCCCACGCGCACAACGACTACGAGCACGATCGGCCGCTGCTCGACGCGCTGGACCACGGCTTCACCAGCGTCGAGGCCGACATCTGGCTGGTGGACGGGCAGCTGCTCGTCGCCCATGACGAGGTGGACCTCGACCCCGCCCGCACCCTGGAGTCGCTCTACCTGGCGCCGCTCCACCGGCGGATCCGCGCCAACGGCGGCCGCGTCCACCGCGGCCACCGGGGCTCGTTGCAGCTGCTCGTCGACATCAAGAACACCGGCGACGCCACCTACCGCGCGCTCTCCGCCGAGCTGCGCCGCCACAGCCGCATCCTCACCACCGCGGCCCGCGGCCGGGTGCACGAGGGCGCCGTCACCGCGGTGATCTCGGGCGACCGCGCGGCGCGGGTGCCGATGGAGCAGGAGGCCGTCCGGCACGCGTTCTACGACGGGCGGCTGGAGGACCTGGGCACGGCCGCTCCCGCCTCGTTCATCCCGCTCATCAGCTCCAACTGGACCCAGAGCTTCACCTGGCTCGGCACCGGACCCATGCCCGCCGCCGAGCGTCAGCTGCTCCGGGACATCACCGGCGCCGCGCACGCCGCCGGGCAGCGGGTGCGTTTCTGGGCGACGCCCGACCTCGCGGGACCGGAGCGCGACGCGGTCTGGCGGGAGCTGGTCGCCGCGGACGTGGACCACCTGAACACCGACGACCTGCCGGGCCTGGCCGCGTTCCTCCGGGAGTTCGACCGCTGAGGCCACCGGGCGCCGGGCGCCGGGCGCCGGGCGCGGGTCTCCGGGCGCCGGTCGCCGCCGCTAGCTGCTCCGGGCGGGAAGGTCGTCGATCCAGGCGTAGCGGGTGCCTCGGCCCTCGGTGGACCGCAGCTCGTACATTCCGGCCGTCTGCCGCGCCGCCAGCATCAGCGGCAGCGGCACCTGGCCGGTGATCAGGACATCGACGGCCCGGCCGTCGCGTGGTCCTCCCTCGAACCGGACGCGGATCACATGGTGCTCTGCCATGGCGCCAACTTATCCGGGTGGCGCGGCGACGCGCGCCACCCGGAAGGGTGCGTCGGGGAACGGCAGTTCAGGCGCGGCCCGGCCGGGGCTCAGGGTGCGGGGCGGAAGACGGACCGCTGGCGGCCGAGCCCGGCGACCTCGACCTCCACCACGTCGCCCGGGACCAGATAGGGGAACCGGCCCGAGAGCGCCACGCCCTCGGGCGTGCCGGTGTTGATGAGGTCGCCCGGTTCGAGGACGAGGTACTGGGAGAGGTGGTGCACGATCTCGGCGATGCCGAAGATCATGTCCGCGGTGGTGGAGTCCTGCCGGACCTCGCCGTTGACCCAGGACCGCAGCCGCAGGTCCTGCGGGTCGCCCACCTCGTCGGCGGTGACCAGTGCCGGGCCGAGCGGGTTGAACGTCTCGCAGCTCTTGCCCTTCGACCACTGGCCGCCGGACTCGTCGAGCTGGTAGGCCCGTTCCGAGACGTCGTTGCTGACGACGAACCCCGCGACATGCGCGAGGGCCTCCTCGGGCGAGGCGAGGTAACGGGCCCTGCGCCCTATGACGACGCCGAGCTCCACCTCCCAGTCGGTCCTGGTCGAGCCGCGCGGGATGAGGACGTCGTCGGTCGGGCCGACGACCGTGTTGGGCGACTTGTAGAAGAGGATCGGCACGGTCGGCGGCTCGGCGCCGGACTCGGCGGCGTGCGCGGTGTAGTTCTGGCCGATGCACAGGACGGCGGAGGGGCGGGCGACCGGCGGCCCGACCCGTTCCCCCTCGATGCTCGTCTCCGGCAGCGACGAGGGGTCGGGGAGCAGGCCGGGGTCCTCGGCGAGCGCGGCCAGGAACGCGCCGTCGATGTCGGCGGTGACGGACCGCAGGTCGTGGTGGTGCCGGCCGTCGCCGGACACGAGCACGGGCCGTTCCCGGCCCGCCTCGCCGATGCGCATCAGACGCATGAGGTGTGACTCCTTGTGGTGCTTTCCCGCGTTGGCAACGTCGCGGGTCACTCTTCCCCAGTCGGCCCCACCACTCAACCGCCCCACCGGTCACACGGCCGCGGCGCGCGGGGCGACAGGAGCGGGCACGGGATGTCGGGTCGGGGAGGGTGGTCCTTCCCTAGCGTGAGAAGCGGTGAAGGAAGGAGGCCGGGAGTGCTGGAAAGGCTGAACCAGGCCATGGACCACATCGAGCGGAACCTCGACCGGCGCGTCGACGCGGCGGAGCTCGCGCGGATCACGCTGACGTCGGAGTACCACTTCAGGCGGCTGTTCTCGGCGCTCGCGGGCATGCCGTTGTCCGAGTACATCCGGCGCCGGCGGCTGACGGTCGCGGGCGCCGAGGTCCTCGCGGGGCGGATGACGCTGCTCGACGTGGCGCTGCACCACGGGTACGGCTCGGGCGAGTCGTTCGCCCGCGCGTTCCGCGCGATGCACGGCGTGGGCCCCCACGAGGCCAGGGCCGGCGGCGCGCCCCTGCACTCCCAGCCACGGATGTCCTTCCGCCTCATTGTCGAAGGGAGAAGCAGCATGCGGTACAGGATCACGGAGAAGGAGTCGTTCCGGCTGGTGGGCAGGAAGGCCCGCGTCCCCCTCGTCCACGAGGGGCTGAACCCCGCGATCGTCGCGTTCGTCCGCTCCATCCCCGCCGAGGCGATGGACCGCCTGGTCCCCCTCAGCGACCAGGAGCCGCGCGGCATCGTGACCGCGGCGGACAACGCGGCCGGGCACGAGGAGGGCTCGGAGCTCGACTACTGGCAGGGCGTCGTGACGGGGGCGGCGCCGGGCGCGGACGCCGTGGCGGAGGGCGAGGGAACGGAGTCGCTCGACGTCCCGGCGGGCACCTGGGCGGTCTTCGAGAGCTCGGGCGCGTTCCCGGTGGCGCTCCAGTACGTGTGGCGGGACGTGTTCACGCAGTGGTTCCCGTCCAACCCGTACCGCACCAGGCCGGGCCCGGAGATCGTGAGCACGCGGCTGTCGGAGGACCGCGAACGGGCGGACGCGGAGCTGTGGATCCCGGTCGAGCGCGTCTGACCCGACGCGCGGGTACGGGGGGCGCGGGGGG
>NZ_LAVK01000394.1 GCF_001083795.1 Streptomyces sp. SBT349
TTTTTTTTTTTACAAGGAGAAAGACGACATCAAATCTCCCCTTTTGCTGGGGGGGCTGGAGATTGTAAAAAAGAGCCGGCCCCGGGCGGGGGGCCCCCAGCCGGCCGACCCCCCCGCCGGCCCCCCCCCCGGGGCCCCGGCGCGCCACCGCCCGCCCGCCGATCCGGCCGTCGACCGGCTCCTGAAGGAGCCGGTGTTCATCATCGCGCCCGTGCGATCCGGATCCACGCTGCTGCGCATGATGCTCGGCGCCCACTCCCGCCTCCACGCCCCGCACGAGCTGCACTTCAGGCGGCTGGAGGTGGAATTCGCCACCAACCTCGCCCGGATGTCGCTCGAAGCGCTCGGCCTGGACCGCGCCGATCTCGAACACCTTCTCTGGGACCGGGTCCTGCACCGCGAACTGGTGCGGTCCGGCAAGACGTTCCTCGTCGAGAAGACCCCGGGCAACGCCTTCTCCCACCGGCGCATCGCCGCCTGCTGGCCCGACGCGCGGTTCGTCTTCCTGCTCAGGCACCCCGCCTCCGTCGCCAGATCCTGGCACGAGGCCGACCCCAGGAAGCGCGACCCCGAGAGGGCCATGGCCGACGCCCTGCGCTACATGAACGCGGTCGAGCGCGCCCGCGCCGCCCTGACCGGCCACACCGTGCGGTACGAGGAGCTGACCGAGGACCCGGCCGGTGCGCTCAAGGGCGTCTGCGAGCACCTCGGCGTCCCGTTCGAGGCGGGCATGCTGGAGTACGGCAGCCCGGCGGAGCGCGACCTGACCAAGGGACTCGGCGACTGGAAGGACAAGATCCGGTCCGGCCGCGTCCAGCCCGGCCGGTCCCTGCCCGACGCCGCGGAGGTCCCGGCCCTCCTGCACGACATCTGCGCGGCCTGGGGCTACCCGGCCGGCGCCGCCACGACCGAAGGGCGGGTCTCGTGAACGGCCATGCCGAGCTCGCCCAGATCTGGCCGCGCGACGGACGGCTCCGCCTGGTCGGCCGCCTCCACGGCCACGACCCGGCGGACGAGAAGGCGGAGTGGGAGCTGCTCCTCGTGCACCGCGAGGACCCCGCGCGCCGGCTGCGGTACCGGGCGCCGCTGGAGGGAGCCGCGTTCGACGTGGCGTGTCCGGTCGAGGACCTCGCGCCCGAGAGGCTCGAACTCCCCGCGGTGTGGGACCTCTACCTCACGCGGGACCCGGAGGCGGACCCCGCCGGGGCGCTGCGGCTCGGACGGCACCTCGACGACATCGAGGGCAAGAAGAAGATCATGGTATTCCCGCCGCAGTCCGTCGTCAGGCCCGCGGGAAAGGCCGCGGTGAGACCGTATTACACGATCAGAGACAACCTGTCGGTCGAGGTGACCCCGGCGCCATGAAGATCCGCTACCTCCTGCTCCACGCCTATGGGATGGGCGGCACCATCCGCACGGTGATCACCCAGGCGAACGCCATGGCGGCGGCCGGCCACGACGTCGAACTGGTCAGCGTGCTGCGGCGCAAGGACGCCCCGCACTTCGAGGTCGATCCCCGGGTGAGCCTGTACTCCCTCACAGACGCGCGGCCCGGCGCCGCGAAGCCCGAGCCGCGGGGGTGGCCGGCACGTCTCCGCGAGCGCCGCGCCCAGAGGCTGGCCGGGCGTCCGCCCCGGCACATCCCGTTCAGCGAGGCCGGCTACAAGGCGATGAGCCGCCGGATCGAACGGGCGGTGATCGGCTGGATGGCGAACCTGCGGGACGGCGTCCTGGTCACCACCCGCCCCGCGCTGAACCTGCTGTCGGCCGAGTTCGCCACGGGCGGCGTGCTGCGCGTGGCCCAGGAGCATGTGAACCTGGGGACCCACCAGCCGGACCTGCGGGCGGCGATCGTCGAACGGTATCCGCACCTGGACACGGTCGCGGTCCTCACCCGCCGCGACGCCGACGAGTACCGGCGCAAGGCGCCGCGGGTCCGCGTGGTCCACATCCCGAACGCGGTGCACTCGCTGGACCAGAAGCCGAGCACCTGCACCTCGAAGGTCGCCCTCGCCGCCGGGCGGCTGCGCCCGCAGAAGGGCTTCGACCTGCTGATCCCCGCCTGGGCGAGGACGGTCGAGGAGTTCCCCGACTGGCAGCTTCGGATCTACGGCACCGGGGACAAGGAGCCCAAGCTCCGCAGGCTGATCGACAAGCACCACCTGTACAACCACGTCTTCCTGATGGGCAGGACCGACCAGCTGGACGAGGAGATGTCCAAGGCGTCGATGTACGTGCTGAGTTCGCGGTTCGAGGGACTGCCGATGGTGCTGATCGAGGCCCTGTCGCACGGTCTGCCGGTCGTCAGCTTCGACTGCCCGACCGGCCCCGCCGACGTGATCCGGGACGGCAAGGAGGGGCTGCTGGTGCCCGCGGAGGACGTGGACGCGCTCGGCGCCGCGATGCGCCGGCTGATGGGCGACGAGGGGCTGCGCGCGGAGATGGGCGACGCGGGCCTGGCCACCGTTCAGCACTACTCCCCCGACGCCATCCGCGGCCGGTGGGAGGAGCTGTTCTCCGGGCTGCTCGCGGGCCGGAACGGCTGAGGCGCCGGGCCGGGCCGGGCGGCCCGGGCGCGGGGGGTCAGGAGACGATGTCCTTGGTGCGGAAGTGGCGGAAGGCCAGCGCGAACAGCACGATCGCGTAGGCCACCGACACCGAGGCGCCGCGGATCATGCCGCCCCACTCCACCTCCGGCTGGAGCGCGTCGGCCCAGGCGAACTGCCAGTGCGCGGGCAGGAATTCGCGCCAGTCGCCGAGGGCCGTGATGGCGTCCAGGATGGAACCGACGATGGTCAGCCCGAGCGCGCCCCCGACCGCGCCGAGCGGCGCGTCGGTCACCGTGGAGAGCCAGAACGCCAGGGCCGCGGTGACCAGTTGGCTGACGAACGCGTAGGCGACGGCGATGGCGATCCTGCCCGTCGCCTCGCCCGCCGGCAGGGTGCCGCCGGTGGGCAGCTCCAGTGGGCTCCAGCCGTAGGCGACGGTTCCCAGGCCGAACGCGACCAGCGGCAGCACGGCCATGGCGGCGGCGCTGAACAGCAGGGCGACGGCGAGCTTGACGCCGAGCAGCCGGGCGCGCGGCACGGGCGCGGCCAGCAGGTAGCGCAGCGAGGACCAGTTCGCCTCGGAGGCGATGGTGTCGCCGCAGAACAGCGCGACCGGCACCACCAGCAGGAAGCCGGTGGCCAGGAAGAGGCAGGTGGCGGCGTAGTTGGCCGCCGAGGCGGTGGCGGTGTCCAGCAGCGTGCCCGCCTCCGAGTCACCGCCCGGCTGCCCGCCCACGGCGAACGCGGCGGCCACCACGAAGGGCAGCGCGATCAGCAGCGCGGCGACGACCTGCGTGCGGCGCCTGCGGAGCTGCCGGACGGCCTCGATCCGCAGCGGGAGCGTGCGGCGGGCGGCGTAGCCGGGGGCGGCGTCGAGTGCCGCGGTCATCAGGCACCTCCGATCAGGGTGAGGAAGGCGTCTTCGAGGCGCCGCTGGGGGCCCATGCTGTGGACGGGGATGTCGAGGCGGACCAGCTCGGCGAGCAGGCGGGCGGCGTCGGACGCCTCGCCGTCGAGCCTGATCAGCAGGCCGCCCTCGGCGCGTTGGGCGTCCGCGACCCCGGGAAGGGCTGCGACCCGGCCGAGGAGGGCGTCGTCGAGGGTCTTGGGGGTGCCGACGAGCAGCGTCTCGCCGTGGCCGACGATGTCGGCGACGGGCCCGGCGCTGACGAGTCGGCCGCCGGCCATCACGACGAGGTGGGTGCAGGTCTGCTCGACCTCGGCGAGGAGGTGGCTGGAGACGATGACGGTGCGCCCCTCGGCGGCGTAACGGATCATGACGTCGCGCATGGCGCGGATCTGCGGCGGGTCGAGGCCGTTGGTGGGCTCGTCGAGGATGAGCAGCTCCGGCCGGCCGAGCATGGCCTGGGCGATGGCCAGGCGCTGGCGCATGCCCTGGGAGTAGGTGCGGACGGCGCGGTCGACGGCGTCGCCGAGGCCCGCGATCTCCAGCACCTCGTCCAGGCGGGCGTCGGCGTCGGGCCTGCCGGTGGCGCGCCAGTAGAGCTCCAGGTTGGTGCGGCCGGTCAGGTGCGGCAGGAAGCCGGCGCCCTCGACGAACGCGCCGACCCGGGAGAGCACGGGCGCGCCGGGGCGGATGGCGTGGCCGAAGACGCGGATCTCGCCGGCGTCGGGGGTGATGAGCCCCATGAGCATGCGGAGGGTGGTGGTCTTCCCCGCGCCGTTGGGTCCGAGCAGGCCGAGGACCTGGCCGCGGGCGACCTGGAAGGAGAGGTCGCGGACGGCGTGGCGGTCGGCGGACCCGGCGTACCGCTTGGAGAGGCCGGCGATCCTGAGGGGAACGTCGGCGAGCAGGGGGTCGGGCGCGGTGGCGGGGGCGGCTGCGCGGCGGCCGGTGAGGAGGAGGGCGGCGGCGATCGCGGCGGCGGCAAGCGGCAGGCCCCAGGCCCACCAGGGCAGCGGCGCCGTTCCGGTGGTGACGCCGGGGGCGGTGGGCACGGTGAGGCCCGGCCCGGCCAGCGAGACGGTGTGGGTGGCGGGCTCGTCGGGCGAGGCGTAGCCGAGGTCGGTGGTGGACAGGACGAGCCGCATGCGGTGTCCGGCCTCGAAGGGGTAGTCGACGGTGGGGAGGCGGACGTCGACGGTGCGGCCCGCGTCGGCGCCGTCGACGCGGACGGGGGCGACGAGCTGAGCGGGCAGGGACTGCTGGGAGCCGTCCGGGGAGATGTCGTAGACCTTGGCGAAGAGGACGGCGGAGGGGGCGTCGGACTCGATGGTCAGCCGGACGCTCGGGGAGCCGGTGACGCGGAGGGTCTCCTCCAGGGGCGGTGACTCGAAGCTGGCGTACTGGCCGGGGAAGTCGAGGGAGAGGCCGATGCCCAGGGCGTCGAGGCGGCCGAGGGAGCCGAGCCCGGGGACGGTGGAGACGGCGGGCGGGGAGCCGCCGGCCGGGTTGACGAACGTCTGCGGGTCACCGGCGAGTTCGACCGTCTCCGGTTCGCCGTCGAGCCCCGGGTAGGCGGTGCCCTCGGCGCCGCGCAGCAGGGTGGCGCCGTCGGTGGAGTCGAAGCCGGCGATGCGGGTGGCGCGGAAGGCGGGTCCTGTGTCGGCGCCTGCCTCGTCCTTGAGGTAGCGGTCGAACCACTCGGTGACGCGGTCGCCGGTGCGGTCCTCCTCGGAGATGCCGCCGTCGTGTCCCGCCCAGATCCAGTCGACGGAGACGGGGGCGCCGTTGGCGGTGATGGCGCGGGCCATGGAGTCGGCCTGGTCGAGCGGGAAGAGCGAGTCGTGCTGGCCCTGGATGACGAGGGTGGGGACGTCGATGTCCTCGGCGACGGCGGAGGGGCTGCGTTCGGCGAGCAGGCGCGTGGCGTCGGCGTCGGGCTCGCCCGCGACGGCGACGCGCTCGTAGAGGTCGCACAGCTCGGCGGTGAACCGTCCGCAGCCGGGGTCGTCGAGGGGGGTGTCGGACTGCTGGACGTAGCCGGCCTCGGTGGATCCGGTGGTGAAGAGGATGCCGGTCCAGAGGCGTTTGAACACGTCGTCGGGGAAGAGCGCCCCGGGCAGGTCCCAGTAGGTGATGCGCGGGGCGATGGCGTCCACGCGCGGGTCGTGGCCCGCGGCGAGGAGGGCGAGGGCGCCGCCGTAGGAGGAGCCGGTGACGCCGACGCGGGGGTCGCCCTCGCTGTCGAGGCTGACCTCGGGCCGTTCGGCGAGCCAGTCGAGGAGGCCGGAGGCGTCGGCGACCTCGGCGTCCGGGTCGTTCAGGCCGATGCGTCCCGAGGAGGCGCCGAAGCCGCGGGCCGACCAGGTGAGAACGGCGTAGCCGTCGCGGGCGAGCCGCTCGGCCTCGGGCCTCACATCGTCCTTGCTGCCGCCGAAGCCGTGCGCGAGGAGCACGGCGGGGCGGCGTTCGTCCTCGGGGCCCGAGGTGAAGTAGGAGGCGTCGATGCGCACGGTCTCCTCGCTCCCCGGGCTCCGCGGCAGCTGGAGAACCGGGTCGAGGCGGTGCACGGGCGCCTCGTCACCGCCGGCGACGGCCCAGGTGCCGGCACCGGCGGCCACCGCGAGGGCGGCGCCCGCCGCGATCAGCCGGCCGCGGCGGAGGAGGCGGCGCCCGGGGCGGGACGCGGGGCGGGGCCAACCAAGTCTCATGTGCCGGGGGTCCCTTCGCGCGGCCGACGATCTCCCCACGCTACCCAATGTGGCGGCGGTCCCCGCGGCGTGCCCGTCCGGCCGCCCGTCGCACGCGCCGGCGCACCCCGGGAGGCGACCTAAAGGTTTCGCCAATTCATTTACATGTACTAAGCATCTTGTCGTATGGTCGCTAGCGATACCACCTTCCGGGAGACCGCTTGACCACGCAGAGTGAGGAAACGACGACGCCCGCCCCCCTACCCGCCAC
>NZ_LAVK01000395.1 GCF_001083795.1 Streptomyces sp. SBT349
GGAGAAGGCCCCCTCCCCGCTCGACGACGCCGGGCGGATATCCACCCCCGCCGACCGCGCGACCTCCCCGGCCTGGGCACCGAGGACGCCCGAGCCGCCGAGCCCGGCGGCCACCGCCCGGCGGCCACCGAGGCACGAGGGCACTGAACGGCCACCGGCCCGAGGACCCGTCAGGCCCGTCGGAACCTCAGGACCGTCAGAACCACGTCCGGACGAGATCCACGACGACCTCCTCGCCCTCCGCACCCTCGATCACCGGGATCAACGTCCACTTGTCCAGCGCCGTACAAGGGTGCGACAGGCCCAGCCGCACGACCTGCCCCACCTCGACATCCGCACCCCGCAAGAACGCGTGCTGGTCGTTGAGTTCGGTGATCCGCGCCCCCTCGACCGGTCCCCGTCCGCGCCCCCGCACCTCCTGCGGCTCGGGCAGCCCGTTGTCGAACGACAGATCCCGCTTGCCCGCGTCAAGCAGCGCGAGGCCGGGCTCCGGCGCCGACACCACCCGCGCCCAGCCGTGCATCGCGGACCTCAGCCGCGTCCCCCCGCCCCGGGCGAAGGGGGAGACCGAGCGGTAGAAGCCGTCGTCGTGGACCACATACGCGCCGCTGCGCAGCACCACGCGGGACCCCTCGGCAGCCAGCCCGCCGAGCGCGTCGACGACCTGGTCGAAGTAGGCGCTGCCCCCCGCGCTGACCACCGGCCGGTCGGTCTCGTGCGGAAGCCGCACATGCACCGCGGCCAGCCGTTCCAGATAGGCGCCGACCGCCGACAGGCCCGCCGTGGACGTGTCATGGGCCAGCGCGCCCTCGTAGCCGCCGGTCCCCACCAGCCTCAACGTCGGCGCCTCGCGCACCGCCCGCCCGATGTCCAGCGCCTCGCCGTCGTCCCGGACCCCGCTACGGCCCCCGGCCGCGCCGAGCTCCACACAGACATCCAGCGGCCGAACCGCCCCGGCCGCACGGAGCGCGTCATCCATGAGCCGCACCGAACGCACCGAGTCCACCCAGCACACCAGCGTGAAGTCCGCGTCGCGGTCGAGCTCCGCCGCGATCCACGCCAACGCGGCGGGATCGAGCAGGGAGTTCGCCAGCACCACCCGCCGGACACCGAACGCGCGCGCCACGCGCAGCTGCGGAACGTTGGCCAGCGTGATCCCCCACGCCCCGGCGGCCAGTTGCCGCTGCCACAGCGCGGGCGCCATGGTGGTCTTGCCGTGCGGCGCCAGCAGCACTCCGGCCTCCGCGGTCCACCGGGCCATCAGCGCGACATTGTGCTCCAACGCCCCCGCGTCCAGCGTCAGCAGCGGCGTCCCGAACCGGTCCAGCCCCGGCCGCCGCGCCAGGAACTCGCCGACCGTCAGCCCATGCGCCTCGCCGGGCACCGCCTTGAACCGCCAGTCGAGCACCTCCTCCCGCATCCGAGACACCGCCTGGCCATCGATTCCGCCGTTCATGTCCCACCTCCGCACCGCACCCTACGCAACGCGCACACCACCGGTCCCGCCGAGGGCGCTCGCCCGGACCCGTGCGCCGGCTTCACTCGTGGAGGGGGTTTTCCGCACGGAACGCCACCCGCGCCCATCCCGCCCGCCACAGTTGATCCCGGGAGAGCCACCAACCCCGGTGGAACCACGAGGTATCGGGAGGAACCATGGGATCCGCGACCAGGTGGGTACGGCCGTGGGCACGGCCGGCGATCGTCGCCGGAGCCGCCGCCCTGCTCGCCCTGACGACGGCCACCACCGCCTGGGCCGCCACGGCCCAGGTCGGCGCGAACATGGCGGAGGCCGGGTCCAACTGGATGCGCGCCTACGACGGTGAGACCGACGGCAGAGGCGTCTACGCCGACGCCTACCTCACCGACGGCAGGCACGTCTCGGTGTGGGACGGCAACGGACACGACGGCACGTGGGGACCCAAGGAGGAGTACTCGCCAGCCATCGCCCGCTTCCGCGTCTGCGAGGACAAGGGCTCCTGCTCCGACTGGAAGTACCTCTGAGTTCCGGGTGATTCGAATCGATTGGTGTTCTATGCGCGGTCGGTTCTGGTCTGTACCGTCGTGAGCATGGCCGAGGTTCGCCCCGGACCGGGTGGGCGCCGGCCCTTACGGGGGAGGCCGGGATGAGCGGGTGGGAGGCGTGGCAGTCCGCCGTGTACGGCAGCGGCGGCGAGGCGTGGCGCTATGCCCGCACCTCCGCCTGGGTGCTGACCGGGCAGCACGGCCCCCGCGTCCCGCTCGACCCGTGGCACGCCACCCACGCCCCGCACGCCGAGGGGCGGCAGCACCGGACCTGGGCCCTGGCGACCGACCTGCTGGCGCTCGCCGCCTGGCGCGGCGCGGCCGAACACGGCGTGCCGCTGGAGGACGCGCCGCTGCTGGACGTGGCCCAACGCCTGGCCCCCGCGCGGGTGCATCAGCTCCACACCGGGGCATACCCGCCCGACACCCCCGGCTGGGCGCCCCGGTGGCGCGGCATCCTGCGGCGCGGCGCCTCGCTGGCCCGCATGGCGCGGGACGTGGCACGGCGGCAGCTCGCCGCCGCGGCCCGGGACGACGTTCCCGACCCGGCCGACACCGAACCGGGCATGCCCCCCGCCCTGTGGGGCGACCGGGTGCGGGCCGCGCGGGCCACCGGCTCACCCGGGAGCGCGCCGGCCTGGCGGAACGACGCCGACACCGCCCGCGCGCGGGTCGACCGCGCCATCACCGCCCTGGCCACGGGCGCCTGGACCCCCGCCGCCGGCGAGACCCTCGCGGTCACCCAGCTCCAGAGCCTCGCCCCCGCCCGGGGATCCTCCGGCCGGAGCGGCGGCTGGCTGCCCCGGCTGCGCAGCCTGGCCGGCGCCGAGGCGTCTCTCACCGCGGTCGCCTCCCGGCCCTCGCACGAGCCGCACACCGGTGACCGGCCCCTGGCCTCCGTCCTCACCTCGGCGCGCACCGCCCTCGACACCGCCGTGACCCTGGCGGGCGAGCTGGACCAGGTCTGGGCGCGCAGACCCGCCGGTCAGTCCACGGCCCGATGGGAGCGCCAGCACCTCCCGGCCCCGCTGCGGACGCAGATCCTCGACCTGGAGGACCTGCTCGCCGCCGTCGAACAGCTGATGCGCCGGATCGGCGCACGCCCCCGCTAGCCCGGCGGCCCCGAGCCGCGACCGCTCCGCCCGCACAGGACCCGTACGGCCGGGTTGGCGCCCCTTGCCCCTGTTTGGCCGTGTTTATGGTGTGGTGGGCACGTGGTCAGGATCGGGGAAGGATCGGTATGGCGTGTGTGAGTCCGTTGAGACGCGCGTTGGCGCTGGTGGTCGGGGGTGTCCTGGTTCTGGCCGGGGTGGCCCTGCTGGTCCTGCCGGGCCCGGGGCTGTTGCTGGTGCTGGCCGGGCTGCTGGTCCTGGCGCGCGAGTTCCCGGGCCTGTCGCGTTATGTGGAGTGGGTGGAGGGGCGGGCCACGGTGGCGGCGGAGGAGAGCGTGTCGTCGCGGTGGCGTGTGGCCGGTTCGGTCGTGGTCGCCCTCGCGCTGGTCGGGGCCGGCGTGGTGTGGGGGGTGGTCCCGGGGCTCCCGCTCGGGGGCTGGAGCGCCGGTTCGGGACTGATCCTCTCCGGGGTGGTCCTGGCCGGGCTGCTGTACTGGAGCTACCGGCGCCTGCGCCGTTCCTGACGCGCCGTCCCGCTCGTCCCCCGGGCGTCGTGCCGCAGGGTGTGGCCGGGGAGGGCGCCGGTGTGGCGGCCTTCGGCGATGACGGGCGTCCCGTTGACGAGGACGTGGGGGATTCCCTCGGGTGTCCGGCGGGGGTGGCGGTAGGTCGCGGTGTCTCGGACGGTGCCGGGGTCGAAGAGCGTGAGGTCGGCGTGGTGGCCGGGGGCGACGCGTCCGCGGCGGGTGAGGCCGAGTCTCCGTGCGGCGCGGGTGGTGAAGCGGGCGACGCACTCTTCGAGGCCGAGGATGCCGAGGTCGCGGACGTAGTGCGCGAGGTAACGGGGGAAGGTGCCCCAGGCGCGGGGGTGCGGCCTGGCGGTGGCGAGGATCCCGTCGCTGCCCGCGGTGTGGGCCGGGTGGCGCATGATGGCGCGGACGTTCTCCTCGTTTCCGACATGCTGGAGGATGGTCGTGGACAGCTCGTCGTCCAGGAGGCGTGTGCGGTAGACCTCGAACGGGGAACGCCCGGACGCGGCGGCGAGTTCGGCGATGGTGTGGCCGATGGTGTCCGGGTCGCGGGAGCCGGAGATCTGGATGGTGTCCCAGTCGACGGGCACGCCGTGGCACCCGTCGCTGCCGGTCGTCTCCAGGGCGTGGCGGATCCGGTGGTGCCGGGCGGGGTCGCGCAGGTGGGCGAGGGTGGCGGCGGGGCCGTTCTCCGCGGTCCAGCTGGGCAGCAGGGCGGCGAGGGTCGTGGAGCCGGAGAGGTAGGGGTAGGTGTCCAGGGTGATGTCCTGACCCGCCTGGATCGCGGCGTCGAGGAGGGTCAGCAGGTGGGGGGCGCGGTCGTGGTTGACGGGGAAGTTCATGGTGGCGTGGGTGAGGTGGAGCGGGCAGCCCGCGCGGCGGGTGACGTCGATCATCTCCGCGTAGGCTTCCAGCGTTCCGGCGCCGTAGGAGCGGTGGTGGGGGGCGTAGAAGCCGCCGTGTTCGGCTACGACGCGGCACAGGGCGGTGAGTTCGGCGTCGGTGGCGTACATGCCTGGTGGGTAGGTCAGGCCGCTGGACATGCCGATGGCGCCTTCGAGCATGGCGGTGGCGATGTGCCCGCGTTGCCGGTCGAGTTCGGTGGGAGTGGGCGGGCGGTTGTCCCAGCCCATGACGAGCATGCGGACGGTTCCCTGGGGGGCCAGGTAGCAGGCGTTGACCGCGATGCCCTGGTCGAGGCGGTCGAGGTATCCGCCCACGCTGCGCCAGTTCCAGTCGAAACCGGGCGGGTCCGCGTTCCATCCGGCGATGGCCTGCCGGATCTGGGGGAGGGTGGTGTCGTCGACCGGGGCGTAGGACAGGCCGTCCTGTCCGAGGACTTCGCAGGTCACGCCCTGGCTCACCTTGGCGAGGTGGTCGGGGTCGGTCAGCAGGCTGAGGTCGGAGTGGGCGTGCATGTCGATGAATCCGGGCGCGAGGACGAGTCCGGTCGCGTCGATCACCCGTCGTCCGGTCAGCGCGCGTCCGCCGACGTCTTCGATCACGCCGCCGGTGACGGTCACGTCGGCCGGGTACCCGGGGCCGCCGGTGCCGTCGACGACGGTCGCTCCGCGGATCAGCAGGTCGGCCATCGCGGTCTCCTTCCCTGGCATGCGCCGGCGCGGTCGTCCCATGATGATGCCCCGCCTGCCCGGATCCCGGCGCCTGGTGGCGTCCGCCCCGACCCGCGACACCGAGCTTCCGAGGGTGAGCTTGACCATGTGCTTCAGGGTTAATTCTGCAGTATGTTTCGGGCCGGTGTGCGGCGAGAGGTGGGTACCATGCCGAACGAGGACGAGCTGTTCGCGGCGGTCGATGACCTGCTGAGCCGCGGCAAGCCGCGCCTGCCGCCACCGGCTGAGCGGGTCCGCCTGCGCGAGGCCGCGGGCCTGACGCAGGGCGACATCGCCGAAGTGCTCAGAGCGCGACGCGAGACCGTCAACGCCTGGGAAGCGGGCCGCACCGAGCCTCGCCCCCCACGTCTGCAGGCATACATCCGCCTGCTGGAGGGCTGGGCCGCCCGTTACCCCGCACCGGTCGAGCCGCCCCGGCCCCGGACACCGCCCACGAGCGCGAGGCCGTCGTCGGTATCCCGGCGGCCGGGCAAGCCACGTGCCGCCACGACCACGGCGCCCCCCGCCCCCGCCCCGATCCCAGCCGTTGATGCCGGGGGGCGGTTTCCGGCCGGACCGTTGGCGGTCCTGGACGGCGACGGCATCGCGCACCTGGCGGATGGCCGCACGCTCCAGTGCCCGGCGGCGACCGTCGCGCAACTGGCCGACTGGGCCCTGGACGCGGGCCTCGGACAGGAACGGCTGCACCGCGCCGGGCGCGACGCCGACCCGCTGATCGTCCTGACCGCGGCGGCCACCGAACACCTCGGGCTTCCCGCCGTGTTGGCGGACCGGCGGGGCCTGAGGCTGAGCGAGGACCACCCGGCCGTCCGCGACCTGACCGCCGCCGGCTGGCAGCTCACCCGCCGCGGGTTCGGCCCCTGGGCCCGCGTCTACCGCCCCGTGGAGGCCGGAGGACGACGGCAGTGCGCGCAGTTCGCGGTGCTGCCCTGGGAGGCGCTGGACGAACGGGCCTGGGGCCGGACGGACCGGATGGACCCGCCCGCCATCGCCTGGGTACTGGGCACCTACGCGCTCCGGGTCCTGACCCCGCGCGGCTCCACCGCCGTCAACGGCCTGGAGCTGATGACCGCCCTGCGCCCGCC
>NZ_LAVK01000396.1 GCF_001083795.1 Streptomyces sp. SBT349
CACTTCCCCTACCACCGCCAACCCGCCTTCGCCCGCCTCAACCCACCCCTGACCGCCTGACCCCACGACAACGCCCCGGACCATGACTGGTCCGGGGCGTTCATCGCGCGTGCCCCAGGGCAGATTCGAACTGCCGACACCCGCTTTAGGAGAGCGGTGCTCTATCCCCTGAGCTACTGAGGCTGGGCTCGGCCCAGTGTAGCGGGGTGGTCAGGCGGGGGTGGCCAGGAGGAGGGCGAAGCGGGACTGGGGATCGGGCCACCAGTGGGTGGTGTTCAGGCCGGCCCCGGTGAGTTCCTCGGTCAGGGACTCCCGGCGGAACTTGGTGGAGACCTCGGTCAGCAGGTCCTCGCCGCGGAGGAACTCGGCCGTCATCGCGAGGGCGGCGATCTCGACGGAGTGGGTCACGCGGGCGCGCAGACGCATCTCCATGCGCTCCTCCTCCGCGTTCCAGACGGCCCTGTGGTCGAACGTGCCGAGGTCGAACGTCGCGCCCAGCTCGCGGTTGAGGACGCGGAGGACGTTCTTGTTGAACGCCGCCGTCACGCCCTGGTCGTCGTCGTAGGCCCGGATCAGGGTCGAGGGCTCCTTCACCAGGTCGACGCCCAGCAGCAGTGCGTCACCCTCCGTGGTCAGGGCGGCGCGGGCGCGGGCGAGGAACGCGGCGCGCTGCTCGGGCGTGAAGTTGCCGATGGTGGAGCCGAGGAACGCCACCAGGTGCGGGCCGGAGCCCGGCAGCGGGAGGTCCGTTCCGAAGTCGGTCACGGTCGCGGCGACGCTGAGGTCCGGGTAGTCGCGGCACAGGCCCTCGGCGGCGGCCTCCAGGGCGGTGTCGCTCACGTCGACCGGCGCGTAGAGCTTCAGCGTGCCCGCCTCGGTCAGGGCGTCGAGGAGGATGCGCGTCTTCTCCGAGGTGCCGGAGCCGAGTTCGACCAGCGTGCGGGCGCCGGTCTCCTCGGCTATCCCGGCGGCGTGCGCGCGCAGGATCTGCTTCTCCGCGCGGGTGAGGTAGTACTCGGGGAGCCGGGTGATGCGGTCGAACAGCACGCTGCCGTGCGCGTCGTAGAACCACTTGGGCGGCAGGGCGCGGGGCCGTTCGGTGAAGGCGGCCTCCGCGTCGGCGCGCAGGGCGCGGGCGGCGTGGTCGGCGGGCAGGCGGTTGTCCATGGTGAGGCGCATCCCGGGGTTCCTTTCGAAGGCGCCGTGCGAGGCGCGGTTCAGGGGCATCGCTCAGAGGGGCTCGATCTCCGTGGTGTGCTGCGTGGCGAGGATCAGCGAGTGGTCGGGGACCTCGTGCCAGCCGGGCTCGCCCGGGGCGGGTTCCGAGGCGACGGTGACCTCGTCCTCGGCCGTGCGGTACCAGAGGCTGGCGCCGTGCCGGGTCGCGGCGATGGCGTGGCCGTCGGTGACGAGGAGGTTGAGGCGGGCGGCCGGGCGGGCGTCGGTGGTGCGGTGGACGACGTCGGCCAGGGCCTCGCCCAGCGGCCGGCCCGTGGTCAGGCGGCGGCCGGTCATGACGCAGAGGAGGGCGGAGTCGCTGCGGGCCTCCATGCCGAGGAGTTCGGCGGCGGTCAGGCGTTCGCCGGTGTCGGCCGGGAGCAGTTCCCAGCGCGGGACGGTTCCGTTGTGGCTGAACAGCCAGCGGCCCAGGGCGAACGGGGCGGCGGCCGACTCGTCGTGGCTGGTGCCGGGGGTGGCGGCGCGCACGGCGGCGAGGACGGCGCCGCTGTGGATGACGGCGGCGAGGCCGGGCAGGTTGGCGTCGGCCCACATGGGGACGGCGCGGCGGTAACGGACCGGGCCCGCGCCGTCCTCGGGCGGGTACCAGCCGATGCCGAAGCCGTCGGCGTTCACCGTGGGCGCCTGGGCGTGCGCGGGGGCGTGCGCGGGCGCGTACGCCTGCTCGTAGAGGCTGTGCGCCGGGTCGGTGAGGAGTTCGGCGAGGGGGCGGGGCGGACCGAGGTAGGCGAGGTGGCGGCACATCAGCGCGGCCCCCGGCGCCCGCGCCCCTGCCCGCGCCCCTGCTCGCGCGCCGGGGACTCGGCGCTCCGGCAGGTGCGGAAGCCCGCGAAGATCTCGCGCCTGACGGGGAAGTCCCAGTTGCGGAACGTGGAGCGGCAGGCGACCGGGTCGGTGGCGAACGAGCCGCCGCGCAGCACCTTGTGCAGGTTCCCGAAGAACACCTGGCTGTACTCGCGGTAGGGGTGCGCCGCGAACCCGGGGTAGCCGGTGAAGTCGCTGGCGGTCCACTCCCAGACGTCGCCCAGGAGTTGGAGCGCGCCGCAGGGCGCGGCGCCCGCCGGGAACGAGCCGGCGGGGGCGGGCTGGAGGTGGCGCTGACCGAGGTTGGCGTGGGCCGGGTCGGGCGCCGCGTCGCCCCAGGGGTAACGGGAGGAGCGGCCCGTCGCCGGGTCGTGTCGGGCCGCCTTCTCCCACTCGGCCTCGGTGGGCAGCCGCCGCCCGGCCCAGCGGGCGTAGGCGTCGGCCTCGAACCACGAGACGTGCAGCACCGGTTCGTCCGGCGGCACGGGCTCGGTGACGCCGAAGCGGCGGCGCAGCCAGGTGGCGCCGTCGCGGCCCCAGAAGGCGGGGGCGGTGATCTCGGCGCGCTTGCGGTGCAGCCAGCCCTCGGGCTGCCACCAGCGGGGGTCGTCGTAGCCGCCGTCGGCCATGAACTCCTGGTAGCCGGCGTTGGTCACGGGCACGGCGTCCAGCCAGAAGCCGGGGAGGTCGACGGTGTGCGCGGGGCGTTCGTTGTCCAGGGCCCAGGGGTCGGCGGTGGCGCCCATGGTGAACGGGCCGCCGGGGACGAGGACTTCGTGCGGCAGGGCGGGTGCGGGTGTCGGCGGCGCCGGTGGCGCGGGGGCGTGCAGGACGGCGGGGCCGCGCCGCAACTGGTGGGTGGCCAGCATCGTTTCGTCGTGCTGCTGCTCGTGCTGGGCGACCATGCCGAACAGGAAGCCGTCGCCGGGGTCGGGCGCGGAGGCCAGCACGTCAAGGGCCTGGTCGCGGACGCCCGCGAGGTAGCGGCGCGCCTCGGCGGGGCGGAGCAGCGGCAGGGCGGGGCGGTCGGCGCGGCGGTGGCGGAAGGCGTCGTAGAGGGGGTCCAGGTCGGGGCGGAGCGCCCGCCGGCGCCCGGCGCGGCGCACGAGCCACAGCTCCTCCTGGTTGGCGATGTGGGCCATGTCCCAGACCAGGGGGGACATCAACGGAGAGTGCTGCGCGGTCAGTTCGGCGTCGGGCAGGCACTCGGTGAGGGCCCGGGTGCGGCGCCTGGCCGTGGAGAGGGCGATGCGGGCCCGTTCGCGGACGGGTATGGCGGTGATCTCCGGGGCGAGGGTGTGCTCGGTCATCGCCTGGCTCCTTCCAGCTGGTCGAGCTGGTCGTCGGCCGGGCACCGGCCGCGGCTCGCGTAACGGTCGGTGAACTCGCCCACGATCCGGCGCACTTCGGCGCAGGCCGGGTCGCGGGCGAGGGCGCTGTCGGCGGCGGCGAGGCAGGCGCGGGCGGCGGTGGCGAGCCCCGGCTCGGCGAGCCCGAGTCTGGCGGCCCGCAGCCACAGGTCGGGGCGGGGCAACGGGCGTCCGCCGGTGAGGGGTTCGGTCGCCTCGTAGGCGGCGCGGGCGGCCTGGGGGTCGTCGAGCAGCGTGCGGACGACGGCGAGCGGAACGGTCCAGTCGTCGCCCGGCTGGGCATCGATCATCCTCAACTCCAGCCAGCCGCGCGGCCGTACGGGAGGGAAGAGGGTGCCGAGGTGGTACTCCAGGTCGGCGAGCCTGGGCGGGCGTTCGCCGAACGGGCCGCGCAGCCACGAGCGGAACGTCCGGCCCGGCGGGGCGGTCCAGGTGGCGGGCGGGGTGCGGCGGACGCAGAGGAGCTGGGCGTCGAGGGCGTAACGGGCCCAGGCCGCGCGGGGGTCGCCGCCGTCGCCGCCCGCTCCCTCGCCGCCGATGCCCGGGACGCCGGCGCCCGGGACGCCCGCGGCGCCGGGCACGCCGTGCGCGCCGGGCGCGTTCCGGCCCTCGTCGGGGTCGGGCGGACGCGTGCGGCCGGGGTCGATGCGCGCCCACAGCGCCTGCCGCGTGGAGACCCAGCCGGTCGGACGGCCGCGCCAGAGCGGGGAGTTGGCGAAGGCGGCGACCAGGACCGGGCCGATGCGGTGGGCGAGCAGCCAGCGGTGGCGGTAGCCGGTGACGCCGTCGGACTCGTCGCCCGCGTCCAGGCTGATCTGAACGGAGGCGGTGGCCCGCATCATGACGCGGCCCGCGGGTCCGAACCGGTCGAAGTAGCTCTCCATGGCGCGGTAGCGCGGGTGGTCGAGCGTGCGGGGCGGGGTGAGGTGGGGTTCGAGGCCGAGGCCGAGGGCGGCGAGCCCCGCGTCGGCCAATGCGTGCCTGAGGCGGGCGACGTCTTCGGCGGCGGCCCGGACGCAGCCGTCCAGGGTGGCGGCGGGGCTGCTGCTCAGCTCGATCTGGCCGCCGGGTTCGCGGGTGATGCGGCCGCCGCCCGGCAGGGCGCCCGGCTCGGCCAGCGGGGCGAGGGCGGCGTCCAGGACCCCGGGCGGGGGCAGCCGACCGGGGTCGGCGGGGTCGCCGCCGGGCCATTCCAGCTCGACGCCGGTGCGTCCCGGCGGGCCGGGTGTGAAGCAGGCGGCCCGCACATGGGCCTCGGCCTCCCGCTCGCCCAGGACGGCGGCGCGCGCCTCGCTGTCCCGCTCCGGCGCGTCCCCCGGCGCGTTCTCCACCGCGCCCGGCGGCTCGTCCGCCGGCGCGTTCGCCGACGGGTCCGCCGGGTCCGGCGCGTCGCTCGCCGCGGATCCAAGGCCCGGTTGCCACGCCATGACCGCCACCCTCCTCCGACTCGTCCGACCGCTTCCGCCCGAGAGAATTCTTCCGGTATGTCGGATTCACGGTACGGCGGCCGGGGGCGCCCCGCGCAGCGACGCAGGGCCACCCGAGTGGTGTGCCGGAGAGGGGGCGTCCCGGCCCGGCGGCGGGCGACCGCCGGACCGGGGAGCGCGACAGCGCGACGGCGCGGCAGCGCTACCGGCGCTACGGAGCTACGGCGCCCGCGGGGGACTCCGCCGCCGCGGCCAGGCGGCGCATGGCCAGCTCCGCGTAGAGCGCCGCCCCGTCGGGCAGCACCGCCTCGTCGAACGCGGCCAGCGGCGAGTGGTTGGCCGGGGCGGTGTCCGGATCGGCGTCCGGCAGGGTGGCGCCGAGGAAGATCATCGCACCGGGCACCGCGTCGATGACCCGGGAGAAGTCCTCGGAGCCCAGGATCGGGTTCTCCATGGGGGCGTAACGTTCCTCCCCGTGCACCTCCTGGACCGTGCCGGCGGCGAAGGCCGCCTCGGCCGGGTCGTTGACCGTGACCGGGTACTGCTCGAAGAACGTCGCCTCCGCCGTGAGGCCGTGCGCCGCCGCGACGCCCTCGCAGACGCCGACCGTGCCCTCGCGCAGCCGCGCCCGCGCCGCGTCGGAGAAGCTGCGGACGGTGGCCCGGAACGTGGCCGTGTCCGGAATGATGTTCGACTGCGTGCCCGCGTGGAAGGTGCCGACCGTCAGGATCACCGGGTCGAACACGTCGAAGCTCCGCGAGATCCACGTCTGGAGCGCGGTCACCATCTCGCACGCCGCCGGGATCGGGTCCTTCGCACGGTGCGGCGTCGAGCCATGGCCGCCCGCGCCGCGCACCGTCACCTCCAGGACGTTGGAGGCGGCCATCGCGGGGCCGCCGCGGGCGGCGAAGACGCCCGACTTCCAGGTGTGCGATATCACGTGGAGCGCGTACGCGGCGACCGGGCGCTCCCCCGCGGCGTCGAGCAGGCCCTCGGCGAGCATGTGGCCCGCGCCGTCGAACCCCTCCTCGCCCGGCTGGAACATGAACAGCACGTTCCCCGCCAGCCGATCGCGATGGGCCGCCAGCAGGCGGGCGGCGCCGGCGAGCATCGTGGTGTGGAGGTCGTGACCGCAGGCGTGCATGCGGTCGACGGGCGCGGCGAACGAGAGGCCGGTCCGCTCGGTGACCGGCAGGGCGTCCATGTCGCCGCGGAGCAGCACGGTGGGGCCGGGGCGGGCGCCGCGCAGCACCGCGGTGACGGAGGTCAGGCCCGTTCCCGTGGTGATCTCCAGCGGCAGCCCGTCGAGGGCGGCGAGGACCGCCTCCTGGGTGCGGGGGAGGTCGAGGCCCACCTCGGGGATGCGGTGCAGATCGCGGCGGAGGCGGGTGAGGTCGTCGGTCAGGGACGTGGCGTCGTCGAGGAGCTTCATGGTCGGTGTCCTTCCCTGCTGTGGTGCGGTGGTGCGGTGGTGCGGTGGTGCTGGGGGCTACCCCGGTGGGCGGAGG
>NZ_LAVK01000397.1 GCF_001083795.1 Streptomyces sp. SBT349
CCTCTTGACGGCGCCCCACCACCCCCATACTGTCGCGGCCGATCGGGTGAAACGTTTAATTGAAACGACTCAATCAGCTTTCCGAAGGGCGTCGACGATGACACCAGACAGACAACGCATCCGCCGACGGCGCTGGTTGGCCGCGCCCGTGGCCGGGATCATGGCGGCCGGGCTCCTGGTGGCGGCCGGGGGCGGGGAGGCCCGAGCCGAGGGCGGCGGGCACCACGGCGGCGGCGCGGACTCCGTTCAGCTCGAACAGCTCGACCGCGGCCTCGTCGCCGCCTCCACCGACGAGGGTGTCTTCCTGAGCTGGCGCCTCCTCGCCTCCGAGGTGAGCGGGCACTCCGACACCGGCCTGACCGGCGCCGACTTCCATGTCTACCGCGACGGCGAGCGCCTCGCCACGGTGACCGACTCCACCAACTACCGCGACGCGGACGGCACGCCGGACAGCGAGTACCGCGTCGCGGCCGTCGTGGACGGCGACGAGGTCGACCTCTCCGACCCCGCCTCGCCCTGGGCCGACGGCTACTACGACCTGCCGCTGACCAGGCCCGCCGACGGCATCACCCCCGCCGGCGAGGCGTACACGTACTCCGCCAACGACATGAGCGTGGGCGACGTGGACGGCGACGGCTCCTACGAGTACGTCGTCAAGTGGTACCCGTCGAACGCCAAGGACGTCTCCCAGGTCGGGTACACCGGCAATATCTACATCGACACCTACCGCCTCGACGGCACCCTGCTCCACCGCATCGACCTCGGCCCCAACATCCGCGCGGGCGCCCATTACACCGAGTTCCTGGTCTACGACTTCGACGGCGACGGCCGCTCGGAGATGATGTTCAAGACCGCGCCCGGCACCACCATCACCCGCTACCGCGACAACGGCGAGGTGGCGTCCGAGCGTTACATCACCATGCCGCGCGAGGACCTGCGCGACGGATACTCCAACGAGGACGACTACCGCCTCAGCGCCGAGGGTTACCACGCCCACGTGGTCGACATGTTCCGCACGTGGCACGAGCACCCCGAGGTCGTCGCGGGCAACTGGCCCGCCACCCTGGAGGAGGCGTTCGGGATCGAGCCGCGGTACGACTACCCGCTCTCCCAGGCGGACGCCGAGGCGCTGACCGACTACTTCATGGACGTCTACGCCCCCAGCCGCAGCTCCCGCAACCAACTGCGGGCGTTCGAGGGCTTCGTGGTCGACGGACCCGAGTACCTGTCCGTCTTCGACGGCGCGACGGGCCGCGAGCTCGACACCGTCCGCTACAAGCCGGGCCGCCACGACGACGGCCTGATGTGGGGCGACTACGCGATGTCGAGGATCGAACCGGGCAACCGCGTGGACCGCTTCCTGGCCAACGTCGCCTACCTCGACGGCGAGCACCCCTCCGCCGTCTTCGCCCGCGGCTACTACACGCGCGCCACGCTCGTCTCGTACCGCTGGGACGGCGAACAGCTGCGCGAGGACTGGTTCGTGGACAGCGGCTGGGCGCCGATGTCGAACCCGTTCAACGACGGGCCGCACGGAGTGGACGGCACCGACCCGGAGTTCGGGACGCTCACCACCCAGGGCTTCCACTCCCTCTCCGCCGCCGACGTGGACGGCGACGGCCGCCAGGAGATCGTCTACGGCTCGGCGACGATCGACGACGACGGCAGCCTGCTGTACAGCTCGTTCGACGAGATGCCGCCTCAGAGCCCGACTCCCGGCGTTCAGGCGCGACTTGGCCACGGCGACGCCATGCATGTGACGGACATCGACCCCAACCGCCCGGGGCTTGAGATCTACACCGTCCACGAGGGCGCCACCTCCGCGCCGCTCGGCTACGCGCTGCGCGACGCGGCCACCGGCGAGGTGCTGTACGGCGGCTACACCGGCGTGGACACCGGGCGCGGCATGATCGGCGACGTGGTGCCCGAGGAGCCGGGTCTCGAAACGTGGGCCAACCACCCCGAGGGCGGCGAGGATCCGGCCGGTGTCGGCGTGTGGACGGCGGACGGGCGGCGGATCGCGGAGACCACCCCCGGCACCAACCAGAGCATCCGGTGGGCGGGTGACCTGACGACGCAGCTGGTCAACGGCTCGCTGGAGCAGACGCCGACGATCGACGACTGGCGGCGCGGCACGCTGCTGACCGCCGAGGGCACCATGACCAACAACCACACCAAGGGCAACCCGTCCCTGGTCGCCGACATCTTCGGCGACTGGCGCGAGGAGCTGTTCGTGCCGACGCGGGACAGCTCGGCGATGCGGATCTACACCAGCACGGAGCTGACGGGCCATAAGCTCTACACGCTCATGCACGACCCGCAGTACCGGGCGGAGGTCGCGCGCCAGCAGACCACGTACAACCAGCCCGCGTACACCGGCTTCTACCTGGCCTCGGACATGGACTTCGCCGAGGTCCCGGTGCCGGACTTCCACGCCCCCGGCGCGCTCGACGCGCTGCGCGCCGAGCTGGGCGCGTGGGTGGAGGGACCGGCGGCCCACCGGCTCGGGGCCGACCTGGACCGGGCGGGCCGTCATCTGGAACGCGGCGACACCCGGCGGGCGGTGGACGCGCTGGAACGGTTCGTCGGCGGCCTCGAAGGGCGCGGCGTCTCCCGCGAGGCCCGCGCGGCGCTGACCTATCACGCCGAGACGCTGATCTCCCGGCTGAGGTAGCGGGCCCCCCGGGGATCCACCGAGGATCACCGAGGATCCAGCACGTGAGCAACGCGGCCGGCCGTCGTCCCTCCCCAGTGGGACGGCGGCCGGCGCGTTGTCACCCGGGGAGCAGCGCACTCCACGGGTCGGTCACCGCTTGCCACGCACCACGCGTGTGGAGGCAGGTGACCAGGTCGGGCGTTGCGTCGCGGAGGACGAAGCCCGTGGTCGCGAGAACCCGGCGCGCGGGGGCGTTGGCCGGGTGGTGGCGTGCCTTGAGGATGATGAGGTCGAGGTCATCGAAGGCGCGGGGCAGTACGGCCCTGATGGCGCGGGTCCCATGGCCGCGGCCCCAGGTGTCCTCGCGGAGTATGCAGCTGATCTCCGCCGCGTACCTGGCCCGGCGTATGAGGCGGATGACTCCGATCAGTTCATCTTGGGTGCCGGCGGTGACGCCCCAGGACACCAGGCGCCAGGGGCCCGGCCGGTCGCGCAGGTGCCGGTTGAGCCACGCCTCGGCCTGGCGGCGGTCCATCGGGGGGCGCGGCAGCCAGCGCACGGCGCGGGGGCCGTAGATCGCCTGGACCGCGGCGGCGTCGGCCGCCTCCAGCGGGCGCAGCCCGGTGGTCCGGCCGCGGCCCGAGGCGCGGCCGGGAGCGCGGCCGGGAGCGCGGCCCGGCTCAGGCGGCGACACCGTCGTCGCCCAGGCCGACGACGCGGGCCGGCCGGGGCGCGCAGATCCACTCCGCCCGGGTCACGGCACCCGTGCGGTGGTACTCGCGGCGCAGCGGCTCGTCGACGACCCCGTCGGCACCCATGAACCAGAGGTCGGGGAGCGTGCCGAAGTGGCGTTCGTAGTCGGGGATCCAGTTGACCGGGCCCGTTCCCCCGGCGGGGTGGTGCGCCACCGGCTCACCCGCGTGGGCCGAGCAGAACTCGGCGTAGGCGACGGGATCCTGCATCTTCTCGTGCCAGACGCGGTCGATGAGCCCCGAGAACATCTGCGGAGACTCGCCGCCGGTGGCGAAGCGGTGTCCGGCGATGGTGAGGTAACGGGCCAGCTCGGCTTCCAGTTCGGCCCGGGTGGTCCGGGTGGCCCTGGTGGTCCGCGCGGTCATGCGCCCTCCGTCGTGCTCCATGGTGCTCGGTCGTGGGGATGCCGGACAACAGCCAAGCAGGGCCGGGGCGCGCGGCGTAAGGACACGGCTGTCGTCCACGTGTAGTCCATTCCGTCCTGCCCCTCCCCATGGGGCGTGAGCGGTGGTGCAATGAGTCCGTGGATTCCCCGATCCGCCATCCCTTGACATATTTACGCCTCCAGCGCGGCTGGAGCCTGGAGGAGCTGGCGCGTCGCGTCCGGCTGTCCGCGGAACGGCAGGGCCTGAGGTCCGGCATCACCCGCCAGCGCATATCGCACTTCGAGCACGGTAAACGCACGCCGAGCGAGGAGACGCAGCTTCTGTTCGCAGAGGTGTTCGCGGTTCCGGAGCGTGAAGTGAACCCGCTTAACTGGCCCGAGTGGTTACCCGCCACCGACTCTCCTCTCTCCCTGGGCCCGCGCAGCACCTTCGCCGCCGTACGAGAGGCCATGACCGTGGATCGCCGAGCTTTCGCCGCCTACACCGGGGCCGCCCTGACCGCCCTCGCCCACCAGTGGTCCCTCCTCGAACCGTCCAGACTCGCCGGCTCGCTCGGCGGCAAGACCGTGGACGGAGCGCTGCTGACCTGGCTGGAGGACTCGACCGCGCAGCTCGCGGAACTGGCCACCGCGCAGCGGCAGCACACCGTGCGGCTGCTGGACGCGCACCTGGCCACGCTGACCGACCTGCTGCGGGACGCGCACTACTCCGAGGAGACCGGGCGGCGGCTGCACATCCAGGTGGCGCGGGTGGCGCAGACGATCGGCTGGCACCGTTTCGACCAGGACCAGCAGGGCGCGGCCGGCCGATTCTGGCACGCGGCGCTGCACAGCGCGCACGCGGCGGGGGACGAGGACCTGGGCGCCGGGATCCTGAGCGACCTCGCGTACCAGGCGGTGTGGCTGCGGCAGCCGGGCACGGCGGTGGAGATCCTGGCGCACGCGATCTCGCGGGCGAACCACCCGGCCTCGCGTTCGCTGTTGCATCTGCGCCGGGCGCGGGCGCACGCGCAGCTCGACGACGCGCGGGCGTGCCACCGGGACATAGCCGCGGCCGAGGCGCGCCTGGGCGCGGCGGCGCACCGTTCGCCGCCGAGCTGGTGCGCCTGGCTGTCGCCCGCGGACATGAGCGTGGACACGGGCCGGTGCTTCCTGGACCTGGGGGCGGGGCCGGAGGCGCACCGGCACATCGCGGACGGCGTGCGGCAGTTGCCCCAGGCGCGGGCGAAGACGAAGGCGGTGTTCCTCGCGTACGAGGCGGACGGCTTCCTGCGTTCGGGGGAGGTGGAGCGCGCGGCGGCGAGCGCGAGCCAGTCGCTCACGCTGGCGCGCAGCCTGGGGGCCGACCGCTGTCTCGGGCTGCTGCGCGATCTGATGCCCGCCTTCTCGCGGCACGGGCGGGTGCATGAGGTTTCGGAGCTCATGACGGCGGCCCGTGCGGCGTCGGTGCCTCTGGTCCCGCGCTGACGCGGGGCCGGTGGCGCGTCGCCCTCCCCGTCCCGGCGCGCCGGGAACCGGACGGCCCCTCGTGCGCGCCTTACCGGGGGGATCGGCAGACAGGGGGGACGGCATGGCACTCGTCGGTCAGGTGCTCTACGAGGAGACCTCGCGCAATCCGTTCACGGCGACCGTGCGGCTGACCGAGGGCGGCCTCGTGTCCGGCCGGACGTCGACGCCGGTGGCCCAGCTGAACCTGGTGGCCACGGCCGAGGCGTTCCTGCGCGACCGGTGGCTGGGCGGCGGGGGCTGGAACGGTCGCTGGCGCTCATCGGCGCCGGGCGCGAGAGGGTGCCGGTGATCCGCCTCACCGGCTCGGCGATGCCCGTGCGGGTCAGGCGCGGGGCCGAATTCGCCCGCGCCTTCGGCGCGTTCGCGGTGCGGGCGAGCGGCGGGCCCGACGCGGTGCGGGCGGCGGGCGGCCGGGCCGGGCACGAGGGCGTTCCGCTGTGGATGGCCAGGCGCGTGGCGCCGGGGCCCGGCGGCCTCGTCGTGGTGGCCGTGGACCGGCGGCTGGTGCGGGCCGACGTGTGGACCGACGGGGCGCCCGGCGTGCCCGCGCTGCGGCTGCGCGGCCCCTACGGGCTCCAGACCGCGCATCTCCGGGTGCCCCGGCCGCCGTTGACCGTGACGGTGGGCGAGGAGGCGGCCGACCTCACCCTCCGGGCGAGCGGCCGGAGGTCACGGCGCTTCGTCACCGTGCGGTCGCGGCACGGCGCGTGGGAGCTGTGGCGGCAGAACGCGGTGACCTCGCGGCTCGAACGCGGCGGGCGGGCGGTGGCGTTCCTGACCAGGCCGGGGCCGCGCGAGCTGCGCGGGGCGGCGCTGCTGCCGCTGGCCTCCGTGGACCACAGGAGCGGTGACCCGCTGGACGCGGCGGTGGCGCACTTCTTCGCGGTGGTCTGCGGCCTCGGGGACGCCACGGGCGGCATCAGGTTCGGCGCGCGGAAGCCGTTGCCCGAGCTCGACGAGGCGGTGTGGGACCTGCCGTGGCCCACCGGGCTCGGCACGTCGAGCGCCGACTCGGGCCCCGGCGCCGTGGGCGACGCCTGGGGC
>NZ_LAVK01000398.1 GCF_001083795.1 Streptomyces sp. SBT349
GTCCCCGCCACCGCCTCCTCCCCCACCACGGGCGGGACGCCGCGGCCGGAGGCCGAGGGCCCGGTGGTGGCCCTCGACGGCGACGAGATCCTCCGGGGCCTGGACCGCCGGCACCTCGACGCCCTGGCCCACCGGCTCGTCGGCCCGCTGGGCAGGCTGCTCCGGGCCGAGATGCGGCTCGGCCGGGAACGCGCCGGGCGACTCCTGGACGGTGGCCGATGATCCCCGCCCCCGCCTCGCCGACCACCACCACGCCCGCCGCCCCGAGGGAGAGACCGCGCCATGGCGACCACGGACCCGGGAACGAGCGTCCACTTCCGGCTCCAGATCGACGGCATCGACCTCGGCCCGTTCAACACCTGCACGGGGCTGAGTGTCCAGGTCGAGGTGGAGCAGCGCACGGAGGGCGGCAACAACGACTTCGTCTGGCAGTTGCCGTCGCGGATCACCTACCCGCGGGTGACCCTCAGCCGCCCGCTGACGCCGGACTCCACCAAGGTCATGCGCTTCCTCGCCTCCCTGCCCCAGAAGACCAACCGCGGCACGGCCCAGATCACGGCCCTGCGCCCGAATCTGGCCCAGACCATCGTCCAGTGGTCCCTGCGGGACGTCGTGGTCGTGAGCTGGACCGGGCCGACGTTCGACCCGTCCCGCTCCGAGGTGGCGACCGAGAGCATCGAGCTGGCCCATCACGGCTTTCTGTGAGCCCTTCCGGTCATGCCGTCCGCCCACCGACGATCAGCAGCGTCAGGAGAGACCGCACGATGGCCACTCGCGCACGCGCCAGGCTCACGGCGTACGAGCCCCCCAAGAAGCCCGGCAGGCCGCCCGGCGGGATGTTCGGCCCGCCGATCTCCTTCCAGTTCAATCCGGAGACGCTCACCCTGAGCAAGGGCGCGCAGTGGATCCGCCACCGGGCCAGAAGCGCGAGGCAGGTGGGCGTGCCGGAGTTCACCGGCTCGCTGCCACGCAGGCTGAGCGTCGAGTTGTTCCTCGACGCCACCGACACCCACGACACCAGCGTCCAGAAGGGCGTGGAGACGCTGCTGAGCTGGTGCGTTCCCACGGCGCGGAGCATCGCGGCCAAGGCGTCGTCCGCCCCCCGGGTCAAGTTCACCTGGGGCTCCTTCGACAGCGCGTCCTTCTTCGGCTACCTGGAGGAGGTCACCGCCACCTACTCGCTGTTCGACTCCGATGGCACGCCGCTGCGGGCGACCTGCGCCGTCCAGCTGACCGAGGCCGGCGATCCGACGCCCCGCCAGAACCCCACCTCCGGCTCGCCCGGCACCCGCCGCACCCACCGGCTGGTGGTGGGCGACTCGCTGGAGCTCCTTGCCTACCGGGAGTACGGCGACGCGACGGCCTGGCGCGTGATCGCGGAGGCCAACGGGATCGACGACCCGCTACGACTGCGGCCCGGCACCGAGGTCCTGGTGCCCTCGCCGGACGAACTGGAAGGAAGCGACGGATGACCACCGGCGAGAACACCAACACGTTCGTCATCCGGGTGCCCGGCCCCCTGCCGCCGCCCTGGGACACCATGCCGGTGCGCGTGGACATCGAGGAGAGCAACGCCCTGCCCGCCGTCGCCCAGCTCCGCTTCCTCGACCCCGAGCGGACGCTGCTGGCGGACACGCGCATCCGGATCGGGACGCGGACGGAGATCCTGGTCAAGCCCGGCGACGGCTCGGGGGAGCTGCCCCTGTTCCACGGCGAGGTCGTCTCGATGGAGGTCGAGTACGACGGCGGGGGCAGCTTCACCACCATCCGCGCGATGGACGCCTCCCACCGGCTGCAACGCGGCCGGAAGGTGGTGGGCTTCGTCGGCCGGAAGGCGTCCGAGATCGCCGCGACCGTGGCGAGGACGGCCGGGGTTCCCCTCGGCCGGATCGACCCCACGGCCACCACCTATCCGCTGCGGACCCAGGCGAACGTCACCGACTGGGAGTTCCTCACCGCGCTCGCCCGGGAGAACGACCGGGACATGGGGGTTCGCGACGGCAAGTTCTTCTTCCGGGCCCCCGTGCCGGCCGCCTCCGCGCCCGCCGGGGCCGGCGCGGTCGAGGAGAGCCCGGTCGGGATCAAGGTGGGCGAGAACGTGCACTTCGTCCGCTCGTCCGTCACCTCCGTGAACCAGACGGCCCGGGTCACGGTGCGCGGCTGGGACGTCAAGCGGAAGCGTGCTCTGCGCGCCGAGCGGCCCGTGCGGGCGGGTGACGGGCTGCGGATCGGGGTCGATCCGCCGCGCGCCATCGCCCCGTTCGAGCGCGGCCAGGGCTCCGAGACGCTGATGGCCGACCACCCGTACCAGACCGACGCCGAGGTCAAGGCCGTGGCGACCGCGCTCGCCGCCGACCTGGCCGACGCCGTGGCCGAGCTGGAGGTCGTGGTGCTCGGGAACCCGCGCCTGCGGGCCGGCACGCCGGTCGTGCTGGGCGGCGCCGGCCTTCCCTTCGACGGCAAGTACACGGTGACCGCCAGCAGGCACACCGACGAGCCCGGGACCGGCTACGAGACGTGGATCACCGTCAGCAGCCGCCAGGACCGCACCCCGTACGGCCTGGCCGCGGGCGCGTCCGCGCCCGCGGAGTCGGCCCGCGTCCCCGGCGTCGCCGTCGGCGTCGTCACGGACGTGAAGGCGCCGACGGCGCTCCAGGGGCAGGGCTGGGTGCGGCTCAAGCTGCCGTGGCTGTCGGACGACTCCGGCCGGGAGCGCGCCTACGTCACCGACTGGGCGCGCACCGTCCAGCTGGGCGGCGTGGGAGGCGGCGGCGTCTTCAGCCCCGAGGTGAACGACGAGGTGCTGGTGGCGTTCGAGCAGGGGATGCTGGACCGCCCCTACGTGGTCGGCGGGCTGTACAACGGGATCGACAAGCCCACGCCGGACCCGCTCCCGCTGGTGGACGGCAGGAGCGGGAAGGTCAACCGGCGCTCCTTCGTCTCCCGCGGCGGGCAGCGGATCGAGTTGCTCGACGCGGTGCCCGGCCCCTCGGGTGTGCGGCTGCGCACCGACCGGGACCGGCTGACGCTGCATCTGGACCAGCAGAACACCGTGATCACGGTCCACAGCGACGGCCGGGTGGCCATCTCCGCGCGCCAGGAGGTCACCGTCACGGGCACGGGCATCGTGCTCGACGCCGGGCGCGGCGACCTCAAGCTGACCGGCCGGTCGGTCTCGGTGGACGCGACGGCGGGGCTGGAGCTGAACGGCGGCACCCGCTGCGCCGTCAACGCGCGGATCGTGGAGATCAACTGATGTCCGAACAGTTCATCGGGGCGGGCTGGGCGTTCCCGCTGCGGACCAGCGCGACCGGCGGCATCGCCCTCGTCTCGCGCGACAGGGAGATCGCCGAGTCCATCCGGCTGATCCTGGCCACGGCGCCGGGCGAGCGCCCCATGCGGCCGGAGTTCGGCTGCGGCGTCCACGACCACGTCTTCGCCCCGGCCGACGAGAACACCGCGGGGGCGATCGCCTACGAGGTCCGCCGCGCCCTTGACCGCTGGGAGCCGCGGATCGAGGTCACCGAGGTCGACGTGGTGGTCGACACGCGGCAGAGCGGCACCCTCTACATCGACATCCGCTACGTCCATCGCGGCACCAACGACCCGCGCAACCTGGTGTTCCCCTTCTACGTGATCCCCTCCCACGGCGCGGAGGCGGAGGACGTTCCCCACGACCAGGACGGTGTGCGCTGATGGCCCTGCCCGCTCCCCACCTCGACGACCGCCGCTTCCAGCAACTCGTCGACGACGCCAAGCGGTTCGTGGCGCAGCGCTGCCCCGAGTGGACCGACCACAACGTCTCCGACCCGGGCGTCACCCTGATCGAGGCGTTCGCCCACATGACCGACCAGCTCCTGTACCGGGTGAACAGGGTGCCGGACAAGAGCTACGTGGCCTTTCTCGACCTCCTCGGCATCACCCTCTTCCCCCCGGCCGCGGCCGGCACCCGGGTCACGTTCTGGCTCTCGGCCCCGCAGCCCGCGCCGGTGGTGCTGCGCGAGGGGACCGAGGTCGCCACGGACCGCAGCGAGACGGAGGAGCCCCAGGTCTTCGCCACCACGGCCGACCTGACCCTGCACCCCTGCGAGCTGGTCCACCTCCTCACCCAGGAGGAGGGCGGGCGGCCGGTGGAGCGGACCGACCAGGTCTCCCAGGGGCAGGACGTGCCGTGCTTCGCGGCCACTCCCGTGCCCGGGGACAGCATGCTCCTCGGGCTGTCCGCGGCCGTGCCGAACTGCGCGGTCGTGCTGCGGATGGACAGCAGGGTCGAGGGCGTCGGCGTCGACCCGCGCCAGCCGCCGCTGCGCTGGGAGGCGTTCGACGGCTCGGAGTGGCGGCCCTGCGAGGTCGAGGAGGACGGCACCGGCGGGCTCAACCGGCCCGGCGACGTGGTGGTGCACGTGCCGGCCGGGCACGCACAGGCCGCGCTCGCGGGCCGCCGCGCCGGCTGGCTGCGGTGCCGGGTGGTGGCGGCCGAACCGGGCCAGCCGTTCTACTCGGCCTCGCCGACGGTCCGCGGGGCCGAGGCGTTCACCATCGGGGGCACCACGGAGGCGTTGCACGCGGAAACGGTCGAACGGGAGGTCCTGGGGCGGTCGGAGGGGACGCCCGGCCAGCGGTTCGCCGTCAGCCGCCCCCCGGTGCTCCTGGTCCGGGACCCGTTCGTGGTGGAGGTGTCGGACGGCGACGGCTGGCAGGAGTGGACCCCCGTCGAGTCCTTCGGCGGCTCGGGGGCCGACCACCGCCACATCCGCCTGGACGCGACCACCGGGGAGGTCGCCTTCGGCCCCGCCGTGCGGGAGCCGGACGGCTCGCTGCGTCACTACGGCGCCGTGCCCCCCAAGGGGGCGCACATCCGGGTCCGCCGCTACCGCACCGGCGGCGGGCGCCGCGGCAACGTCGCCCGCGGGGCCCTGACCGTGCTGCGCACCTCCATCCCCTACGTGTCCCGGGTGGAGAACCGGGAGGCGGCCTCGGGCGGCGTCGACGGCGAGACCATGGAGAGCGCCAGGCTGCGCGCGCCCCTGCACCTGCGCGCGCAGGACCGGGCCGTGACCGCCGCCGACTACGAGCTGATCGCCCGGCAGGCCGCGCCGTCCGCCGCCCGTATCCGCTGCGTCCCCGCGGGGGACGGTGAGGAGGCGGGCGGGGTACGGGTCCTGGTGGTGCCGGCGGTCGTCGCCGACGACGGCCACCGGCTGCGCTTCGAGCAGCTGGTCCCGCCGGACGAGATGCTCGCCGGCATCGCCGCACACCTGGACACGCGCCGCCCGGTCGGCGCCCGGCTGCTGGTCCAGCCGCCGTACTACCAGGGTGTCACCGTGGTCGCCCGCCTGACCGCCACGCCCGGGACGGCGGCCGGCCGGTTGCGGGAGCGGGCGCTCGACGCGCTCTACCGCTATGTGAACCCCGTCACCGGCGGCCCCCACGGCGACGGCTGGCCCTTCGGCCGCCCGGTGCAGACCGGCGAGGCGTACTCGGTGCTCCAGCGGGTCCCCGGGGTGGAACTCGTCGACGACGTCCGGATCTTCGCGGCGAACCCGCTCACGGGGGAGCGCGGCGACGTCGGCGACCGCATCGACCTGGAGCGCCACGCGCTGGTGTTCTCCTACGAGCACCAGGTCAGGGTGGAGGAGCGGTGACGGACGACGCCGCGGCGAGTGACCGGCCGCCCTCCCGGCGCCTCCACGCCGAGGGCCTGATCTCGCCGCACCCGTTCGGCGAGCGGCTGCCGGGCCCCTACGCCGAGGACGGCTTCGTGCAGCGCTTCGTCTCGGCCTTCGACGAGGTGCTCGCCCCCGTGCTGGCCGTGCTCGACTGCCTCGACGCCTACTGGGACCCTCGGCTGGCGCCCGAGGACTTCCTGGACTGGCTCGCGACCTGGGTCGCGGCCGAGGCGGACGGCGGACGGCCCCTCGCCGACCGCCGCCGCGCGGTGGCCCGGGCGACGGAGCTGCACCGGCTGCGCGGCACCGCGCGCGGGCTGGCGGAGCTGCTCCACGCGGCCTTCGGGGTCGAGGCGCGGGTCGTCGACAGCGGCGGCGCCGCGTGGTCGGCCACGCCGGGCGGCGCCCTGCCGGGATCGCCCGAGCCCTCGCTGGTGGTGCGCATCAGCGCCGACGCCGAGGCGCTGCCGCTGCCCAGGCTGGAGGCGCTCGTCGAGGCCAGCCGGCCGGCGCACGTGCCGTGCACGGTCCAGGTGGTCCCGGGTGGAGAGGCGGTCGGTCGGTGACCTGCGAGCAGTGCGACGCGCGTGTGAACGAGGGGGACTCCTTCTGCGGGGAGTGCGGGGCCTTCCTGGACTGGAGCTCCTCCCGGGCCCCTACGCCGAGGACGGCTTC
>NZ_LAVK01000399.1 GCF_001083795.1 Streptomyces sp. SBT349
CGCCTACCCGGTGTCCGCACGGCCACGCCCCCCTCACACCTTCACGCCCTTCACGCCCCCCTGCCCATCAATTCTCGTCAGTGCTCGTCAGTCCTCGTCTTCGTAGTCGTCCCACGAGTCCTCGGGGTCGTACGCGACCAGCTCGCTGCTCCAGGACGCCTGCGCCAGGATCACCCCGGGCACCTCGGTGACCAGGTCGACCGGGTCGAGCAGGTAGGCGACGGCCTCGGCCTCGTCGCGCGAGACGGTCTGCGCGGCCTGGTCCCGCTCCTCGGGAGGCATCAGCTCGTCGCTCTCGATCCGCGCCCAGGCGGCCCGGATCAGCTCGTCGGGCTCGGTGATCTCCAGCACCATCTCCACGCGGACGCGAACGTAGCGCGTCGTCTCTTCCAGGCCCTCGGTCATGTCATCACTCATGCCCCGGAGGGTAAGACGCCCGGACACCGCCCCTTCCCCGCGACCCGCACTCGCCCGTAACATCGCTCCCCATGGACGGTCAGCCCCGCAGCCTCAATCGCCACCCGCTGATATGCGGCGCTGTCGCGGCCGGTGCCCTCTGTGTGGGGTGGCTGCTTCCCTCGGCCTACGCCGACGGCGACGACGCCCCGGGGACCAGCTCGGTCATCCCCGTCGAGCAGCCCGCCCTCGACCTCGACCAGGACCAGTAACGGGCCTCAGATCAACGGTCCGGTCGCCGACTCGGCCGCCGTGACCAGCGCCCCGCTCCGCACGAACGCCTCGGCCGCCGCCAGATCGGGCGCGAGGAAACGGTCCTCCCCCGCCCCGCGGACGCCCGCCGCACGCGCCGCCGCCACCACCGCTCGGGCCGCGGGCCCCGCGCCCGCGCCGGACGCCCCCGCTCCCAGGCCGTCGCGCAGGTCGAGGGCGCGGGTGGCCGCGAACAGCTCGATGGCCACGACGCGGGTCAGCCCCTCCACGGCCGTCCGCAGCTTCCGCGCCGCGGACCACCCCATCGAGACGTGGTCCTCCTGCATCGCCGAGGACGGTATGGAGTCGGCCGAGGCGGGCGCCGCGAGCCGTTTCAGCTCGCCGACCAGCGCGGCCTGCGTGTACTGCGCGATCATCAGCCCCGAGTCGACGCCCGCGTCCTGGGCCAGGAACGGCGGGAGCCCGTGCGAGCGGTTGCGGTCGAGCAACCGGTCGGTGCGGCGCTCGGTGATCGAGGCGAGGTCCGCCGCCGCGATGGCCAGGAAGTCCAGCACGTAGCCGAGGGGCGCGCCGTGGAAGTTCCCGTTGGACTCCACGCGCCCGTCGATCACCACCGGGTTGTCCACGGCGGCGGCCAGCTCCCGTTCGCCGACGGTGCGGGCGTGCGCCAGGGTGTCGCGGCCGGCGCCCGCGACCTGGGGGGCGCAGCGCACCGAGTAGGCGTCCTGCACCCGGGGCGCGTCGTCCTGGTGGTGCCCGGTCAGCCCGGAACCGGCGAGGATCTTCCGCATGTTGGACGCGCTCGCGGCCTGCCCGGGGTGGGGGCGCAGGGCGTGCAGGTCGGGCGCGAGCACCCGCTCGGTGCCGAGCAGCGCCTCCAGGGTGAGGGCCGCGGTGATGTCGGCGGAGGTGAACAGCCGCCCCAGGTCCGCGCAGGCCATGATCAGCATGCCGAGCATGCCGTCGGTGCCGTTGAGCAGCGCCAGCCCCTCCTTCTCGCGGAGTTCGACCGGCGCGATGCCGTGCTCGGCGAGGAGCGGCAGGGTGGGCCGGACCGTTCCGTCGGGGCCCTCCGCCTCGCCCTCGCCGAGCAGGGCGAGCGCGCAGTGCGCCAGCGGCGCGAGGTCGCCGGAGCAGCCGAGGGAGCCGTGCTCGTGGACGACGGGCGTGATCCCGGCGTTGAGCAGGTCGGCCATGGCGCGGGCCACCTCGGGGCGCACGCCGGTGTGCCCCGAGGCGACGGTCTTCAGTCGCAGGAACATCAGGGCGCGCACCACCTCGCGCTCCACGGGGGGCCCGAGTCCGGCCGCGTGGGAGCGGACGATGTTGCGCTGGAGCCTGGCGCGCAGGTCAGGGGTGATGTGGCGGACGGCGAGGGCGCCGAACCCGGTGGAGACGCCGTAGACGGGCTCGGGCCCGGCGGCGAGGTCGTCGATCACGCGGCGGGCGGCGGCCATCGCGTCGAGCGCGGAGGGGGAGAGCTCCACGCGGGCGCCGCCGCGGGCCACGGCGATGACGTCGTCGAACGAGGTTCCCGAGGTGCCCAGGACGACGCGGGCGCCTCCCCTGTCATGCATAGCCATATTCAGCAAGCCTAAGGAGTGAATCGACCCCAGTCATCAGGGGGTCGGATCATTCGGTGATTCGGGCGCCGGGGGGCGCCGCCCCCTCAGGCCGCGGCGCTCGCGCCCCCGCCCGCCTGGCGCGTCGGCGAGCGCCACCACCGGGTCGCCGGGGCCGCCGCGCCCCGCGACGACCGGGTCGGGCGACCCCGCGGCCTTGGCCTGGTACTGCGCGGCGTCCGCCAGCCGGAACAGGCGGCGGGCCGAGCGGACGGGGCCGATGTCCTCCCCGGTGGAGGCGACGCCGCAGGCCACGCCCGAGCCGAGGTCGAGCTCGCGGGCCCTGCGGCACACCTCGGTGGCGGAACGTTCCACCTCGGCCAGGCCGGCGCCGACGGCCAGCAGGCAGAACTCGTCGCCCCCCAACCGCGCGGCGAGCGCCCCCGGCAGGGACGCGCCGCACAGGGACAGCACCATCCCGAACCGTTCCAGCAGCCGGTCGCCCGCCGCGTGGCCGTAGGTGTCGTTGACCCGCTTGAGGCCGTTGACGTCGCAGACGACGAGGCTGATCACGGCACCGGTGGCGCGGTGGGTCTCCAGGGCCTCGTCCAGGCGTATGTCCACCGCGCGGCGGTTGGCGAGGCCGGTCAGCGGGTCGGTGAACGCCAGCCGCCTGGCCTCGGCGAGCCGCTCGTACTGGACCAGGCCCGACGCCACCACCGCGGCGAGGACGGCGGCGAAGTCCGCGTCGCCGCTGCCGGGGGCGGGGGCGCCGCGGGCGCGCGCCACGGAGAGCTCGCCCCAGGCGCGGCCGTGCAGGACGATCGGGGCGACGACGCAGGCGCTCCTGCCGCGCCGCCGCAGGGCCGCGGCCCTGCGGCTGCCCGGGGTCGCGGCCGACTCGATCCAGGCGCGCGGCTCGCCGCCCCTCACCCAGCTCTCGGGCTCGAACCCGGCGATCTCCGGGAAGTCGTGCACCGGATACGACTCGTCGGCGGGGAACTCCTCCTCCCCCTCGGCCAGCTCGCCCGTGTTGACCAGCACCCGCAGCCTGCCGCGGGCCGGCTCGAAGACGGACACGGCGGCGAACGCCCCGCCCAGCGCCTCCCTGGCCCCCTCCGCCGCGGCGAGCGCCACCTCGGGCAACGCCTGCGCGGCGGCCATCCTCTGCGCCAGCTCCACCACGGCCCGCAGCCGGCTGTCGTCACCCATACGCCCAGGCTAGGGTCGTTCTTCCCGCTTTGGTCCGTTCAACTACTCCCCTCCGGGGCCGACCCGGGGGCCCCTCCGCTCGGGGTCGGGCTCGGGCTCGGGGTCGGGCTCGGGGTCAGGGGGAGGGCCGAGTCTCCCAGCGGGGCGGGCGCTTCTCGTTGAACGCCGCCACGCCCTCCGTGCGGTCGGGTGAGAACGCCACCGTCCGCCAGGCCGCGTCCTCCACCTCCAGGCCCGCCTGGAGGCCGAGGCCGGAGCCCGTGCGGAGGGCGCGTTTGGCGGCGCGGAGGCCGATCGGGGAGTTGGCCGCCATCCGCGCGGCCAGCGCCAGGGCCTCCGCCCGCGCCCCGCCCGCCGCCGTCAGCACGTCGACGAGCCCCAGCTCGCGCGCCTCGGCCGCCTCGACCCGGCGCCCGGTGTAGATCAGTTCCGCCGCCCGCGCCGCGCCCACCCGCCGGGGCAGAAGCTGCGTGCCGCCGCCGCCGGGGATCACGCCAACCGTCAGCTCGGGCAGGCCGACCACGGCCGTCGGGTCGGCCACGATCACGTCGCAGGACAGCGCCAGTTCGAACCCGCCGCCCAGCGCGAAGCCCTCCACCGCGGCGATCGCGGGCACCGGCAGGTCGAGCACCGCCGTGAACCCGGCCCGCAGCACCACGCGGTGGCGGCCGAACTCCGCGTCGCTGAGACCGTTGCGCTCCTTCAGGTCGGCGCCCACGCAAAACGCCCGCTCCCCCGTGGACGCGAGCACCACCGCCCGCACCGAGCCGTCGGCCGCCAGCTCCGCGCAGGCCGCCGCCAGCCCCCGCGCCAGCTCCGTCGAGATGGCGTTCATCGCCCGGGGCCGATCGAGCAGCAGCTCCGCCACATGGCCGTCCCGCCGGACCGCGATCCACTCCCCGTACCGCCGCTCGTCCATGGTCTCCCCTGGCCCTCGTCCCGGTCCTCGTCCCGGGTCCGGCGCGCGCCGGACCCGCCAGACGATAGCGGCCGATCACTACACTCAGGCACGAATCAATCAGACATAAACCCCATAACGCCCGAGGAGACCGACTGGTGACCACCCAGAAACCGACCCCCGCCCGCTCCGCCGCGACGGACCCGCTCCCCGTCCGCGGCCCAGGACCGGTCCATGTCAGCCTCATGGTCAACGGCGCCGAGCACACCATGGAGATCGAGCCGCGCGTCAGCCTGCTCTCCGCCCTGCGGGACTCCTGCCGGCTCACGGGCGCCAAGCGCGGCTGCGACCAGGGCACCTGCGGCGCCTGCACCGTCTGGGTCGACGACCGCCGCGTGCTCGCCTGCCTGACCCTGGCGATCGGCTGCGAGGGACGCGCCGTCACCACCGTCGAAGGGCTCCAGGAGCTCACGGACGGCACCCGGGACAGCGACCGGTCCGGGGACCGGACCCGGGACCGGTCCGGCGACGAACTCCACCCGATGCAACGCGAGTTCATCGCCCATGACGCGTTCCAGTGCGGCTACTGCACGCCCGGCCAGCTCATGTCGGCCGTGGCGCTCGTCCGGGAGGGCCACGCCTCGGACGACGCCGAGATCAGGGAGTGGATGAGCGGCAACCTCTGCCGCTGCGCCGCCTACCCGAACATCACCGCCGCCATCCGCGCGGCCCGCGACCAGGTATGAGGAACTGCTGATCATGCGCCCCATCGCGTACTCCCGCGCCACGGCCGTCTCCGACGCCGTGACCGCCGTGACCGCCGACCCCGACAGCGCCTACCTCGCCGGCGGGACCACCGAGATCGACCTGCTGCGCCTGCACGTCCTGACCCCCGGGCGGCTCGTCGACATCAACGCGCTCCCGCTCACCGGCATCGACGAGACCCCGGGCGGGGGCCTGACCATCGGCGCCACGGCCCGCATGAGCGACGTCGCCGCCTCCCCCGCCGTCCGCACCCGTTTCCCGCTGCTCGCCCAGGCCCTGGAGCAGGGCGCCTCCGCCCAGCTGCGCCACATGGCCACGATGGGCGGCAACCTGCTGCAACGGACCCGCTGCGGCTACTACCGCGACGTCGAGTCCCCCTGCAACAAGCGCCGCCCCGGCAGCGGTTGCGGCGCCCTGCGCGGCGTCAACCGGGGCCACGCCGTCCTCGGCACCAGCGACCACTGCATCGCCACCCACCCCTCCGACGCCGCCGTGGCCCTCACCGCCCTCGACGCCCTCGTCCACACCAGGACGGGCAGGGGCGAGGGCTCGTACCACATCGACGACTTCTTCCTCCTCCCCGGCGACACGCCCCACCGCGAGTTCCCCCTGGAACACGGCGAGTTGATCACCGCCATCGAGATCCCCGACACCCCCACCGCCCGCACCTCGACCTATCTGAAGATCCGTGACCGGGAGTCCTACGAGTTCGCCCTCGTCTCCGTCGCCGCCACCCTCACCCTGGAGCGCGGCCGGATCAGCGGGGTCCGCCTCGCGCTCGGCGGCGTCGCCACCACGCCGTGGCGCGCCCGGCGGGCCGAGCGCCTGCTGCTCGGCGCCGCCGCCGACCGGCGCGCCTTCGCCGAGGCGGCCCGCGAGGAGATGGCCGACGCCACCCCCACCCCCATGAACGCCTTCAAGGTCGAGCTCGCCCAGCGGGCCGTCGTCCGAGCCCTGGAGTCCCTGACATGACCGCAGTCCCCACGGCGGAACCGGCCACCGCGGCCGTCGGCCGCCCCCTCGAACGGGTCGATGGCCGCCCCAAGACCACCGGCGCCGCCCGCTACGTCTCCGACGTCACCCTGCCGGGCCTCGCCTTCGCCACGCTCGTCGGCGCCCGCATCGCCTCCGGCCGGATCACCGCCGTCGACCCGGCCGGCGCGCTGGACGCGCCCGGCGTCCTGGCCGTTCTCACCCACGAGAACCTGCCCCCCATAGCCTTCCAGCCGCGCCTCGT
>NZ_LAVK01000039.1 GCF_001083795.1 Streptomyces sp. SBT349
GCTGGGGGGAGAAGGGCTGAGACGAGGAGGGCTGAGGCCCGGGGACCTGGGGTGCCTGGTGATCGCTCATGCCGTCGACAGTGCGCCACCCACATGAGAACCGTCTGAGCCGCGCCTCAGAATCGCCTGGAGATCCGGTGGCGGCCGGGCGGCCGGGTCAGTCGCCCTCGGCGTCGCAGCCGCAGGAGCGCCGGATCCGCAGTGCCACGGGGAACTGCCTGAGCCGGTGGGTGAGGACGCCGTTCCCGTTCTCCGCCTCGCCGATCGCCAGGTCCACCGCCGCGCGGGCCATCGCCTCCCGGTCGGAGCCCGCCGTGGTCAGCGGGGGATCGGTCAGCGCGGCCTCCTTCACGTCGTCGAAGCCGGCCACCGCCAGCTCCTCCGGCACGTCGATCCGCAGCTCGCGGGCGGCCCGCAGCACGCCGATGGCCTGGTCGTCCGTCGCGCACACGATCGCGGGCGGCCGGTCGGGCCCGGCCAGCAGGTCGAGCGCGACGCGGTAGGCGTCGTACCGGTTGTACGGGGCCTTGAACAGCCGCCCCGCGGTGCTCAGCCCCGCCTCGCCCATGGCCCGGCGCCAGCCGGTGACATGGTCGGTGACCGGGTCGCCCGACTCGGGCGTGGAGTCCACGCCGCCCAGGCAGGCGACGTAGGCGTGACCGTGGCCGAGGAGGTGGCTGGTGACCCGCTGGGCGCCGCCCACGTCGTCGAGGACCACGGCGACGTCGTCGATCGCGTCGGGCCGCCGGTGCAGCAGCACCACCCGGGCGTCCCAGGCGTCGATCTCCGCGGCGGCGTGCTCGCTGGGGCCCTGGCTGATGAGGATCAGCCCCGAGACCCGCATCCCGAGGAACGCCCGCAGATAGTGGACCTCGCGCTCGTCCGCGTAGTCCGAGTTCCCCACCAGGACCATCTTGCCGCGCTCGGCCGCGGCCTGCTCGACCGCGTGCGCCATCTCCGCGAAGAACGGCTGCCGCGCGTCCGGGACGATCAGCCCTATGAGGTCCGTGCGCTGCGAGGCCATCGCCTGCGCCACGCGGTCCGGGCGGTACCCCAACTCCTTGATCGCGGCGAGCACTCGCTCCCGCGTGCCCGCGGCCACCGGGCGCGGGCCGTTGTTGATGACATAGCTGACAACGGCGGTCGACGTACCCGCCAGCCGAGCCACATCATCCCGCGTCACCTTGGCCACGGGGCGTAGTCTACGCGCGCAACCGCCCTGTGGGATACGGGGTTCGCATCCCGGGCACCGGCCCCGGTCCCGGGCTCAGCCCCTGCGCGCCGCGGCGTCCTTGACGAGCTGCTCGGCCTCGCGCGTGACCGCGCGGGCGTGCTGGTCCTCTGCCTTCTCCTTCTCCGGCACCACGAAGCGGTAACCCACGTTCCGCACCGTGCCGATCAGCGACTCGTGCTCGGGCCCGAGCTTGGCGCGCAGCCGCCGCACATGCACGTCCACGGTGCGGGTGCCGCCGAAGTAGTCGTAGCCCCAGACCTCTTGGAGGAGCTGGGCGCGGGTGAAGACGCGACCGGGGTGCTGCGCCAGGTACTTCAGCAGCTCGAACTCCTTGAAGGTCAGGTCGAGCACCCGGCCCTTGAGCTTCGCGCTGTAGGTGGCCTCGTCCACGGAGAGGTCGCCGTTGCGGATCTCCATGGGGCTGTCGTCGGCGGACAGCTGCTGGCGGCCGGTGGCCAGCCGGAGCCTGGCCTCGACCTCGGCGGGACCCGCGGTGTCGAGCACCACGTCGTCCACGCCCCAGTCCGCGGTCACGGCCGCGAGCCCGCCCTCGGTGACGATGAGCACCAGCGGGCAGCCGGGCCCCGTGGAGCGCAGCAGCTGGCACAGGGAGCGCACCTGCGGCAGGTCCTTGCGGCCGTCGATCATGATGACGTCGGCGCTGGGCGCGTCCACCAGCGCGGGTCCCTCGGCGGGCGCGACCCTGACGTTGTGCAGCAGGAGCTCCAGAGCGGGGAGTACCTGCGAGGACGGCTGGAGGGCATTGGTCAGGAGTAGCAGCGAGCTCATCAGGGGGGCGTTCCTTCCTCAGTCCTGGCAAGGGGACGATTCGAGCGGCTCTGCCCAGAAAGCGCAAAAGGACCCGGGGTGGCATCAGTGCCCGGATCCTTGCAACGCCAGCAGCATAGCCCAAAGAATTCACCCGGGGCAGGGGCGCGCGTCACACCCGCGCCCGCCGGGGCGTCATCATGGGGGCGCACGGACAGGGGCAGGGCAAGCGTTCGGACGAGTCGGAGGAGCCGGCCGATGGCGAGGGGCACGATCCGTTACTGGGCGGCGGCGAAGGCCGCCGCGGGGACGGCGGAGGAGGCGTACGAGGCCACCACGCTGGCCGCCGCGCTGAGCGCGGCGCGCGGGCGCCACGCGGACAGCCCGGAGTTCGCGCGGGTGCTCGTGCGCTGCTCGTTCCTCGTCAACGGGGAGCAGGTCGGCGCGCGCGGGCACGACAGCGTCGCGCTGCCCGAGGGCGGGACCGTCGAGGTGCTCCCGCCGTTCGCGGGAGGCGCGTCATGACCTCCCCCGAGACCTCCCCCGGCCTCCGGCCGGGAGGTGGCCCCGCGTCCACGGGGCCGCGCGCCGAGGCCGCGGGCCCGCGCCACCGGGCGCGTTCCCCGATCATCCCGCCGGGCATCCAGCCCGCCGCGCTGACCGCGCTCCTCGCGGGGCTGCTCGCGGCCGGGGCCGCGGTGGGCCAGCTCGCGGCGCTGCCCGCCGTGGTGCTGCTCCAGGCGGTGACGGCCGCCGGATGGTTCCGGCTGAACGGGATGTGGCCCGCGCGGCAGGGCATCGCGCTGGCCTTCGCGGGCGGCCTGGCGGCCGACGCCGCCCTGGTGTTGGCCGACCGGGACCGGGCCCCCGAGGCCGTGATCGGCGTGCTCGGGGTGTGGTTCGTGCTGGTGCTGGTGCTCCAGCTGCGGCACCGCGGCTCGCCCGACGAGCGGCTCGACTCGCTGATCGCGACGGCCGCCTCCACGCTGCTGACGATCGCGGCGGCCGGGCACCTGGCCGCCGTGGACGTCTCGGGCGCGGCCGTCGCCGTGACCGCCTGCGCGGTGGGCGCCGCGGCGCTCGGCCGGGCGGTGCCGGGTCCCGGCGTGCTGTCGGTGGCCCTGGCGCTGCTGCTCGCGGGCGGGGTGGGCGCGGTGGCCGCGGACCGGGTGAGCGGCATGGGCGGCGAGGCTCTGGCGCTGGCCGCCGCCGGGGGCGTGTGCGCGCTGATCGGCCTGCGGGTCGCCAGCTACGACTTCCCCTCGCGCTTCGTCCACTTCACCGCCGGGGTCGCCCTGCCGCTGACGGCCGCGGCACCCGCCGTCTACCCGCTGGCCAGGGCGCTGCTCTGACGTTCCCCCCTCACTCACGCGTGTAACGGGCGTGCTGCAAGCGCGGCCCCGGGGCTTCGCGCGGGTGGGGCGCGGGTTACGCTCGCGTCGCTTTTCAGACGACTCAAGGGGATCACGGCCCGATGCGCGCACTGCGAATAACTCTCATCGTTGTCGGTGTTCTCGTCCTGCTGACGATCGCCGCCGACCGTGTCGCCGTGTGGGTCGCGCAGAACGAGGTCGCCTCGCGGGCGCGCGACGAGCTCGGTCTCTCATCCGAGCCCGACGTGAAGATCCAGGGCTTCCCCTTCCTCACCCAGGTGATGAACACCCGCCTCGACCACGTGGACCTCGGGCTCGACCAGTACGAGGCGCAGGTGGACGACCAGGCGCTCACGGTGGAGGAGCTGGAGCTGGAGCTGCGGAACGTCGAGGTCACGGGGAACTTCTCGGGCGCGGTGGCGGAGACCGCCGAGGGCGAGGGCCTGATCGGGTACGAGGAGCTGTCCCGCGCCTACGGCGAGCTGCTGGCCGTCAGCGGGAACGGGTTCGCGGTGGAGTTCGGTCACGCGGGCGACGGGCAGCTGCTGCTGACCCTCCAGGCCAGCGTGATGGGGCAGAACGTGGACGTCGGCGAGATGCCGGGCGAGATCGTGCTGGAGAACGGGACGATCACGCTGAGCGTGGACGAGGAGGAGATCCCGGACACCGGGCGCCCCGAGCTCCAGGAGGCGATCCGCGACCAGCTCCACCAGGAGCGCACGGTCAGCGGCCTGCCGGCCGGCCTGGAGCTGGACTCGCTCACCCCGACCGACGAGGGGCTCGCCCTCACCATCACGGGCAGCCAGGTCAGCGTCGGCTGACGGGCGGCGGCGGCCACCGGGACCCCGAGCCGCCCTCAGCCATCTCACATTCCGGGCAGAGGTATCTCAGCATCCGGTCCACCGGTGACACGGGCGCCGTCGCGTCCGTACGATCGCGGTCATGATGCGACAGGCCACGGGCACCCCGGCAGGGGGACTCACGAAGCGGCGGGCGGTCGACCTGTGCCGCGTCGCCGCCATGCTCTGTCCCCGCGTCGGCTGACGACCACGCCTCATCTCCCCTTCCGCGCGCCGCGCCGCGCACCTTCTCCGCGTCCGTGCGCGCCCCCCGGCACGCCGCCCCACCTCCCTGCCCGATCGCCGAAGGAGAACACGCATGAGCCGCAGTGACGTCCTCGTGGACGCCGACTGGGTCCAGGAGCACCTCGACGACGCCGGTGTCGTCATCGTGGAAGTCGACGAGGACACCAGCGCCTACGACAAGAACCACATCAGGAACGCCGTTCGCATCGACTGGAAGAAGGAGCTCCAGGACCCGGTCCGCCGCGACTTCGTGGACCAGGCGGGCTTCGAGAAGCTGCTCTCGGCCAAGGGCATCGCCAACGGCGACACGGTGGTCCTCTACGGCGGCAACAACAACTGGTTCGCCGCCTACGCCTACTGGTACTTCAAGCTCTACGGCCACCAGGACGTCCGCCTGCTCGACGGCGGCCGCAAGAAGTGGGAGCTGGACGCCCGCGAGCTGGTCGAGGAGGTGCCCTCGCGCGCCGCGACCGCGTACGCGGCGCAGCCGCAGGACGTCTCGATCCGCGCGTTCCGCGACGAGGTCGTGGCCGCCATCGGCACGCAGAACCTGGTGGACGTCCGCTCGCCCGACGAGTTCAGCGGCAAGCTGCTGGCCCCGGCGCACCTCCCGCAGGAGCAGTCGCAGGTCGGCGGCCACATCCCCTCCGCGCGCAACATCCCGTGGTCGAAGTCGGCCAACGACGACGGCACGTTCCGCCCGGACGACGAGCTGAGCGAGCTGTACCAGGAGGAGGGCGTGGACCTGGGGAAGGACACCATCGCCTACTGCCGCATCGGCGAGCGCTCCGCGCACACGTGGTTCGTGCTGCACGAGCTGCTCGGCGTCACGAACGTGAAGAACTACGACGGCTCCTGGACGGAGTACGGCTCCCTGGTGGGCGTGCCCGTCGAGACCGGCCCGGCCGCGTAGGTCACCAGGGCACGTAGGTCACCAGGCCACCCAGGGCACCAGGACAAGGACAGGAAGAGGAACGCGCCATGTGCGGAGCGAAGCCCGGCGGTCCGGACGCCGCCTCCATCACGCCAGGCCGGACGACGATCCAGGGCGCGGTGACCCGGGACGGCGAGCCGGCGACCGGCTATGTCCGGCTGCTGGACGGCACCGGCGAGTTCACCGCCGAGGTGCCGACCTCGGCCACCGGCCAGTTCCGCTTCTACGCGGCCGAGGGCACGTGGACGGTGCGGGCCCTGGTGCCCGGCGGGACCGCGGACCGCACGGTCGTCGCCCAGCAGGGCGGGCTGACCGAGGTCACCATCGCGGTCTGATCCCCGCGCCGTCCCGGACGCACCCGGGGCCGTGCTCCCCGGTGGGAGCACGGCCCCTTCGCATGGCCCCGTTCATCCTGCGTGCTCGGTTGGCCCCGTTCATCCTGCGTGCTCGGTGGTTCGGTGGTCCGGTCGGTTTCAGTAGACGAGCGCCTGGACGCCGTCGGGCATGATCTCACTCACGAAGACCTGGGCCCCGGCGATGCGGACGCCGTCGATCACGTCCTCCTCCTCGATCCCCCGCCGGGCGGCGCACTGCGTGCACAGCGTGATCTCCCCCCCGGCCATGATTCCGTCGATCAGGTCAGGCAACGGCGCGGCGTGCGGCAGCGAGAACTCCGCCGCCTTCCCGGGAAGGGCGAACCACGCGGATTCCCCGGTCAGCCAGAGCGAGACCTCCACGCCGCTGGCGACGGCCACCGCCGCCACCGTGAAAGCCTGAGAACACCGCTCGGGGGCATCGGCCCCCGCCGTCACCTTGATCACCAGCTTGTGCGACATGGCACCACGGTAGTCAGCGGGACAGCGCCGCTAACGCGTCGTGCCACATGTGCCGCAGACCCAGTCGCCTCGCGGGCCCTGGTGCATCATCCCGCCACAGTTAGGACAACTCATGACCACACCCTTTCCACGCGCTTAGACGCACCGTGGCCCAAACGCGTTCAGTCGCAGTGATCACAAAACGGTCAAGGACGCCCGGAAGCCAGAACCCGGGCGTCCCCCTCCTTCAGATTCCCCCGATGCCGAGGACTAGACTCGGCCGCGGTCGGAATTCACATTCTCAGCCGCACCAGGAGGAGCACACTGTGCTAGAGGCATTCTTCATCACCCTGATGGCGCTGGTCGTCGTGGGCAGCGGCGCCTTCGCCGCCCTCGTCGTGATGAAGCTCTACCAGGGCCAGCGCTGAGATGATCGAGATCCCCTCCGACCTGCATCCCGAGCTGGTCCCGCTCGCGTTCCTGCTGGGCACCTGGCAGGGTGCCGGGGTCGCCGCCCTGGACACGTTCGGCGGTCCCGGCGCCGAGTCGTGCAACTTCGGGCAGGAGGCGTCGTTCACCCACGACGGCCGCGACTTCCTGGCGTACGCCTCGCACACCTGGCGCCTGGACGCCGAGGGCAACCGCCTCGACCCGCTGGAGTCCGAGCACGGCTACTGGCGCGTCAGGGAGCGGAAGATCGAGGTCGTCATGGTCCGCGACCAGGGCGTCGCCGAGGTCTGGTACGGCGAACTGGCCGAGGGCAAGCCGCAGATCGACCTGGTCACCGACGCCGTGGCGCGCACCGAGGTCGCGCCGCCCTACACCGGCGGCAAGCGGCTCTACGGCTATGTGAACGGCGACCTGCTGTGGGTCGGCGAGAAGGCCACCCCCGAGGTGCCGCTCGCGCCCTACATGTCGGCGCACCTGAAGAAGTCCGTCAACCCGCGGGAGTGGGTGGCCGACCTGAAGGACCTGCCGGACGACGGGATCGCGTTCTTCCGCTGACTCCCAGGTGATTTTGAGGTTGGCGGTGTAGACAGCGGGCGTGCCCGCAACCGACGCGTCCGCCCCCGCCGCCACGCTCCTCGTCGTGGACGACGAGCCCAACATCCGCGACCTGCTCGCCCAGATGTTCCGCCTGACCGGCTTCGCCGTGCGCTGCGCCGGCAGCGGCGTCGAGGCGCTCAACGCGGTGCGCGCGCGGGCGCCCGACCTCATCGTCCTCGATGTGATGCTGCCCGACCTCGACGGCTTCGAGGTCGCCCGCACGCTGCGCAGGGACGGCTGCCGCGTGCCGGTGCTGTTCCTCACGGCCCGCGACGACGTCACCGACCGCATCCGCGGGCTGAGCGTGGGCGGCGACGACTACGTCACCAAGCCGTTCAGCCTGGAGGAGGTGGTCCTGCGCGTGCGCGCGATCCTGCGCCGGGGCGCGCCCGCCGCGGAGCCGGGAGCGGCGCGCGAGCCGGTGCTGCGCTACGCGGACCTCGAACTGGACGAGGGCGCCCACCTGGTGCGCAGGGCGGGGGTGCGCATCGACCTCTCCCCCACCGAGTTCAGGCTGCTGGGCTGCCTGCTGCGCAACGCCGGGCGGGTGCTGAGCAAGGCGCAGATCCTCGACCGCGTCTGGTCCTACGACTTCGGCGGCGACGCCAGGATCGTGGAGAGCTATGTCTCCTACCTGCGCAAGAAGGTGGACGGAGGCCGGGCGCCGCTGATCCACACCGTGCGGGGCGTGGGCTACGTGCTGCGGGCGGGGTCATGACGCTGCGCGCGCGCCTCGTCCTCATCACCGCCGGGCTGAGCGCGCTGGCGCTGGTGGCGGCCAACGCCGCGGGCCTGGTGCTGCTGCGCACCTATCTGACGGACCGGGTCGACCAGCAGCTCACCACGGCCTCCTCGGACGAGACGGGAAACGCCGAGGACGCCGAGGACACGGGGGACGCCGAGGACGAACCGGGGCCGGGGACGGACGCGTTCACCTCGGAGCGGATCGCGCTGCTGCTCGCCCCGGCGACCGCGGGCGGGCGGGGCGGGGACGAGGGGTTGCCGGCGAGCCGGTTCGACGCGTCGGGGCGGATCTTCGTCCTCGGCCCCGAGGGCACGCTGCTGGCCGCGGTCCCCGGCGCGGACGACCCCGGCGGGCCCCGCCTCCCGGGCGCGGACGCGTTGCGCGCGCGGGTGGGCGAGCCGTTCACCGTGGACGGCGGCTGGCGGCTGCACGCCCGCTCCACCCCGGACGGCGGCCTCGTCGTCAACGCCGTCTCGCTCGCGGAGGTCGAGGCGACGGTGGACCGGCTCCTGCTGATCGACGCGGCCGTGCTGGGCGTGGTCCTGCTGCTGCTCGGGGCCGGCGCCGCCTGGCTGATCCGCCTGGGGCTGCGCCCGCTGACCCGGATGGAGACGACGGCCGGCCACATCAGGGGCGGCGACTTCGCGCGGCGGGTGCGGGGGGCGGATCCGCGCACCGAGCCGGGGCGCCTGGGCGCGGCGATGAACGCGATGCTCGACCGCGTGGAGTCCGAGATCACCGCGCGCCGCGACTCGGAGCGCAGCCTGCGGCACTTCCTGTCCGACGCCTCGCACGAGCTGCGCACGCCGCTGACCTCCATCCGCGGCTTCGCCGAGCTGGCCCGCAGGGGCGGCGACCGCGACGAGGCGCTGGCGCGGATCGAGGCGGAGGCGACGCGGATGGGGGTGCTGGTGGAGGATCTGCTGCTGCTGGCCCGCCTGGACGAGCGGCCCCGGCCGGAGCGCCGCCCGGTGGACCTGCTCGAACTGGCCGGTGACCTGGTGCAGGCGGCCCGCGCCCGGGACCCGCGCCGCGAGGTCGCGCTGGACCGGCCCGTGCCGGTGACGGTGTGCGGGGACGCGTTGCGGCTGCGGCAGGTCATCAGCAACCTGCTGGCCAACGCGCTCACCCACACGCCGCCGGGGGCGCGGGTGGTGGTGCGGGTCGGGGAGACGGGGGAGACGGCGTTCGTGGACGTGGCCGACACCGGGCCCGGCGTCGCGCCCGAGCACGTTCCCCGGATCTTCGACCGCCTCTACCGCACCGCCCCGGGCGGCACCGGCCTCGGCCTGCCGATCGCGACCGCCCTGGCCAGGGCCCACGGCGGAACGGTGGTCCTGCACGCCAACACCCCGGGCGCGGGCGCCACGTTCCGCCTGGAACTCCCCCGCGCCCGGCCCTGAGCGCCCCCGGCGCGCCCCTCAGGGGGTGCGCAGGGCGCCGCCGTCCACGGGGATCAGCGAGCCGGTGACGTATCCGGCGGTGGGCGAGAGGAGGAAGGCCGCCACGCGGCCGAACTCCTCGGGGGCGCCGTAGCGGCGGAGGGGGATGGTCGACAGGAGCCGGGCGCGGGTCCCCTCGTCGGCGGTGGCGTCGAGCTCCTTCGTGCGGTCGGTCATCACCCGGCCCGGCATCAGTCCGAAGACGCGGATGCCCCGCGGGCCGACCTCGTCGGCCAGGTCCTTGGCGGCCATCGCGAGCCCCGGGCGCAGGCCGTTGGAGATGCCGAGGCCCGGGATCGGGGAGCGGGCCGAGGTGGAGAGCACCAGGCCGACCGCGCCGCCCTCGTCCAGGCTGCCGAGGACGGTGCGCGCGACCCGCACCGCGCCGAGGAAGACCGACTCGAACGCGGCCCGCCACTGCTCGTCCGAGGCCGACGCCACCGAGCCGACCGGGGGCCCGCCCACCGACACCAGCGCGCCGTCCAGGCGGCCGAAGCCGGACAGCGCCGTCTCGACCAGCAGCCCCGCCGCGCCGGGGTCCGCGAGGTCGGCCTCGACGCCGATCGCCCTGCCCGAGCCGCCGAGCCGCGCCACGGCCGCCGTCACATGGCCCTCGTCGCGCGAGGACACCACGACGCGCGCGCCCTCCTCCACCAGCGCCGCGGCCGTCGCGTAGCCCAGGCCCTTACTGCCGCCGGTCACCACGTAGACCCGATCGGCGAGTCCGAGATCCATCGCACCGTCCCCTTCGTCCGTCCGCACGTTCTCCGGCCCGCTTCCGGGGCCTCGCCCATACTCCCAGCGGGCGTCCAGGCTCCCTACAGCGGAGGCCATGGTGCGGCGCCCAGCATCGCCCCCATGAGACGACGACTCACCCTGATCAGCGCCGCGCTCCTCCTGGCGACCGCCTGCGGCGGCTCGGGCGGCGACGGCGACGGCGACGTTCCCTCGGCCTCCGACGGCGGCGGCGACGACGGGGGCGCGGCGACCGAGCAGGCCGCCGACCCCGTCGAGCAGAGCCGCCTGTTCGCCGAGTGCCTGCGCGAGAACGGCATCGACATCCCCGACCCCGACCCCGAGACCGGCGAGCTGGACTTCCAGGCGGCCATCGGCGAGGACGGCAGCCGCGACGCGCTGATGGAGGCGTTCGAGGCGTGCCGCGAGCTGGCGCCCGAGGGCGTCAACGAGCGCCCCGAGCCGACGGAGGACCAGCAGGAGGCGATGCGGGACCTGGCCGCGTGCCTGCGCGAGAACGGCCTGGAGGTGCCTGACCCGGACCCGGTGGAGGGCTTCGAGCCGGGCGCGATCGACCCGTCGGCGCCCGGGTTCGACGCCGCGATGGAGGCGTGCGAGGAGCACCTGACCGGACTGGGACGGGGCTGAGCATGGGATCCGCACCGGCATCGAGGACGCGGCGGGTGCTGCGTTCGGTCCTGATCGCCCTGGGCGCCGCCGCCGCGGTGGGCGTGGCCGCGGTCGCGGCCGGAGGCTTCGGCGGGGGCGACGGCGCCGAGGACGGCGGCGCGCCGCCCGCCGCCGCCCCGGCCACCGCCGAGGTGACGACGGCGACCCTGACCCGTTCCGAGGAGGTCCCCGGCGCCCTCGCCTACGGTGACCCGCTCACCGTGACCCCGCCCGCGGGGGCCCCGGGGGTGCTCACCTGGCTGCCCGAGCCCGGCGACACGGTGGCCCGCGGCGAGCCGCTCTACGCGGTCAACGCCCAGCCCGTGCCGTTGCTCACCGGCGGCCAGCCGCTCTACCGCACGCTGGAGCCGGGCGCCGAGGGCGAGGACGTGGAGCTGCTGGAACGGAACCTCGCCGAGCTGGGCTACACCGGCTTCACCGCCGACGACAGCTACACCGGCGCCACGGCCGAGGCCGTGGCCGCGTGGCAGGACGACCTGGGCCGGACGGAGACCGGGACCGTGGACCCCGGCGACGCCGTGGTGGCCGAGGGCGCCGCCCGGGTGGCGCAGGTGCACGCCGCGCCCGGCGCCCCGGCGGGCGGCGGGCCGCTGCTCGACATCACCGGCACCCGGCGGGAGATCGACGTGGCGCTCGACGCCGGACTGGAGGGCCTGGTGAGCGAGGGGGCGCCGGCCGACGTCGAACTCCCGGACGGCACGGCCGTGGTGGCCGAGGTCGCCGAGATCGGCGCGGCCACCGCCGAGCAGGCGGAGGGCGGTGAGGCGGTCGTGACCGTTCCGCTGGTGCTGACGGTCGAGGACCAGGAGGCGCTGGGCAGCTACCAGGCCGCGCCGGTCACCGTGCTGCTGACGGCCGAGCGGCGCGAGGACGTGCTCGCCGTGCCGGTGCACGCGCTGGTGGCGCTGGGCGAGGGCGGCTACGGCCTGGAAGTGGTCGCGCGCGACGGCACGAGCGGCGGCTATGTCCGGGTGACCACGGGGCTGTTCGCGGACGGCCTGGTGGAGGTCTCGGGCGAGGGCGTGGAGGACGGCACCGTGGTGGGGGTGCCCGAGTGAACGCCCCGGCGCACGCCCCCGTGCGCGCCGAGGAGGAGCAGGCGCCTCCCCTGGTCGAGCTGCGCGGCGTGACCCGCCGCCACGGCGGGGTGACCGCGCTGCGCGGGGCCACCCTGACCATCGCCCGCGGCGAACTCCTGGCCGTGGTCGGCCCGTCGGGCTCGGGCAAGTCCACGCTGCTCAACGTCATCGGCACGCTCGACCGGCCGACCGCGGGGGTGGTGCGGGTCGACGGGCACGACGTCGCCGCGCTCTCCGACCGGCGCCTCTCGGCGCTGCGGGCGTCGACGATCGGATTCGTGTTCCAGCAGTTCCACCTGGCGGCGGGCGTCCCGGTGCTGGACAGCGTGGCGGACGGCCTGCTGTACGGGGGAACTCCGCGGCCCAGGCGCCGGGCCCTGGCCGAGGCGGCGCTGCGCCGCGTCGGGCTCGGCGACCGGCTGCGCCACCGCCCGCACGAGCTGTCGGGCGGCGAGAAGCAGCGCTGCGCGATCGCCCGCGCGGTGCTGTCCGACTCCCCCGACGGGCGCGGCCGGCTGCTGCTGGCCGACGAGCCCACGGGCGCGCTGGACTCGGCCTCGGGCGCGCGGGTGCTGAGCCTGCTGCACGAACTCAACGCGGCGGGCACCACGGTGGTGGTGATCACGCACGACCGCGAGCTGGCGGCGGCGTTCCCCCGCAGGATCCGCCTGAAGGACGGCGGGATCACCGCCGACGAGACGACGGGAGCCGCCGTATGAGGCGCCGCCGCATGAGGCCGACGGACGTGCTGCGGACGGGGGCCGGAGGGCTGCGGGTGCGGCCGGTGCGGGGGGTGCTGTCGGCGCTCGGGGTGGCCATCGGGATCGCGGCCATGATCTCCGTGGTCGGCATCTCCGCGTCGAGCCGCGCCGACCTGGACCGGCAGCTCGACGCCCTCGGCACCAACCTGCTGACCGTCGCCCCCGGCCAGGCGCTGGGCGGCGGGGACGCGCGGCTGCCCGGCGAGGCGGCCCGGATGATCGGGCGGATCCCGCCCGTCACGTCCGTCGCCGCCGTGGGGCGCGTGGACGCCGGGGTCTACCGCAACGACCTCGTTCCCGAGCCCGAGACCGGCGGCCTCGGCGTCTACGCGGCGCGGCTCGGCCTGCCGCAGACCGTCGGCCTCACGGTCGCCGAGGGCGCCTGGCTCAACGAGGCCACCGGCGCCTACCCGGCGGTGGTCCTCGGCTCGGACGCCGCGCGACGGCTCGGGGTCCACGAGCCGGGGCCCGGGACGCGCGTGTGGCTGGGCGGCGGCTGGTTCGCCGTGACCGGCATCCTCGCGCCGACGCCGCTCGCGCCCGAGCTGGACACCGCCGCGCTGGTCGGCTGGCCGGTCGCCGAACAGGAGCTGGGCTTCGACGGCCACGCCACCACGGTGTACACGCGCTCGGAGGAGTCCGCGGTCGGCGCGGTCCGGGAGGTGCTGGCCGCCACCGCCAACCCGGAGGCCCCCAACGAGGTGGACGTCTCGCGCCCCTCGGACGCGCTGGCCGCGCGGGAGGCCGCGGACGAGACCCTCGGTGGCCTGCTGCTCGGCCTCGGCGCGGTGGCCCTGCTCGTCGGCGGCGTCGGCGTGGCCAACACGATGGTGATCTCGGTGCTCGAACGCCGTTCGGAGATCGGGCTGCGCCGCTCGCTCGGCGCCACCAAGGGCCAGATCCGCGACCAGTTCCTCATCGAGTCGCTGCTGCTCTCCTGCCTGGGCGGCGGGGCGGGCGTGCTCGTGGGCATCGCCGTGACCGGCGGATACGCGGCCCTTCGCGGCTGGCCCGCGCTCGTTCCCGCGTGGGCCACGGGCGGCGCCCTGGCGGCAGCCCTCGGCATCGGCGCGCTGGCCGGTCTCTACCCGGCGCTCCGCGCCGCGCGGCTCGCGCCCACGGCGGCACTTACGGCGGTTTGACAACCGAAGCCGCAGGATGGGGCTTGCCTCCTCGCACGGACCCCGTCGCGTCCCCTCGGACGGGGTCCGTGCCCTTCCCTCTCCTCTTACACTGGGCCACGTGGTGAGCACCGACTGGCAGACCGATCTGCGCAACCGCGGGTACCGGCTGACCCCTCAACGGCAGCTGGTGCTCGAAGCTGTCGAGCGGCTCGAACACTCGACCCCGGAGGACATCCTCACCGAGGTCCGCCGCACGGCGGGCGGGGTCAACATCTCCACGGTCTACCGCACGCTGGAGCTCCTGGAGGAGCTCGGCCTGGTCTCCCACGCGCACCTCGGCCACGGCGCCCCGACGTACCACCTGGCCGAGCACCACGACCACCTGCATCTGATGTGCCGGGACTGCGAGACGGTGATCGAGGCGGACCTGGCGGTGGCGGGCCCGTTCGCCGAGCGGCTGCGCCAGGAGTTCGGGTTCGAGACCGACCTGCGGCACTTCGCCATCTTCGGCCGCTGCGGGAACTGCTCGGCCGGAGGAGAAGCGGACGGGACGCCGTAGGCTGGCGGTATGCCGTCGTATGCGAGCCCCCTGCTCTCCCTGCCCGGTGCCGTCGAGGGCGACGCCCCCGACGCCGGGGTCGCCGCGCACTACGGGGACCTCTTCAAGGAGCAACGCGCGCTCGCCGCGGGCGAGGGCTTCGTCGACCTGTCGCACCGCGAGGTCCTCACCGTCTCGGGCCCCGACCGCCTGAGCTGGCTGCACCTGCTGCTCACCCAGCATGTGGAGGAGCTCGCCCCCGGGCACGCCACCGAGTCGCTGATCCTCTCCGCCAAGGGCCACATCGAGCATGTGCTGTACCTGGTGGACGACGGCGAGACCGTCTGGGCGCACACCGAACCGGGCGGCGCGGCGGCGCTGATCGGCTATCTGGAGAGCATGACGTTCTTCTACCGGGTGGAGATCGCCGACCGGACCGACGCGTTCGCCGTGGTCCACCTGCCCGCGGGCTCGATCGCGCCCGCGCCGGAGGGCACGGTGGTCCGCGAGACGCCGCACGGCCGCGATCTCTTCCTGCCGCGCGACGGGCTCCGCGCGTTCGCCGACGGCCACGGGCCCGCGATCGGCGTGCTGGCGTACGAGGCGCTGCGCGTCGAGGGGCACCGTCCGCGGCTCGGCCGCGAGACCGACCACCGGACCATCCCGCACGAGCTGGGCTGGCTGGACAGCGCGGTGCACCTCCAGAAGGGCTGCTACCGGGGCCAGGAGACCGTGGCCCGCGTCCAGAACCTGGGCCGCCCGCCGCGCCGCCTGGTCTTCCTGCACCTGGACGGCAGCGAGGTGCGGCTGCCCGAGCACGGCGCCCCGATCCGGCTGGCCGCGGACGGCGCCGAGGGCCGGCAGCTGGGCTTCGTCACCACCTCGGCCCGCCACCACGAGCTGGGCCCGATCGCGCTGGCGCTCGTCAAGCGGAACGTCCCGGCCGACGCCGAGCTGCTCGCGGGCGACACCCCGGCGGCCCAGGAGGTCATCGTCGCCGTCTGAGCGCCGCGCGGCTCGGAGGTCGATCGGAGGTCGATCAGAGGTCGATCAGCACGGTGAAGGGGCCGTCGTTCGTCAGGGAGACCCGCATCGCCGCGCCGAACCGGCCCGTCGCCACGGTGGCGCCGAGACGGCGCAGCTCCTCGCAGACCAACTCCACCAGCGGCTCGGCGACTTCACCGGGAGCGGCGGCGCTCCAAGTGGGCCGCCGCCCCTTCCGGGCGTCACCGTAGAGAGTGAACTGGGAGACGACGAGCAACGGCGCCCCGGTGTCGGAGCAGGACTTCTCCCCGTCGAGGACACGCAGGGTCCACAGCTTGCGCGCCAGTCGGGCGGCCGTTTCCGCCGTGTCCCCGTGCGTGGCGCCCACCAGCACACACAGGCCCTCGCCCACGATCTCGCCGACGGTCTCGCCGTCCACCTCGACGGCCGCGCCGTCGACCCGCTGCACCACAGCTCGCATGCGGATCATCATGCCGGAACGTTCCTGTGCGCCGTGAGCGCCCGCCGGATGGGTGCCGGAACGCTGCGTTACGCGGGTACACAGTGACACGATGCATGGCACGGGGTACGTACCGCGCTACCGCACCGAAACGGGGACGAGGGGACTAAAACCGCATGATCACACCGGGTTCCGGTACGCGCAGCGCTCACCGGAGCGCTGCGCAGCCCGCGCCGCCCCAGGTGGGCCCCCCGAAGGGGGGGCTCCCGGAGCTTGGCCTGCCAGAGCTGCGCGCGCTGCGGCGCGCCGCCCTGCGCGAGGAGCGAGATCTGAGCTTCGTGCGGCGGCTGTTGCAGGGGCGCATCGACATCCTGCAGGCGGAGCGGCGGCGGAGGATCGCGCAGGAGCCGGGGCTGCTGGATCAGCTCCCGCGGATCCTGGCCGACGGCCCCTCGCGCCAGCGCTCCTCGGCCAGGCATGTGACGTTGGGCACACCGCTGAGCGAGGAGTACCGGCAGCTGACGGAGGAGATGCTCGGCCAGGTCGAGCTCTCCGACCTGTCCGCGCTCGACGACGACGAACTGCACGACGCGCTGGGGCGCCTGGCCCGGTGGGAGGCGCACGTCTCCCGGCGGCGGCAGGAGCTGCACAGGACGGCGGACGGCTGCGGGGCGGAGATCGCCCGCAGGTACCGTGAGGGCGAGGCGCAGGTCGACGACCTGCTGTCCTGAGCCCGCGGTCCGGGCTCGCCGCGCTGAAGACCGAAAGGTGGGGGTGTGCCATGGCGGCGACATCGCCCGTGCTCGCCGAGGTGGTCCGTTCCGGATTCGTGGAGGGCAGGCACCACGGCTCACTGGTGGTGCTCGCCGCGGACGGCTCGGTGGAGCGGGCGCTGGGCGACGTGGAGGCGCCGGTCTTCCCCCGGTCGAGCAACAAGCCGATGCAGGCCGCGGGGATGCTGCGCGCCGGGCTCGACGTCTCGGGGGAGCGGCTGGCGATCGCGGCCGGGAGCCACGCGGGCGAGGACTTCCACCGGGAGCTGGTGGCCGCGGTGCTGGCCGACCACGGGCTGACCGAGGAGGCGCTGGCGTGCCCGCCGGACCCGACGAAGTCCGCGATGAACTGCTCGGGCAAGCACGCGGCGATGCTCGCGACCTGCGTGGCGCGGGGCTGGCCGGTCGCGGCCTACACCGATCCGGGGCACCCGCTCCAGGTGGCGCTGCGGGGGACGGTGGCGGAGCTGGTGGGCGAGGAGATAGCGCACACCGGCGTGGACGGGTGCGGGGCGCCGCTGTTCGCGTTGTCGCTGACGGGCCTGGCACGGGCGTTCCGCGCCCATGTGCTGGCCGCGCCGGGCAGCCCCGAGCGGCGGGTGGCGGACGCGATGCGGGCGCACCCGGAGTACGTGGCCGGCACGGAGCGGCCCGACACGCTGCTGATGCGGGAGGTGCCCGGCGTGATGGCGAAGGGGGGCGCGGAGGGGGTGCAGGCGGTGGCCCTGCCGGACGGCAGGGCGCTGGCGTTCAAGATCGAGGACGGCAACGCCCGCGCCCGCGTGCCCGTGCTGACCGCGGTCCTGGCCACCCTCGGCGTCACCGCGGGCTCCCTCCCGCCCTCCCCCGTCCTGGGCGGCGGCAGGCCGGTGGGCGAGGTGCGCGCGATCATCTGAACGTGTGAGTGGAGAAACGGATCTGCACATTCGGCGCACTTCTAGACTGGAAGGGTGATGATGGATTTTTCGGAAGAAGCAGCCCTCAACCGCCGCGTTGACCGGGGCGAGGCCACCCTTCAGCAGGTCCAGGGCAACGTGACGGTGCTGCTGGAGTCCCAGTCGTCGATGCGCCGCGAGATGAACGCGCGCTTCGATCGCATGGATACGAAAGTCGATGAGCTGCGTCAGGAGATGCGGGCCGGCATGGACGGGTTGCGTCAGGAGATGCGGGCCGACATGGGCGGGTTGCGTCAGGAGATGCGGGCCGACATGGACGGGCTGCGTCAGCAGATGCGGGTCAACCATGAGGGGATCATGGCCGTGCTCACCGAGCTGGTCGGGCGGCGTGCGTGAGGGAAATCGCGTGGCTCCCGGCTGGGGTTCCTGCTTAGCCTCGGCGCATGGTGCCGCACATACGTTCCGTTGCCGATGACCCCGCCGACTCCGAGGCGTGGATCCGCGCCGCGCTCACCGGGTTCCTCACCCCGCCCGCGCTGAGTCGGGAGAGCGTGGCCCTGCGGGTGGCCAAGCAGGACTTCTCCCGGGCGCTGGGGGCGTTCGACGGGGGCCGCTGCGTCGCCACCTACCGCAGCTTCGACCAGGAGCTGACCCTGACTCCGGGCCGTGTCGTCGCGGCGAACGCGGTGAGCGGGGTGGCCGTGACCGCCACGCACCGGCGGCGGGGGCTGCTCAGCCGGATGATCACCGAGGACCTGGCCGCAGCCAAGGAGCGCGGCGACACCGTCGCCACGCTGGTGGCCGCCGAGTACCAGATCTACGGGCGGTTCGGGTTCGGCCCCGCCGCCGGCTTCACGCACTGGCGGGTGGACGCCCGGCGGGCGGGGCTCGACCCGCGGTGGACCCTGCCGGAGGGCGAGGGCACGATCGCCTTCGCCGACGCGGCCGAGGTCGGGAAGGTGGGCCCGGAGCTGTTCGAGCGGTTCAGGACCGCCCAGCCGGGGGCGATCGACCGCAAGCCGCTGTTCTGGGAGCGGCTCACGGGCGAGACCCGCTTCGACCCGGATCCGTGGAACGAACCGTTCCACGTGGTGTTCCGCGACGCGGACGGCGTGCCGCAGGGGCTGGCCACCTTCTCGCCCGACGGCACGTGGGAGGTGGGGATGCCGGAGGTCACGGTCTCCGTCACCTCGCTGACCGGCGCGACGCCCGCGGCCGAGAGCGTCCTGTGGCGCTTCCTGCTGGCGATGGACTGGGTGGCCACCGTGGACACCGGCCGCCTGGCGTCCGACGCGATCGTGCCGCTGCTGCTGCCGAACCCCAGGGCGGCGGTGATCAAGGACTACGGCGACTTCCTGTGGATGCGCCCGCTCGACCTGCCGGGGCTGCTCGCCGCGAGGGACTACGCCGCCGCCGGCGCCCTGGTGCTCGAAGTCCGCGACCCGCTGGGGCTGGCCCAGGGCCGCGTCCTGCTGGACGCCTCGCCCGAGGGGGCCACGGCCACGCCGACCACGAGGGCGCCCGACCTCACCCTGTCCACGGGCACGCTGGCGCAGCTGGTCCTCGGCGACTTCTCCGCCTCGCGTCTCGCCGCGGCGGGCCTCCTGGACGAGGAAACGTCCGGGGCGACGTCCCGTGCGGATTCGCTCTTCCACACGGGACGCCGCCCCTGGTGTCCCGACATCTTCTGATTTTCCGACCGGTTTTCACGCTGCGACAACCGGCGGCCGCTGACCGGATTCCCGCCCGGCCTCCGGCGCCCTGGGGGGCGCCGGCCGGGGCGGGTACCGGTCAGATGCTGCCGACCAGCAGTGTCACCAATACTGTCGAGCCCACGCAGACGCAGGTGTAGTTGCGCTTGCGCACTCCCGTACGCAGGATCAGCAGGCCGATCAGGCCCGGCAGACCGAACTGAATCTCCACTGCCCGCTCCACCGCGATGCCGAAGGCAGCCACGGTGATGGTGGTGATGAGCATGACTCCTCCTTACATCACGTCAAGTTCGCCGAACTTCCGAATAGTTGGCTAAGTTGTCCACCAACTATACGCTTGTTTTCCCCAGTTGGCGGGTCCCTGGAAACGTCCTCATATCAACCTTCCGTAACTGTCCGAAAGTTGTATGGTGTTGAGCCGTGAGTCAGGAGACGGGCCCCGACAACGACCCTCCGCGGCAAGCCGGTGACCTGCTTTCTCCCGGCCACCTCGCCGCCGTGCTGCGGGATCGCATACGCTCGGGAGAGCTGCCACGGCACGCCCGATTGCCCACACAGCGCGCTCTGGTCGAGGAGTTCGGCGTGAACCGGACGACGGTCCGGCAGGCGCTGGCCATCCTGGAGCGCGGCGGCTATCTCAGCGCCCGAGGGCGCGGCGCGCCCGCCGTTGTCAGCGCTCCCGCCGAAGGAAGCCCACGCCCCGCCGGCGTCGAGGTGGCCGACCGCCTCGCCCTGGCCTTCCAGGCGGACCACATCTCGATCGACGCCTTCTGCCTCACCACCGAGACGTTGAACGCCGCTCTCGCCGGCCCGCTGATCGCCATCTCCACGGGCGAACTGACGCCCGAGTCCATCTCCCTTCGGGTGATGCTCCCCAACCCGGATGAGCCGCTGGCATATCCTCGCCTGATTTCCGACCCGGCCGACCGGCGTCCCCGGGCGCGTCTCCGCAACCTCACCCGCACCTTCTCCACCTCCCTGCGCCACCAGCTGACATCGTTGGCCGAGATGGGTCTGGTACCGAAGGTGAGCGTGGAGATCCGCAGCGTCCCCATCACTCCGGTGCAAAAGGTATATCTGCTCAACGGATTCGAGGTCCTGACCGCCTACTACCAGGTGCTTCCGCGCGTCGTGGAGTACGAGGACGAGCAGCTGGAGATCTACGACGTCCTCGGGCTGAACTCAAAAGTATTCCGCTCCTCCTCGGACACCGCCTTTGTAGAAGAGTCACACCAGTGGTTCGAGTCCCTCTGGTCAACGCTTGCCCAACCACTCACACTCGGTTAGATGAGGGAACTCATCAGTAATGCGGAGTGTGTTCTCTTCGACTTCGACGGTCCCGTCTGCCACCTCTTCGCCGAGCACACCGCCGAGTCGATCGCGCATCTGCTCCGCGAACTCGCCACGCGGATGTCACTTTCATCGCTGCTTTCGGCCGACTTACGCGCCTCGCCGGACCCCCACCGGGTGCTGCGCGGGATCGCGGGGCAACGTCCCGGCCCGGACGTCGTGGAGCGTTTCGAGGCCGCCCTGACCCGGGAGGAGGTCACGGCGGCGGCCAGCGCGCGCCCCACGCCCTACGCGGCGACGCTGATCGCCGCGCTCTCGACCCGCGGCAGACAGGTGGCCATCGCCACCAACAACTCCCCCCTGGCCGCCCGGCACTACCTCGACCGGCACCAGTTGGCCGGCTACGTCGGCGGCCGGGTCCACGGCCGCACCGGCGACATCGCGCTGCTCAAGCCCCACCCCGACTCGTTGCACCGCGCGCTGGCCTCCACCGGGGCGAGACCCGAGCGGGCGCTGATGATCGGCGACAGCGTCTCGGACCTGGCGGCCGCCCGCGCGGCGGACGTGCCGTTCCTCGGGTACGCGGAGGGTGACTCCGGGGCCGAGGCGCTCAGGGAGGCGGGCGCGCGCCACGTGGTGCGCTCCCTGGAGCACGTCCTCACCGCTTTGATCACCCCTACCTACGGCCCAGATGCACCCTTTTGAGCCATCGGAATCGGGGCCTTTCCGGCGTACCGTTCTGCTACTCGTTACCATCCCGCCGCCGGAAGGCCACCACCATGAGCCAGCCGCTGCACCTGCCCACGCTGCGCGGTCACCACCGCGTCTGGCAGGTTCTACGCGCGGAGGGGGAACTCGCGTCCCTGGGGCGGATCAAGGCCGGCAGGCCCCGCCCCGGGGTGCACCGCTTCGACCCCCGCTGCTTCCTCAACGAGGAGGACCTCCTCCTCCGACTGGCCCGGCTCGGCATGCCGCGCATCGCCCCGGTGTATGTGATGGGTCCGGGCAAGGCCCGGGTCCACGGCTACATCGAGGGCGAGCCGCTGTCCGAACGGCGCCCCCCGGGCACCGCGCTCGCCGAGTCCGAAATCGACCAGCTGGCGGCCCTGTTCGGCAGCATGGCCGATATTCCGCCCGCCTCCCTGGAGCGGGTGCACCGCTGCCCGGTCGCCCTGCGCCCGCGCTCCAGCAGGGACTTCCTGCGCGGCCTGGTCCGTTTCACCAGGCGCCGCGTCTACGCGGTGCACCGTCCCGCGCTGCGCGGGCTGTTCGCCGCGCTGCGCGTGGACCCCGTGGTGCTCTCCCCCACCGGGCCGCTCGCCAGGGACGCCACGCTCCTGACCGACCGGCCCTTCTGCCTGCTCCACGGCGACCTGCACCGGGACAACCTCATCACCGCGGAGGCCGACGGGATGCTGTGGACCATCGACTGGGAGCTGGCGATGGTCGGCGACCCGCTCTACGACCTGGCCACCCATCTCCATCTGATGCGCTACCCGCCCGCGCAGGAGCACGCGCTGCTGACGCGCTGGGCGCGGGAGACGGAGGGCAGGCTGCCGGGCGCGGCGGCGGGCCTCTCGCGCGACCTGCCGCGCTATCTGGCGTACAAGCGCGTCCAGTCCGTCTTCACGGATGTCACGCGGCAGGCGTACCTGGTGCGTGCCACGCCCCCCGAGGAGCTGCCCGAGCAGCTCGCCCGCGCGGGTGTGCTCGTCTCGACGGCGCTGCGGAAGGCGGAACGGACCCTGGGTCTCGGCCATGTGCCGGGACCCAGGGCCGTGGAGGCGGTCTACGCCTCGTTCCGAGCGGAGTTCGGAGCCGAGTTCGGCGCGGAGCGCCCACGGGACTTCCCCGCGGATCCCGGCTCCGGGCCGGGCGCGGGGCCCGGGGCCGGGCTCAGCTCTCCTGGCCCCGCTCCAGCCGCACCCGCGGCAGTGCCCGCGCGAGCGGCGAAGGCAGCCACCAGGCGCGGCGGCCCATCAGCTGCATGGCGGCGGGAACGATCAGGCAGCGGATGATCACCGCGTCCACGAAGATCGCCACCGCCATGCCGAACCCCATCTGCTGGAGCATCCGGTCGGGGCTGGCGAGGAAGGCCGCGAAGACGACGATCATGATCGCGCCCGCCGCGGTGATCACCGAGCCGGTGTGCGCCAGCCCCTCCCGCACGGCGAGGGAGGCGTCCTTGGTGCGTTCCCACTCCTCGTGGATGCGGGAGACGAGGAAGATCTCGTAGTCCATGGAGAGCCCGAAGACGATGGCGAAGATCATCACCGGCAGGAACGCCTCGATCGGCCCGGCCTCGACGCCGAACATGCCCTCCTGGAAGACGAGGGTCATGGCGCCGAGCGCGGCGCCTATGGACAGGAGGTTGAGCAGGGCGGCCTTGAGCGGGATCAGCACCGAGCGGAAGACCGCCATCAGCAGGAGGACGGAGAGGCCGACCACGATGGCGATGAACAGCGGCATCCGCTCGGCGACCTTGCCCGCGTAGTCCTCGGTGGCGGCCGTCGCGCCGCCGACCAGGTAGTCCGCCCCGGTCTCGGCGGACAGCGCCGGCAGCACCTCGTCGCGCAGCTCCGCGACCAGGTCCGAGGTCGCCTCGTCCTGCGGCGAGGACGCGGGGAACGCGAAGACCGTGGCGACCTCGCCGTCCTCGGTCGGGACCGGGGGTGTGGCGGCCTGGATGCCCGGGGTGCCGTTCAGCGCCTCGGTCGCGGCCCCGGCGGCCTGCCGCGCACCCGCGTCCCCGCCGTCGGTGACCACGACCAGCGGGCCGTTGAAGCCGGGGCCGAAGCCCTCGGACAGCAGGTCGTACGCCTCCCTGCTGGTGGAGCCGGCGGCGTCGTTGCCCGCGTCGGCGAAGCCGAGCCGCAGCGAGAGCGCGGGGGCGGCCAGGGCGCCGAGCAGCACCACGGCGGTGACCAGCGCGGCCAGCGGGCGGCGTTGCACCGCGGTGCCGAGCCGCCGCCACAGCGTGCCCTCGGGCGCCTTGCCCCTGGCGGCCCGCTTGGCGGCGCGGGCGGTGAACTGGCGGGCGAAGCGGGCGCCGAAGACGCCGAGCAGGGCCGGCAGCAGCGTCAGCGAGGCGATCATCGTCACCAGCACGGTCAGCGCCACGGAGAGCGCGAGGCCCTGGAGCGAGCCGAGGCCGAGGGCCACCAGGCCGAGGAGCGCGAGGATCACCGTGCACCCGGCGAAGAACACGGTGCGCCCGGCGGCATCCATGGCGCGGGTGGTGGCCTCGGCGGGCGGGGAGCCGTTCACCAGCTCCTGGCGGTAGCGGGCGAAGCTCAGCAGCGCGTAGTCGATGCCGACGCCCAGGCCGACCAGCATCATCGTGTAGGGCGTGTAGTCGGCGATGGTGAAGACGTGCGAGAGGAGCACGATCAGGCCGATGGTGGAGCCCACGGCGAACAGGGCGGTGATGATGGGCAGTCCGGCGGCGATGACCGTGCCGAAGAGGAGGACCAGGATGACCAGCGCGGCCATGATGCCCAGGCCCTCGGCGCCGCCGCCCTCCTCCTCGGCGAGCACGCGGGCGGCGTCGCCGCCGAGTTCGACGCGCAGCCCGTCGCCCTCGGCCCCCGTCGCGGCCTCGAAGATGCGCTCGGTGTCGGCGAGTTCCATCTGCTCGGACGGCACGTCGAGGACGACGGTGGCGTAGCCGACGCCGGCGTCCTCGGAGACGGCCGACGCGTCCTCGTAGGGGCTCCGCACCTGGGTGACGGCGGGCAGCCCGGCGACCTCGGCGAGCATGGCCTCGACGCGCTCCCGGGTGGCGGGGTCCTCGATCCCGGCGTCGCGCGCCAGGACGATGTCGAGGGTGTCGCCCGCCTGCGCCGAGCCGTGCGCGGCCAGCAGGTCGGCGGCCTCCTGCGACTCGGTGCCCGGCAGCGAGTAGTCCTCGCGGTAGTCGTCGCCGGTGGCCGAGGCGGCGGCCCAGACGCCGACCAGCACGGCCAGCCAGAGGCCGAGCGCGAGCCAGCGGCGGCGGTGGGCCCACCCGGCGGTGCGTGCGAACACACCGGGGCGGCTCGGCGCCCGGGGCGTGGTGGCGGTGGTCATAGTGCTCTCTCCTGTCGGGTGGTACGGGTCGGTGCGCGGTGCGTGGTGCGGCATCGGTGCCGTCGGCCGGGTCGGCGGAAGGGGTCAGAGGAACGGGTCAGAGGAACGGGTCAGCGGAAGGGGCCGGGGCCTGGGTCGGGATCGGGATCGGCGGGGGGTGCGGTGGCCCGGCCGCCCGCGACGCGCCACAGCCACACCTGGACGGCGGCCAGCGGTGGCAGGGCGACGAGCAGGACCGGGACGACGACCCCCAACACCGCGGTGCTCGCCGCGTGTTCGGTCAGGGGGAGCCGGGCCCCGGCGAGGACGGGCAGGGCCGCCATGACGGCCGAGGTGAGGGCGAACGAGTTCCACCCGGCCTGGCGCCCGGCCAGGGTCCTGGCCCGCTGGAACGGCGCCCCGGTCAGCCGGAGGGTGGCGAACCCGAGGCCGTGGGCGAGGAAGAGCAGGGCCACGGCCACGGCGGTGGGGGCGCCGAGCGCGGGCGGCGCGGGCGCCGCGAACTCCCCGGTCGGCAGCGAGGCCGCCAGCCACCCCCAGGCCAGGGCCACGGCCCAGCTCCCCGCGGTGATCAGGACGTCCCCGGTCAGCGGCACCCGCCGCCGCCACCACAGGCCGGCGTCGCGGAGCACCCATCCGGCGAGCAGCGGCACCAGCACCGGCAGCAGCCCGGGGAACACCTCCCCCTCCAGGGCGGGGAAGCAGCCGGCGAGGACGCCCCCGGCGGCGACCAGCCACACCTCGTTGCCCAGGAAGAGCGGCCACAACGCGGCGGTGGTCAGGCGGCGTTCGGCCTCGTCGCGGCCCAGGTGCGGCAGGAGCATGCCCAGCCCGATGTCGGCCCCGCCGAGAACGAAGTACCCCGCCGTGAACAGCGCGAGCAGCGCGGCGGCGATCAACTCCACGATTCCGCCGCTTTCTTCGGGCCGCGACGGCCGTCGCGGCACGGGAGCGGACCGGGCGCGGCGGGGACCGTCGCCGGGCCGGGCACCGGCGGGTCGGGGGTCTGGAGTTCCACGCTCCTACGGTCGGCGGCGGACCCCTGTCCCGGCGTCCGCCGGCAGGGGACACCCGCCCTACCCCAGCGGTTGCGCCCCGGTGTCCGGCCGTACGGCGGGAGATGTCAGGGACGGCCTCGGGGGCGTCTCGGGGGGCGTCGGGGACGGGTCAGGGTCCCGGCCCTGAGTCCGGCCCCGCGGACGGCCCGGACGTCGGTCCCGCATCCGACGGTGGCCGGGCGTGGTTGGGGCGCGGGCGGCCCGACGCACAGGCCGGAGGCGTCAGTTCATCCAGCCGGGCGTGATCATGCCCGTCTCGTAGGCCAGGATGACCAGTTGGGCGCGGTCGCGGACGTTCAGCTTGGTCATGATCCGGCTCACGTGCGTCTTCGCCGTGGCGGGGCTCAGGACCAGGCGCCGGGCGATCTCGTCGTTGGTCAGGCCCGCGCCGACCAGGCCCATCACCTCGCGTTCGCGCTCGGTCAGCGCGTTGAGCCGGGGGCTCGGGTCCGGCTGGCGGGCGCGGCCCGCGAACTCCGCGATCAGGCGCCGCGTCGCCGTCGGCGCGATCAGCGCGTCGCCGCGCGCGCAGACCCGGATGCCGTGCAGCAGCTCCATCGGCTCCGTGTCCTTCACCAGGAACCCGGAGGCGCCCGCGCGCAGCGCCCCGTACACGTAGTCGTCCACGTCGAAGGTGGTCAGGATCACCACCCGCACCCCGGCCAGCCGCTCGTCGGCGACGATCCGGCGCGTGGCGGCGAGCCCGTCCTCCTCCGGCATCCTGATGTCCATCAGCACGACGTCGGGACGGAGTTCGCGCGCGAGCCGCACCGCCTCCGCGCCGGTGGACGCCTCGCCGACGACCTCGATGTCGTCCTCGTCCTCGAGGATCGACCTGAACCCGGCCCTGACCAGCTTCTGGTCGTCGGCGAGCAGGACCCGGATGCGCGGCGCGGTCATGGCCTCAGCGTAACCGCCGCCCTCAGCGCCTCAGCCGACCGAGACCGCTGTAGAGGATGAGCGCCCCGATGCCGCCCAGCAGGCACGCGGAGATCGTCACCGTGGTCGACGCCTCGGGCTGCGCCTCGCCGTCCTCCAGCCGCGGCTTGAAGACCCCGAGCGGGTCCTCGCGCAGCACCACGTCCTCCGCCCAGCGGTGCCGGGAGCCGCAGTTGTGAACGCCGCCGAGCTCGTGGGTGGTCCGGTCGCCCGCGGTCTCACGGACGGTGCAGCTGTACTGCTCGCCCGAGCGGCTGCTCGACGAGTCGAACTCCACGACCTGCGCCGGCACCGGGTCGCCGAAACGTTCCATGTACAGCTCGTACATCGAGGAGCCGCCGAAGATCATCGCGACGACGCCGAGGACGAAGACGCAGATGGCGGGCCAGGCCCGCGACCCCCACCGGGCGGTCAGCACCAGCCCGACCACCAGCGTGGGCAGCATGATGGCCAGGCTGATCAGCGTGCCCAGGGTGTCGAGGCGGCTCGCCAGGCCGCCGAGGGCCATCAGCAGCGGCACGACGAGGGCGCCGAGGAGCGAGGTCACCACCAGAACGGCCCGGCCGCTGCGCCCGGTTGCGCCCGCGTCCCCGGCTCCGTCGCCGTCCGCGGCCCTGTCCGGGTCCGCGGCCCTGTCCCTCCCCGCGGCCCCGTCCCGGTCCGCGGTGTCCTTCGCCGGTGCCGCCCGGTCGGGCCCGCCGTCGGCCGATTCCGTCATCCGCCCCTCCTTCAGGTCCTCCCGGATCATCCGTTACCCGGCGGGGGCGCCGCCACCCCCTGCCGCGGAGTTCGGACCTGTTCCGGCGCGACCTCGGCCCCCGCCGCGGGTTCGGCCTCGCGCGGGAGGGGCAGCCGGGCGGCGACGCGGAAGCCGGCCGCCGTGTTCCGCGCGGTCAGCTCGCCGCCCAGGGCCCTGGCGCGTTCCCGCATCCCGTCGATGCCGCTGCCCCGCGTCCCGCCGTCCGCGGCGCCCTGTCCGTCGTCCTCGACGCGGACGCGCAACTCGCCCGGCGCGTAGTCCACGGTGATCGAGGCGCGGCGGGCGTTCGCGTGGCGGGTGATGTTGGTCAGCGACTCCTGCACGATGCGGTAGGCCGCCAGGGAGATCTGCGGGGGAACGACGGGCGGCGCGCCGCCGGTCTCGACGCCGACCTCCAGGCCGGTGGCGGCCGCGCGGTCGGCCAGTTCGCCCAGGCGCTCAAGTCCCGCGGGCGCGGGGGCGGTCGGGGCGTCCTCGTCCACCTGCCGCAGCACGCCGAGCGTGGCGCGCAACTCGCGCAGCGCCTCCTTGCTGGTCTCGCGCACGAACTCCAGGGCGGCGACCAACTCCTCCGTCTGGCCGGGCCGCTTGGCGCTGCGGTGCACGGCCGCCGCGGCCTGGACGTTGATCAGCGAGATGTTGTGGCCGAGCACGTCGTGCAACTCGCGGGCGAGCCTGAGCCGTTCGTGCGTGGCGGACTGGAGGGAGCGGACGTCGCGCTCGCGCTCGGCGGCGAGCACCCGCTGCTCGGTCTCCTGGAGGTATGCCTGCCGGACGCGCATGGCGTGACCGAACGCGATCACGCTCAGCAACCAGCCGCTGATCAACAGGATCGCCATGTTGTCGACTTCGCGGGCCTCGTCGTCATCGGTGAGCAGGAACTCGCCGTACGCGATCATCAACATGACCACCACCGCCAGCGTGACGACCGCGGCCAGGTGCCCGGCCCGCGCCATGGTGTAGAGGGCGACCATGAGGCAGACCAGCGGAGTCGCCCCGTCCACCTCGGAGAGCGGGAAGAACGACATCCCGCAGCCGGTGATCAGGACCGCGACCGGCACCGGCCACCGCTGCCGGAACCCGAGCGCCAGCCAGCACACGGCGAGCAGGAGGCGGCCGACGACGGCCGTCGCCACGCCGCCGTCCTCGTGCCGGACGAGGAGGATCGCGATGTCGCCCAGCAGGACGAGCCCCATGAGCTGCACCGTGCGATCCCAGCGGAACGCCCGCGCGAAAGAGGCAAGCATGGCCCCCAGAGTACGTAGGCTGGTGCGAAGCAGCGCACCACAGGAGGAAGACCCCATGACCGGCCCCGTTCCGGAGAGCAACGAACCAGCGCACGACCCCGAGGTTCTTCAGCTCGCGGCGAAGATCTTCGATCTGGCGCGCCAGGGGGACACCGCGACGGTCGCCGCCTACGTGGACGCGGGCGTCCCACCGAACCTGAGCAACGACAAGGGCGACACGCTGCTGATGCTGGCCGCCTACCACGGGCACGCGGACACGGTGCGGGTGCTGCTTCAGCGGGGCGCCGAGCCGGGCCGCGGGAACGACAAGGGGCAGACGCCGATCGCGGGCGCGGTGTTCAAGGGCGAGACGGACGTGGTCCGCGTGCTGCTGGCGGCGGGCGCCGACCCGGCGGCGGGCCACCCGTCGGCGATCGACACGGCCCGGATGTTCCAGAGGACGGAGCTGCTCGACCTGTTCGGCGCCGGCGCGTAGCCGCGCCGCTTCCGGCCGGGACGACTGTCGGCGCGCGTCGGCTTGTGTCAGATCTCCAGCACCACTTTGCCGCTGGTCCGCCGCGACTCGATCAGCCGGTGGGCCTCGGCGGCCTCCGCCAGCGGAAGAACGTTCGCCACCTCGGCGGTCAGCCGCCCCGCGTCCACCAGCGCGGCCAGCCCGGCGAGGCCCGTGTGGTCCGGCTCGACGAGGAACGAGGTGGCGCGCAGGCCCTGTTCCGCCGCCTCCTCACCGACCGCGGGGTCGAGGCCGCCCGGCACCGCGACCAGCAGGCCGCCGGGGCGCAGGGTGCGCAGCGAGCGGCGCTGGTTGTCGGGGGTGCCGACGAGGTCCACGACCACGTCCACGCCGCGGGCCGCGTCCTCGAAGCGGACGGCGTGGTAGTCGATGGGGTCCTCGACGCCCAGTCGCCGGAGGAAGTCGTGCTTGGCGGCGCTCGCCGTGCCGGTCACGCGGGCGCCGCGCGCCCTGGCGATCTGCACCGCGAGATGCCCGACGCCCCCGGCGGCGGCGTGCACCAGCACGTGCTGCCCCGGCCCGACCGCGGCCGTGTCCACGAGGACCTGCCACGCGGTCAGCCCGGCCAGCGGCAGCGCGGCGGCCCGCACATGGGTCAGCCCGGCCGGTGTGCGGGCGAAGTGCCGGGAGGGGGCCGTGACGTACTCGGCGTAGGCGCCCGCCTGGTGCGGGAAGCGCGGCATCCCGAAGACCTCGTCGCCCTCGCGGAAGAGGGAGACGCCGAAGCCGACGGCCTCCACGGTCCCCGCCACGTCCCAGCCGACGGTCAGCGGCGGGCCGCCCATGACCGCGGCCATGCCGGAGCCCGCGCGGCTCCCCGCGTCCACCGGGTTGACCCCGGCGGCGTGGACCCGCACCAGCACCTCGCCGGGAAGTGGCTCCGGGCGCGGGGCCTCGGCCTCGACCAGCACCTCGGGAGGGCCGTAGCGGTCCTGGGTGATCGTCCTCATGGTGGCGCTCTCGCTCATGCGCCCATGCTCGCCGCCCCGCCACGCCCCCGCCGTGCCGCCACGCGGCACGGCGGGGGCGGCCCGCTCAGCTCCCGACCGGGACGGCCCCGGCGCGCCGCTCCCCGTCCTTCGCGCCCCCGGCGTCACCGGAAGGCCCGGCGCTCTCCGCGCCCTGGTCGCCCGGCCCCCCGCGGAGCGGGACCTCCTTGACGAACAGCGCCAGCACGAACGCGACGAGCGCCGCCGCCGACCCCAGCAGGAAGGCCGTGTGGGTGCCGGAGGCCACCGCGTGCTGGTAGGTCTCGCGCACCACCGCGGGCAGCGCGGCCAGGCTGTCCGCGTCGAGCTGCGCCGACTGCTCGGTGGCGCCCGCGGCGGCGGAGCCGCCCTGCTCGCCCATGACGTCCTGGATGCGGCCGGTGAAGAGCGCGCCCATGATGGCCACGCCGAACGAGCCTCCCAGCGTGCGGAAGAGGGTCGTGGTGGACGAGGCCACACCCATGTCCTTCATGGCCACGCTGTTCTGCGCGACCAGCATGGTGATCTGCATGAGGAAGCCCATGCCGATGCCGAGCACGGCCATGTACACGCCGGCGGTCAGGCGCGAGGTGCCGGTGTCCATCTGGGCCAGCAGGAACAGGCCCAGGGCCATCAGCGCGCCGCCCACGATCGGGAAGATCCGGTAGCGGCCGGTGCTGGTGGTGGCCCGGCCCGCGAAGAGCGAGACGACCATCATGGACAGCAGCATCGGCAGCAGGAGCAGCCCGGAGTTGGTCGCGGAGGCGCCCTGCACCGCCTGCTGGAAGAGCGGCAGGTAGAGCGTCGCGCCGAACATCACGAATCCCACGACGAAGCCGATGACGGACATCAGCCAGAAGTTGCGGTTGCGGAAGATGCGCAGCGGCATCACCGGCTCGGCGGCGCGGGTCTGCGACCAGAGGAACGCGGCCAGCGCGACGACGCCCACCACGGCGAGCCCGACGATGCGCCCGGAGCCCCAGGCGTACTCGGTGCCGCCCCAGGTGGTGACCAGCACGGTCGAGGTGATGCCGACCGTCAGCAGGGCGGCGCCCAGGTAGTCGATGCGGCCGGCTGCCCGCTTCTTGGGCAGGTGCAGCACGGTACTGACCATGGCGAGGGCCACGGCGCCGAGCGGCAGGTTGATGTAGAAGGTCCAGCGCCAGCCCAGGTGGTCGGTGATGAGGCCGCCGAGGGCGGGACCGCCGATCATCGCCAGCGCCATGACGCCGGCGATCATGCCCTGGTACTTCCCGCGCTCCCTGGGCGGTATGAGGTCGCCGATGATCGCCATCACGCCGACCATCAGTCCGCCGGCGCCCAGGCCCTGGACGGCGCGGAACCCGATGAGCTGACCCATGTCCTGGGCGATCCCGGAGAAGGCGGATCCGATCAGGAAGACGACGATCGCGGTCAGGAAGGCGCCCTTCCTGCCGTACATGTCGCCCACCTTGCCCCAGATGGGCGTGGAGGCGGCTGTGGCCAGCGTGTAGGCGGTCACCACCCAGGACAGGTGCTCGGCGCCGCCCAGTTCGCCGACGATGGTGGGCATGGCGGTGCCGATGATCATATTGTCGAGCATCGCCAGCATCATCGCGATGAGCAGGGCCATGAGCACCACCCGCACACTGCGCTGACGCGGCTGCCCCGTCCCCGACTCCTCCGCGGTCCCCTGGACCCGCTCGGATGTGTTGTGGGACAACGTTCCCACCTTTCCGACTTACTTGTCGCCCGGCTAGTTCGTTACTCTGAGGACGGTACGAGCGCCACTAGCCGGTCGTCAAGTAAGATTCGGGCAAAGTGAAGGGAACGCGATGAGCAGCAGCACGCGCCAGCCGCGCCGGTCGGACACTCGCCAGCGCATCCAGGACGTAGCCCTGGAGCTGTTCGCCGAGCAGGGCTACGAGAAGACGTCGCTGCGCGAGATCGCCGAACGCCTCCAGGTCACCAAGGCCGCGCTCTACTACCACTTCAGGACCAAGGAGGACATCCTCGTCGGTCTCTTCGAGGACCTCACCCGGCCGCTGGACGAGCTGGTCGCCTGGGCCCGCGAGCAGCCGCGCACGCTGGAGACCAAGCAGGAGGTGCTGCGCCGCTACAGCCGCACGCTCGGGAGCGCGGCGCCGCTGTTCCGCTTCATGCAGGAGAACCAGGGCACGCTGCGCGAGCTGCGCATCGGCGTGGACTTCAAGGAGCGGATGATGGGCCTGGTCGGGCTGGTGGAGCCCGAGGGGGCGACGCTGATCGACCGGATGCGGTGCATGAGCGCGCTCTTCACCCTGCACGCGGGGATGTTCGCGCTCCGGGATGTCGAGGCCGACGTCGAGAAGCGGCGCCTGGCCGCCCTGGAGGTGGCCACCGAGCTGATCACCACCGCCCACGCCGGAACGGGGACGGCGCGCCCCTCCTGACCC